>NZ_JAHWXK010000001.1:1505208-1806250 GCF_023091155.1 Microbacterium sufflavum | reverse complement strand
CGGCTTCAACGTGATCGAGATGGACGATCTCAACGGCTCCTCCCTGCTCGCGGCGAGCATGCTCATGTTCGTCGGCGGCGGCTCCGCGTCGACCGCGGGAGGCATCAAGGTGACCACCCTCGCCGTGCTCGCGATCGCGGTGTGGTCGGAGGCGAAGGGACGCCAGTCGGTCGAGGCCTTCGGGCGGCGCATCCCGAGCGACGTGCAGCGCGTCGCCCTCAGCGTCGTCGCGTGGGGAGCGACCATCGTGGCCCTGTCGACCATCGTGATCGCGCAGATCACGAAGGCCGACATCAGCCACGTGCTGTTCGACGTCATCTCCGCGTTCGGCACCGTCGGCCTCTCGACGGGCCTGACCGGCGAGCTGCCGGATTCCGCCTCGTACGTCATGGCCGCGACCATCTTCATGGGGCGCGTTGGTACAGTGACTCTCGCCGCGGCAGTCGCCGCGACGTCGCGAACGCAGTACTACTCACTGCCGGTGGAAAGGCCGATCGTTGGTTGAAGTCCTGCGCGGAGACGCCCCCGTCCTCGTCATCGGCCTCGGCCGGTTCGGTGCGGCGTGCGCCGGTGAGCTCGACCGTCTCGACCGCGAGGTCCTCGCGATCGACGACAATCTCGAGCTCGTGCAGAAGTGGTCGGAGCGGGTCACCCACACCGTGCAGGCCGATGCCAGGAACATCGACGCCCTGCGCCAGATCGGCGCCCAGGACTTCCAGGTCGCGGTCGTCGCGGTCGGCTCCTCGATCGAGGCATCCGTGCTCATCACCGCGAACCTCGTCGACCTCAAGGTCCCGCAGATCTGGGCCAAGGCCGTCTCCCAGTCGCACGGCAAGATCCTCGCCCGCGTCGGCGCCAACCACGTGATCTACCCCGAGCGCGAGGCCGGCGAGCGCGTCGCCCACCTGGTGAGCGGTCGCATGCTCGACTTCATCCGCTTCGACGACGACTTCGTGCTCGCCAAGATGTACCCGCCGAAGTTCATCCGCGGCGTCGGCCTGAACGAGTCCGGCGTGCGCTCGAAGTACAAGGTCACCGTCGTCGGCGTGAAGAGCCCCGGCAAGCCGTTCCGCTACGCCGAGGCGAACACCATCGTCACCAACCACGACCTCATCATCGTGTCGGGCACCAACAGCGATATCGAGCGCTTCGCCGCCCTGGACCGCTGACCGCGCCCCATCCCGACTCCCCCTCGCGGTGGATGCGTCGCTCGACTCCCGCGTGATGGGATGGGGGCCATGACCGACCACGCCCCGGCCCCTCCCGTGCTCGCCCTCCGCGGGCTCCGCAAGCAGTTCGGCCAGAAGGTCGCCGTCGACGGCCTCTCGCTCGACGTCCCCGCCGGATCGATGCTCGGCCTGCTCGGCCCGAACGGTGCGGGCAAGACCACCACGCTGGCGATGACGACGGGGCTGCTGCGTCCGGACGCGGGCTCGGCGTGGGTGCTCGGACACGACGTCTGGCAGGACCCGGCGGGGGCGAAGGCGCTCATGGGCGTGCTCCCCGACGGGATCCGCATGCTCGACCGCCTCACCGGCGCCGAGCTGCTGCGCTACACCGGCCTGCTCCGCGGCATGCCCGAGGCCGAGGTGCACACCCGCACCGGCGAGCTGCTCGACGCGCTGGGCCTCGGCGACGACCGCGACACCCTCGTCGTGGACTACTCCGCCGGCATGCGCAAGAAGATCGGCCTGGCGTGCGCGCTGATCCACGCGCCGCGGCTGCTGCTGCTGGACGAACCGCTGGAGGCCGTCGACCCGGTGTCGGGTCAGACCATCCGGCAGATCCTGCGCGCCTTCGTCGACAGCGGCGGCACGGTGGTGCTGTCCAGTCACGTCATGGAGCTGGTCGAGTCGATGTGCGACCGCGTCGCGATCGTCGCCGAGGGGCGGCTGCTGGCGCACGGAGAACTCGATGAGGTCCGAGCCGGGATGACGCTGCAGCAGCGCTTCCTGTCGCTCGTCGGCGCCCACGACCTGGGAACGGAGACGCTCGCGTGGTTGCGCTCCTCGTAGGCCTGCGGCTGCGTCAGCTCGGTCACCAGCTCGCGCGCAACCCGTGGATGATCGTCACGCTCGTCGTGGTCGGCCTCCTGGCCGTCGGCATCCTCGCGACCCTGACGGTGGGGCTCGTGCTGCTGCGGATCGGTGCGCCCGACGCCGCCGTGACCGCGCTCGTGCTGACGGGAGCCGTGATCATGCTCGGCTGGTGGGTCGGGTCGATCCTCGTAAGCGGCGACGACGCCCTGGCGCCCGACCGGTTCGCCCTGCTGCCGGTCACGGCGAAGCGGATGCTCCCGGGGCTCGTGGTCGCGGGCGTCACCACGATCGGCGGCATCGGCACCGCACTCGCCCTGCTGCTGATGCTCCTCGGCTGGTCGGTCGACGTGCTCGCCCTGCTCGCCGCGTTCGTCCTCATCCCGGTAGCCCTGGCGACCTGCGTGCTGGGCGCCCGCGTCGTGAGCGGGCTGCTCGGGAAGTGGCTCGCCCGGCGCCGCACCCGCGACCTCGTGCTCACGGTGGGTGTCGTGCTGCTGGCGTCGTCCGGACTGCTGCTGAACATCGGGCTCCAGGCGCTGACGACCGTGCACGACGTCGGCGGGGCGTTCGCCACCGTGGCCGAGGTCGCCGCCTGGACCCCGGTCGCCGCCGTGTTCGGGGTTCCCGCGGCGCTCGCGCAGGGGGCGGTGGGGGTCGCACTGCTCCGGCTGCTCATCGCCGTCGGCACGGTCGTGCTCCTCTGGGTCGCGGCCCGCGTCCACCTCGACGCCCGCCTCACGGCACCTCTCGTGTCCAGCGGGGGCGGCCGGGTCCGCTCGGGCGGCCTGCTCGACCGGATGCTGCCGGCGGGACCGGTCGGTGCGATCGCGGGCCGCACGCTCCACTACTTCCGCCGCGACCCGCGCCAGGTCGTCAATGTGGTGATGCTGCTGATCCTGCCCGCGATCTTCCTCGGTCTCGCCGTGATGAACGGCCTGCGGGAGGAGTCCGTGGGACTCGCTCCCGCCATCGTGCTGATCCCGGCCATCAACGCTCTCCTCGCGGGGAGCATCGTGCAGCTGGCCATCGCCTACGACAACGACGCGGTCGCCCTGCACATCCTGACCGGTGTCAGCGGCACCGCAGACCGGGCGGGACGGCTGCTCGGCTTCGGGCTGATCGGCCTCCCGGTCACGATCGCCCTGTGCGTGGCGACGTGCCTGGTCGCCGGACGACCGGACCTGCTGCCCGCGAGCCTCGGCGCGGCGCTCGGCCTGATGGCGGTGTCGGCCGGCGCGGGCGCGTGGGTGGGCGCGTTCCTCCCCGGTCGCGCTCCCGCTCCCGAGGCGAACCCGTTCGGTCGCGGATCGGCGGGCGGCGCACAGTCCTTCCTCGCGATGCTGATCATGTCGCCGATCACGCTGATCCTGGGCGGCCCGGCTCTGGGCTTCGGGATCGCCGCGATCTGGATGCCGCCGCTGGGCTGGGTGAGTCTGGCGTGCGCGGTCGTGATCGGGACCGCCGCCGTGTGGGGCGGGACCGTGCTGGGCGGCAAGACGCTCGAACGGCGGTGGCCGGAGGTGCTCGCGGAGGTGTCGAGCGAGGGCTGAGCCCCGCGGGGGTCAGGCGTCGATGTCGAGGACGACCTCGACCGCATCGCCCACGCCGAGCCCCTCCCGATCCTGCAGCACCTTCTTGATCGGCACGATGTAGCCGCCGTCCTTCGGCCACAGCGCGGTGGTCACGGTCGTGCCGCCGATCGTCACCGTCGCGGGGATCATGCCCCAGCCATAGGTGACGACGGCGGCGACATCGTGGATCATCGCGCTCTCGACCGGCGGCACCGTGACGAAGTGGAACGGCGCCGGCCCGCGCCAGAACCAGATCTCCCCCTCGACCCGCAGCCGCATGTCACGCCCCCGCGGCGAGCTCCTTCGCGCGGGCGAGCGCGGCCGCGGCGGCCTCGGCGAAGGTCCGGTCGAGGTGGGCGTCCTGCAGCACGGCGACGGCGCGCTCGGTGGTGCCCTTGGGACTGGTCACACGGCGCCGCAGCTCGGCCGGGTCTTCGCCCGACGCGTCGAGCAGGGCGGTCGCACCGATGAAGGTCTGCTCGACCATGAGCCGCGCATCCGCCTCGGTGAACCCCATCCCGATGGCCGCCGTGGTGACCTCCTCGATCAGGAGGAACACGTACGCGGGGCCCGAGCCGGAGATCGTGGACAGCGCGTCGATCTGCGACTCCGGCACCTCGATCACCGCGCCGACCGTCTCGAACAGGCGTCGCACGAGCGCCACGTCGTCCGCGGTCGCCGCGGCCCCGGCGGCGAGGCCGGTCACGCCCTTGCGGACGGTCGACGGCGTGTTCGGCATCGACCGGATCACGCGCGCTCCGGTGCCCAGGTGGTCGGCGAACGTCTGCAGGGTGACCCCGGCGGCGAGGCTGACGACGATCGTGTCGGCGGTCAGGTGCGGAGCGATCTCGCGCAGCAGCTCCGGCACCATCGCGGGCTTGACGCCCACCAGCACGATCCGGGCGCCGGACACCGCCTCGGCGTTGCCCTCCGGCCGCTCGGACAGCGCGATGCTGGTCACCCCGTCGAGCCCATCGAACGACGCCGCCTTCTCCGTCGTGCGGTTCGTCGCGGTGATCCCGCCGTCGACCGGGACGCCCGATGCGAGCACGCCGCGGAGGATCGCCCCGCCCATCGAACCGGCACCGAGGAACGCGAGGGAGGGAAGCGAGTCAGCCATGTGGTCATCCTACGGCGGGCGCTCCGGCGTCCCCCGACCGGCGGTTCTAGACTCGACGCATGAGTGCATCCGGAGGAAGCAAGGCCATCGTCGCGGCGTTCCTGGCGAACCTGGGCATCGCTCTCGCGAAGTTCCTCGCGTGGGCCCTCTCCGGCTCCGCCTCCATGCTCGCGGAGGCCATCCACTCGGTCGCCGACTCGGGCAACCAGCTCCTCCTCATGCTCGGCGGACGCAAGGCCCAGCGCCGAGCCGACCGCGCGCACCCGTTCGGCTACGGACGCGAACGCTACGTGTACGCCTTCGTCGTCTCGATCATCCTGTTCTCGGTCGGCGGCCTCTTCGCCATCTACGAGGGCGTCGAGAAGCTCACGAACCCCCACGAGCTCGACAAGACCTGGTGGTGGCTGCCTCTCGTCGTGCTGCTGATCGCGATCGGCCTGGAGTCGTTCTCGCTGCGCACCGCCGTGAAGGAGAGCAATCTCGTGCGCGACCGGGGCCAGTCGTGGCGGTCGTTCGTGCGACGCGCCAAGGCCCCCGAGCTTCCGGTCGTGCTGCTCGAGGACGTCGGCGCCCTGACCGGTCTGACGTTCGCGCTGCTCGGCGTGGGCCTCACCCTCCTCACCGGCAACCCCCTCTTCGATGCGCTCGGCACCGTCATGATCGGCGTGCTGCTGGTGCTGATCGCGATCGTGCTCGGCGTCGAGACGAAGAGCCTCCTGGTGGGCGAGGGAGCCACGCAGGCCGACGAGGACCGCATCGTGGACGCGATCACGGACGGCCCGGAGATCGAGAAGATCATCCACCTGAAGACCCTGTACCTCGGGCCGGACGAGCTCATGGTCGCCGCGAAGATCGCCCTCAACGCCGACAAGCCCCTGCGCGAGGTCGCCGACGACATCGACGCGATCGAGAGCCGCATCCGCGAGGCCGTTCCGGTGGCGCGCGTCGTCTACATCGAGCCCGACGTGTACCGCCCCGCGATCGACCCGGAGCCCTCGACGGACGTGTTCGTGCTCAAGTCCTCGGACTGAGGCGCGGCGGTCGCGCAGTGATCCGACCCGGCAGTCACCGCCGCTGCGCGAAGAAGTCACGCAGCAGCGCGGTGGACGCCTCATCGTCGACCCCGCCGATGACCTCCGCACGGTAGGGAAGACGCCGGTCCCGCAGCACGTCGTACATCGACCCGGCCGCACCCGCCTTGTCGTCCCACGCGCCGAACACCACGCGCCCGACGCGCGCCTGCAGGATCGCGCCGGCGCACATGAGACACGGCTCCAGCGTCACCACGAGCGTGCAGCCGTCGAGGTTCCACGAGCCGAGTGCCGCCGCGGCCGCCCGCAGGGCCACGACCTCGGCGTGACCGGTCGGGTCGTGCGTGGTCTCCCGCGTGTTGCGGCCCTCCGCGAGCATCCGCCCCTGGGCGTCGAGCACCACGGCGCCCACCGGGATCTCGGCGTCTGCGGCGGCCTCCGCGGCCAGCACGAGCGCGCGCTGCATCGCAGTGCGGTCGGCGGCGGTCATGCGTCGAGCCTACGGCAGCGCCAGCGGCGCCCCGGAGGACCGATGTCGTGCGCGCGGTCGCGGCGCATTAGCCTGTATCCATGCGTGTTCACGTCGCCGACCACCCCCTCATCACCCACAAGCTCTCGGTGCTGCGCGACGCGCGCACCCCGTCGCCCGTGTTCCGGCAGCTGACGGAGGAGCTCGTGACCCTCCTGGCGTACGAGGCCACGCGCAACGTGAAGGTGTCGCCGGTGGAGATCACGACCCCGGTCACCACCACCACGGGCGTCAAGATCTCCGAGCCGCGCCCCATCGTCGTCCCCATCCTGCGCGCCGGCCTCGGCATGCTCGAAGGCCTCGTGAAGCTGCTCCCGACCGCCGAGGTCGGCTTCCTCGGCATGGTCCGCGACGAGGAGACGTTCGAGCCCACCACCTACGCCGAGCGGCTGCCGGACGACCTCAGCGACCGGCAGTGCTTCGCGATCGACCCGATGCTCGCGACCGGGGGGTCGCTGGCCGCGGCCATCCAGTTCCTGTTCGACCGCGGCGCGAAAGACGTCACGGCCATCTGCCTGCTCGGCACCCCCGAGGGCGTCGCCGCGATCGAGGCGATGGCCGGCGACCGCGATGTGACCCTGGTGCTGGGTGCCCTCGACGAACGCCTGAACGAGAAGGGCTACATCGTGCCCGGCCTCGGCGACGCGGGCGACCGCCTGTACGGCACCGTCTGACCCGGGCGGCCCGACCCCGGGCGGCCCGAGGCGACGTCAGCGCGGGAGCACGTCAGCGCGGCAGCACGGCAACGCGTGACGGGTCAGCACGACAGTGCGTGAGCACGGCAGCGCGTCAGCACGGCACCGCGCGAGCATGGCAGCGCGTCAGCACGGCAGCGCGTCAGCACGGCAACGCGTGACGGGTCACCGCGTCAGCGCGTCAGGCGGTACGCGCGCTCGTCTCCGTACCGCGTGAATCCGGCCCTGGCGAGGATCGGCGCCGAGGTCGCGACGCGGCCCTTGACCAGCGCGGTCGCCGCACCGCGCGCCGCGCTCTCCCGCAGCCGCTCCGCGAGCACGGCCCGATAGGCACCACGCCCTCGGTCGCCGTCGAGGGTCGCCGCACCCCACAGTCGCGTGAATCCGTCGACGATCGTGCACCCGCCCGTGCTCACCGCGCGACCGTCGATGCGACCCAGCACCCGGAACCCGGTGCCCGCATCGAGGGCGGCCGTCAGCTCCGCGAACTCGGCGCGAAGCCCGTCGCCGTCGAGCGGCCGTTGCTCCCAGACGGGGACGTTGATCTCATCCACCTCCCGAAGCTGGTCGACCGTGCGCACGACCTCGGCCGACACGCCCGGCGGTACATCGACCGCCCCCTCAGCCGTCGGACGGGCGAACACCGTGACGGTGTCGACGTGCTCGGCCCCGCGGCGCACCAGCTCCTCTTCGAGGTCGGGCTCGTCGGCCGGGTTCGTCCAGAACGTGAAGACGGTCTCGCCCCAGGCCTCCACGCGCTCCAGCGCCCGCTCCACGACCTCCGCGGCGGAACGCGTCGACGACACCTGCGAGCCGCGCACCCCGCCTCCGAAGCGCTCCGGGTAGCGCACGAGGAGCAGGTCGTCGCGGACGTGCTCGCTGCCCCGCGGGAACCAGGCCCACCCGGCGGCGGCACGGAGGACGTCTTCTGCCGCGGGTATGCCGTCGGCACTCGGCCGCGCATCGGCCGGCGTCACGAGTCCTCCTCCGCCGCACCCACGAGCCGCGCGAAGGCGCTCAGCCGCGCGACGCCCTCGGGCGTGTAGGGCAGGTCGTCGAGCAGCGCGGGCGAGTGGATGAGGTAGGCCAGCACCTGGGCGCGCGAGATCGCGACGTTCAGCCGGTTCTGCAGCAGCAGGAACTCCGGCCCCCGAGGCGCGTCGCGGCCGCTCGACGCCGCGAGTGAGGTGATGGAGACCACGGCCTCCTTGCCCTGGAAGTTGTCGACCGTGCCCACCGGCACCTCACCGAAGCCCGCCGCCTCGAGCGCGTCGTGCACCAGCTGACGCTGGGCGTTGTACGGCGCGACCACGATGATGTCCGCCGGGGTGAGCGGCCGCGCGGAGCCCGCCGGATCGTTGTCGCGGAAGGGGCGACCGACCAGGTCCCGCACGATGCGGACGACCTCCGCAGCCTCCTCGGGCGACTGGGTCGCGTTGCCGCGATGGCGCAGGGGGACGATGTGCAGCCCCGGGTCGACGCCCTCGATCGACCGCCGCTCGGTACCTGGCGCAGACGCGAGCTTGCCGGCGTACGCGAGCTGCGACACCGGGGCGGCCACGAACGGATGCATGCGCCACGACTGCGCCAGGAAGTAGCCGTACTCCGGTCGCACGACGGGATCGCCGTCCATCACCCATCCGAGCGCGGACGTGTCGACCGGCTCGGGGTGCGCCCCCTGACTGACCTGCGGAAGCTGCTGCGGATCGCCCAGGAGAAGCAGCCGTTGTGCTGCGGCTGCGACCGCGATCGTCGACGCGAGCGAGAACTGTCCCGCCTCATCGATCACCAGGAGGTCGAGGCCCCCGCGCGCCACGCGCTGCGTGTTGCTGAAGTCCCACGCCGTCCCGCCGACCACGGCCCCCTCATGCTCGTGCTCGGCGAGGAACGCCGCCATGCCGTTCTTGGGGATGACGGTGTACGAGGGATCGCCGCTGTCGTCTTTCGGGGCCTTCGCGACCTGAGCGGGCGCGACGCCGTCGGCCACGATCCGCTCCAACAGCGTCTCGATGATGGCGTGCGACTGCGCCACCACGCCGACCCGGAAGCCGTGCTCGTTCACCAGACGCGCGATGACCCGCGATCCCGTGTACGTCTTGCCCGTTCCGGGAGGGCCCTGCACGGCGAGGTAGCTGCGATCGAGGTCGAGGACCCCGCGGACGATCGCGTCGATCGTGTCGCTCCCCGGCTCCGGCAGCGGAGCCCCGGAGACCGTGCGAGGCGGGCGCCGCCGGATGATGTCGGTCGCCGCATCGTCGGGGAACCCCGGGGCGGCCGCATGCACCGCATCGGCCCACTCGTCGATCGCCTGTTGCAGCGACACCACCCGCGGGGGCGCGGCCGGGGTGAGGGCGACCGGCAGCTCGTCCCACGTCTGCCCCTGCACCGCCGACTCGACGATCAGATAGCCGTCGTCGAGCACCTCCCGCACGCTCACGGTGTGCGGCACGTGCACGGCACGCGACGGCACCTCGGTGTCGAACGGCGCCGGCGCGTCGTACAGCGCGAACGGCTGAGCGCCGGGGCCGAGGGTCGTGCCCGGTGACACCTCACCCCGGATCTCGACCTCGCGCGACATGACCCTCCGGCCCTCGCCGATGCTCCAGTCGCTCCGCACGCGCGAGGATGGCGCATCGACCTTGACCACGTCGCGCGTGCCGTCCCACATGGTCACCGGCTCACGGAGTCGCTGGAAGTGCGACACCCAGAAGCTCTTCGCCTCCCGGGGGAAGTAGTCGATCGCCGCCGCCGCGATCCGATGCACGAGCCCGTCGCCGCCGGCCTCCACATCCCTCTCGGCATCACCGAGCAGGGCCAGCGAGCGAGGCGACGGCTCGTAGATCACCTCGTCGGCGTCGTCCGGAGGCGCCGGCGTCACCCCCTCTCGGCGCGCGATCTCGATCAGCCAGTTGCGCAGCCGCCTCGTCGACACGCAGTCGTAGCGGTTGTAGTCGGCGAGGTCGGCGAACACCGCGTCGGCCTCCGCCTGCGCGCCCGCCGCCGCCAGCTCCCGCGCGGCCACGTACTGCACGATCGAGTCGTCGCCCTTCTGCACGTCGCTCGTGCGCACGTCGTCGCCCATGTAGAGCGGCTCGAGCTTCTTGATCGAGTAGGAGCGCGACCCCACGCGGACCGTGCGCAGCACCAGCGGATACAGATCGACGAACACGCCCTCGCGCAGCAACCGGTCCACTTCGCCCTCGCGGACTCCGTGGCGGGCGGCCATCGCGACCAGGTGCGACGTCTCGTACGGCGCGTAGTGGTAGATGTGCATGCCCGGGTGCGCGGCCCTGCGGAGCTTCACGAAGTCGAGGAACGTCTCCAGCGCCCGGCGCTCCTCGGCGAACGTGTGCGCCCACAGCGCGGTGTACTGATCGGCGTTGTCGACCCACCCGAACAGGTAGTCGATGCCCCACTCCGACTCTCCGTCTGGCGCGGGTTCGGTGTACAGCGGGTCTCCCTCGAAGTCGAAGAAGATGTCGCCGTGGCTCGGTACCGGCAGCGTGTGGATCGCAGCGGCGTAGTGCACGTCGTACGTCGGTACCCCCTCGGCATCGGCGCGGAGCTGGAGCTTCGCCTGCGACCGGAGGTTCTCGAACGTGTCGACGTTCATGCCCTCCGGGGCCCCGGACGCCGCGGCCAGGTCGTCGATCGTCTCGATGCCCGCCGCGCGCAGCCGCGCGCGCTGGACGGGCCGCATCCGCGCGACCATCAGCAGGTCGCGGTGGGCGATCACCTGCTCCTCGCACGTCGCACAGCGTCCGCACGCCACGATGCGGAGATCGCCGCGGTCGTCGCCCCACGCCAGCGGCTCTCCCTCCTGCCCCTCGGCCACGGCCCGATCCGCGATGAGCGCGCGCAGCCGCGCCCGACGCACCCGGAACAGCGGCAGCAGGTCGTCAACCGCGTGCGTGCTGACGCTGTGGTCGCCCAGGATGAGGTCGACCTCGTCGGCCCGGGGGATGCCGAGGCGATCGAGCTGATCGACATATGCCGCGAGCTGCATGAGCGCCGTGACGCGGGCTTTCCGCGCCAGCTTGGAGTCCTGCACGCGCCACCGCCCGTCGGCGTCTTTGCGCAGGAAGTCCGCGAAGCCGACAAAGTCCTCCGTCGCGAACGCCGCCTGGAACACCACCAGCGCGTCGGACCGCAGGGCCTCGATCGTCTCGCCGACGGCCGCGGCCAGAGCTTCAGGATCGTTCGAGCGGATCTTGTCGACGCGGTGCACCCGCTCCGGCCCGAGCTCGCTCAGGTACCGGTCGAGCACGTTCTGCTCGTGCACGTCTCCCAGCTGCGCGGCCCGCTGCAGCGTCGCATCCTCCGGCTCCTCGACCACCGGCACGCGGCCGAGCTTCGCGTCGATCGCTCGAGACCAGGCGAACTCGCACTCCGCCGCCGCCTTGAGGTCGCTCGCGCTCCAGACGACCCGCTGCGCCTCCGTGTCGATCCGCACGATTCTCCCGTTCTCTCGGATGCTTCGACACTATCCGCGGCATCCGACACGGGCGAAAGCGAGCGCGACCGCGCCCTTCCCTCGACGCCTCAGCGCCACCAGGTGTCGTCGGGAGTGACGGGGAGGTGGCGCTTGTGCTGGGTCGCGAGGTAGCGCGACTCGATGCGACCGGCGACGTCAGGGTCGACGTCCTCCCCCTCCAGGAACGCGTCGATCTGCTCGTACGTCAGCCCCAGCTCGTCCTCGTCGGCTCGTCCGGGCTGGCCATCGAGGAGGTCGGCCGTCGGCACCTTGAGCGCCAGCCGGTCGGGCGCGTCGAGGAACTGCAGCAGCGACCGGCCCTGTCGCTTCGTGAGGCCCGACAGCGGCAGCACGTCCGCGGCGCCGTCGCCGAACTTCGTGTAGAACCCCGTCACGGCCTCGGCCGCGTGGTCGGTGCCGATCACGATCAGGCCGTCGTGTCCCGCGAGGGCGTACTGCGTCACCATGCGCAGTCGCGCCTTGATGTTGCCGCGGTTGAAGTCGGTGATGTCGCCGGAGACCGCCGCCTCGATGTCGCGCTCCACGCCGTCGACGCCGTTCTGGATGTTCACCTCGACCGAGGAGTCCGGGGCGATGTAGTCGAGCGCGGCCTGCGCATCGTCCGCGTCGTGCTGCACGCGATAGGGCAGCCGTACCGCCAGGAACGTGGCCTCGCCCCCTTCGGCCCGCACGCGCTCGACCGCGAGCTGCGCGAGCCGGCCGGCGAGGGTCGAGTCCTGACCGCCGGAGATGCCGAGCACGTACCCCCTGGCACCCGTCGTGCGCAGGTAGTCCGCGAGGAAGCCGACCCTCCGCTCCACCTCCGACTCGGGGTCGATGTCGGGCCGGACACCCAGGTCTTCCGCGATCTGCTTCTGCAACGACACGTGATCCTCCGCTCTTCGCCTGGCCCCAGTATCCTCCCTCCGCGCAGCGGCGGGGCGGCGGCGCGGCGCTCGCACGCGGCATCCAGCCGAGACCTGAGAGAATGAGGCAGTGAAACTCCTCGTCGCCGCGCTCGCGTCCGAACTGTCCGCCTTCCCCGACGAGCTCGACGGCTTCGACCGGCTGGTCACCGGCCCCGGCAAGCTGCAGGCCACCTACGCGCTCACCCGCGCCCTCGACGCCCGGCGCTACGACGAGGTCGTCGTCGTCGGAACAGCGGGGGCCATCGAGCCGGGGCTCGAGGCCACCGTCCACGAGATCGGCTCCGCATTCCAGCACGACGTGACCGACCTCGACGGCGTCTCCGGCCAGCACGTTTCGCTACCCGCACGCGTGAGCACCGGCCGTGACGGCGTGCTGATCGCGACCGGAGACCACTTCGTGGAGGACGCCGAGGTGACCGCGGTCATCCGGCCCACCGGTGCCGCCCTCGTCGACATGGAGACCTACGCGTACATCTGGGTGGCCGGGCAGTTCGGGGTGCCGATCCGCGCGTTCCGTGCCGTCTCCGATCAGGCCGAGGACGGCGCCCTCACCGACTGGCGCGCCGCGGTCGCGCGGTGCAGCGTCCAGCTGCGCGACGTCATCCGCGCCGAGTACGGGGTCTGACCCGCGTCAGCGCGCCTCGATCACGCTCGGACCGTTCGCCAGCGCCCGCACGGTGAGCTGTGCGGGGATCTGCTCCTGCATGGCCTCCACGTGACTGATCACCCCCACCGTGCGACCGCCCTGGCGCAGTTCGTCGAGTGTGCGCATGGCGATGTCGAGCGTGTCGCCGTCGAGCGAGCCGAAGCCCTCGTCGATGAACAGCGTGTCGAGGCGGATCCCTCCGGCGCGCGCTGTGACGACCTCGGCGAGTCCGAGCGCGAGGGCGAGCGACGTGAGGAACGTCTCGCCGCCGGACAGCGACTGCGGAGGTCGGGTCTGGCCGGTGAAGGCGTCGGCCACCACGATCCCGAGGCCCGACGCGGCCCCTCGCGCCGCCAGTGCGTCGGAGTGGCGCAGCTGGTAACGCCCCTCCGACATGTCGTGCAGGCGACGGTTGGCCGCCTCGACGATCTCCTCCAGCTCCGCGGCGAGCACGAAGGTCTCGAGCGTCATCTTGCGGGTGTTCGCGCCGCGCCCGGCGATCGTGTCGGCGAGGTTCTTCAGCACCTCGAACTCCGCCGCGTCCTCGGCCGTGCGCGCGTGCTCGTCCGCGGCCGCGGCGAGGAGTCCGGACAACCGGGCGGCGTCTCCAGCGGCGACGGTCGCGGCGTCGACGGCGGCCGACCAGAGCGCCCGGGCCTCGCTCGACACGCGTTCCGCGGCCGCGGTGTCGATCGGCTCCTCGGGCAGCGTCTTCAGCTCGAGGTCGAACAGGATCTCCCGTTCTTTCTCCCGCTGCACCGTGTGCTGGGTGATGCGGGCGTCGAGCGCCTCCTGCTCCGCCGACGAGCGCAGAGCCTCCTCCGCATCCGTGACCTCGGCGAACACCGACGCGAGCAGCGCGGCATCGCGCTCCCGGTCGGCCTCGACGACCGCCCTCTCTCGACGAGAGCGCTCCGCGCGCGCGTCCGCCAGCCGCCGGGCGACCTCGGTGCGGGCGGTGGTCTCGGCGATCCGCTCGGCGACCGATGCCGCGTCGCCACGGGCCTGAGCGATCTGCTCGTCCGCGTCGCCGTTCCGTTGCACCAGCAGCGCCAGCTGCTCGCGCGCCTGGGCCAGCGCCGCTGCGGCCGTCGCAACCTCGGAGTCCTGACGCTCCTTCCGAGCCAGAAGGTCGGCGCGCACGGCCTCGAGCTCTGCCGCTCGCTGCGCCGCCTCGACCGCGGCGGTGTGCTCGTCCTCGGCGGTCCGGTACTCGCGCTCGGCGCGCTCAGGATCTCGTCCGTCGGCCTTGGCCGTCGCGGCCGCGAGCTCGGCACGGAGCCCGGCGCACGTGTCGCCGGCGGCGCGCTCCCCCGCCGCCGCCGCGTCGCGGGCGGACTCGGCCACGGCGATGTCGTCGACCGAGACGGGGTCGGTGTGGGTGGCCGGCGCGGGATGCTCCGTCGAGCCGCAGACGGCGCAGGCCTCACCCTCCACCAGGGCCGTGGCGAGCTCCCCCGCCATCCCGTCCATGCGGCGCTGGCGCAGCTGCGCGAGCCGGGACTGCGCCGTCGCGTGCTCCGAGGTCACCCGTGCGAGCTCGGCGTCCGCTGCGTCGCACGCCGCGGCGAGACGCTCGGCCGTCCTGGCGGCATCCCACCGGTCCTTCGCGGCGAGCAGTGCGGCCTCCCGCCCCGGTCGCCCCGCGGCGAGGTCTCTGGCGGCGGCACGCTCCGCCTCCACCTCGGCGAGCTGGACCGGAAGGGCGTCGCGCTCGGTCTCGGCCGTCTCGACCCGCGCCTGCGCCGAGGCCGCATCGGCCTCCGCGGCCCGCTGCTCGGCGTCGCGCTCGGTCGCGTGCCGCTCCAGCACGACCGCGCGTTCCCACCCGCCGATCTCGCGCAGGCGCTCGGTGACCCACGCCTCCAGGTCGTCCACCTCGATGCCGTACGCCGTCCACTCCTCCGCGGCGCGCGATTCGCCTGCAACAGCCTCCGCCAGGGCCTCGCGCGCGCGAGCCGCGGCCGCGATGGTCGGTCGCAGCGCCTCAGCGGCACGTGCGTTCCCGAGCTCGACCCTGGCCTCCGCGATCCGGGGCTCCTCGGCGTCGAGGCGGGCGAGGGCCGCGCGTGCCCTGTCGCGCTCGACCTGGGCACGGCGATCCTCCCGCCGCGCCGCCAGCGCCGCGTCCGCCTCCGCCGACCGCCGCTCGGCGTCGGCACGCTCCGAGGCCCGACGCTCGGAGCGGTACTCGGCGCGAGCGAGTGCGCGCCCGAGCGCGTCGAGCCGATCCTGCACAGTGGGCGTCGTCGCGGTCTCCGTCGTTTCGCCGCCGATGTCCTCACCGCCGCCGTTCTCCCCGCCCAGGCCCGCGTCCGTCACCAGGCGCTCGGCCTCCTCGAGTCGCGCGACGACCGTCGCCAGCCGCGAACCCAGCGCCTGCTCGGCCTGTCGCCGCCGCTCGTCGAAGCGCGCCTGCACGTCTTCGAAGCGCTCGGTGCCGAACAGCCGCCGCAGCAGCGACTGCCGGTCCCGGCTTCCGGCCAGCAGGAACTCCGAGAACCGGTTCTGCGCGAGCAGGATCACCTGCAGGAACTGCTCCCGGCTCAGCTGGAGGATCTCATCGAGCTCCTGTGCCACATCGACGGCGCGCGCCGCTCGGCCGACCCACCCCGATGCGGTCGACTCCTCGAGCGAGACGGCTGCGGCCTGCTTCGTCATGCCCCCACCGCGGCGCGCGGGGCGGAGGTACTCCGGCGACCGGGTCACACGGTAGCGGCCGGACGGCGTGCTGAACTCGACCACCACTTCCGACGGGTCGTCCGGCTCGCAGTGGTCGCTGCGCAACCGCTTCTCGCCACCCTCGTACCGGGGCACCCCGCCGTACAAGCCGAAGCACACGGCGTCGAGGATGCTCGACTTCCCGGCGCCCGTGCGACCGGCGATCAGGAAGATGCCGTCGTCGGCGAACGCGTCGAAGTCGACGATCTGGCGTGCGCGGAAGGGTCCGAATCCCTCGACCTCCAGGCGGTGCAGACGCATCTAGACGAGAGCCTCCGCTCGGACGCGGTCGTCGAGGACCTCGCGGATCAGCTCGCGCTCGACCTCTGTCGCGCCGTGCCCGGCGCGCACGTGCTCGAGGAAGGCCCCGATCCGGTCGGCGTCGGTGACCGCGGAGCGCAGGCGCTGTGCGTACGAGTGCTCCTCCGTCTCACGCGTGGCGATCGGCTGGTGCTGCACCATGGCGCAGTGCGGGTACGCCTCGCGCAGTCGTCGCATGGGCTCGGACTGCGGCACGGCATCGGTGTACACCGCGCACACCCAGTCGTCGGCATGGGCCGTGATGTTCTCCGTGGACAGGATCTCCGCGAAGCTGCCGGTGAGCGTGACGAGACGCCGCGGCACCGGCAGCTCCCGCCACTCGACGCGGGCGAGCCCGTCGGCGTCGAGGTCCACGAGCCAGGACCCTCGGGGCTTGTGCTGCTCGCCGAAGCTGTAGTGCAGGGGCGCTCCGGCGTACCGCACGCGCTCGCTCACCTGCTGCCGCCCGTGGATGTGGCCGAGCGCCACGTAGTCGGGGCCGTCGAACACGCTCAGCGGCACGACGTCGAGGCCGCCCTGGCGCACCTCGCGCTCCAGGCCCTCGGTGGGCTCGACACCCGCGGCGAAGCAGTGGGCGATCGCGACGGAGCGCCCGTCGTGCTCCTGCATCCCCGCGCGGACGAGATGCATCGCATGGGCCATGGTCTGTGCCTGCGTGCGCAGCTGCCGCCCGTCGGCGTCACCCTCCGGCCAGTGCTGCCGCACGATGGCGGGCTCGAGGTACGGGATGCCGAAGAAGTGCACGGGGCCGTGGTCGTCGGCGATCGTGACGGGCCGCCCGATCGCGAGCGGATCGGTCAGCACATGGATGCCGTCGCGCAGCAGCCGCGACTGGAAGCCGAGTCGCGCCGCCGAGTCGTGGTTGCCGCTGGTCACGATGACCCGCGCGCCCGTGGCGTGCAGCGCCACCAGCGCGTCGCCGAGGAGCGTGTACGCCGCGGCGGACGGCGTCGCCGAATCGAAGACGTCGCCCGCGACGACCACGACGTCGACCCCCTCCTGCTCGACCTGGACGGTCAGGGCGGCGAGCACCTCGGCGAGCGCCTCCAGCGTGGAGTTGCCGTGGAAGGTCCGGCCGATGTGCCAGTCCGAGGTGTGCAGGATCCGCATACTCACACCGTACGAACGACCTCCGACATTCGGTCTGAGGCCCGCCGCGGGCAGCCGAGCCGGCCGGAGGAAGCACGACCGTGCACGTAACACGGCGTCATACTCGCGCCTCAGCGGCGGCGGAGGACTCCGGCTCGCTCGGGGTGCGCGGCGAACCACTCCGCCACGTACCAGCAGACCGCGTCGACCGTGCGGTCGCCCCGCTCCTCGATGTCGGCGACCGCCCCGTCGACCACGATTCCCGCGTAGCCATGGCCGCGGAAAGTCGGCACCGTGAAGGCGCGGGTCAGGGCGATCGTGTGGCCGTCGTCGCGATAGTCCAGCACGCTGACCAGCTTCCCGTCGCGCGTGAGGGTATACCGCGATGCGTCCTTCTCGTCGGTCAGGATGAAGCCGCCGACGGTGTGCGAGATCGTCATCCGTGCCACGTTACGCCCCTCCGCCACGCCCGGGCGTTTTGACATGCGTCGTCACGATCGGACATAATCCCCCCATGACCACCAACGCACGCCCTTTGTCCGCCCAGGAGGCGAACGGGACTGCCGGGATGATGATGCCCGGTCGCGTTGGCATGTGTTGCCGAATGTGTCGCTGAACGAACAGCCACCCCGCCTGACCTGACTCCTCGCCATCTGCGGGAGCAGCGTCTCGAGCATCCACCCTTGCTCGCTTCCCGGCTCCGCCGGTCATTCATGCAACGCATCCGAGCCCCCGTCGCTTCGGGCTCACGTCTTGAGGACTCCATCATCATGTCGAACTCCGCCCTTCTCGAGCGTCCCGCCACCACCGCCCCCGTCCGCACCGTCCACCCCGGCAGCGACTCCGCCGCCACCGCCGGTGCCGACCTCCCCGCCGTCCGCTCTCCGCGCGGCTTCGCCCTCTACGTCGGCCTCGACGAGATCAAGGCAGCGGAAGCCGGCGTCAGCCTCCCGCTCCTCGTCGACGCCCTCCGCCGCACCCTCGCCGAGCTCGCACCCGGCGCCGAGACGCACGCGACCGTCGCCCTCGCCCCGCACGGCTCGGGTGGCCGCGACCTGGACGTCGTCCGGCTCGCCCTGCAGGAGCCCGGCGCGATCGCCAGGACCAAGGCCGCAGCCGAAGAGGAGACGGTGCCGGAGGAGACCGGGGTCACCGTCGACATCTCCCGCAAGCGCGTCCTGATCGACGGCGAGTCCGCCGCCTTCACGTACAAGGAGTTCGAGCTGCTGCAGTACCTCGTGCTCCGCGAGGGCCGCACGATCGAGCGCAGCGAGCTGGTCTCCGCCCTGTGGCAGGCGCAGGACGACGAGGCCCCCGGCGAGCGCACGATCGACGTGCACGTGCGCCGGCTGCGGGCCAAGCTCGGCCGCTACGAGGACATCGTCCGGACGGTCCGCGGCATCGGCTACCGGTTCGATCGCCACGCCGACGTCGTCATCCGCTACGGCCACGGCACCCCCTCGCCCGACCGCTTCTGAGAGCACGCCCGCGCGGCTCGGCCATCGTGCCGAGCACGGCCCCCGCGGGCCGCGGCGCACGCCGGGAGCCGATGTCAGGAGCGCCGCGTAGGGTGGGCGCATGACCCTCACCGCCCCGTCAGCGCCCCCTGCGGCCGTGCCGGCGGACCTGCGGCGGGAGACCACCTACCGTCCGCCGCATCCGCTCGACCTCCGCCGCACGGTGGGGATGCTGCGCCGCGGTGGCACCGACCCGACCACCGTGTTCGACGGTCACGTCATCTGGCGCGCGGTGCGCACTCCGCAGGGCCCGTCCACGCTCGCGCTGCGCATGGCGGGGAACGCCGTGACGGCGACCGCATGGGGTCCGGGCGCCGACCACGCCCTGTCCCTCGTCCCCGCGCTCTGCGGCGCGACCGACGACCCCACCGGGTTCGACCCGTCGCACCACCCCCTCGTCGCCGAAGCCGCCCGGCGCAACCCCGGCATCCGGCTCGCCCGCACCGACGAGGTGTTCGACGCGCTCGCCTGCGCGATCCTGGAGCAGAAGGTCACCTCGATGCAGGCGTTCGGCGCGTGGCGCTACCTGGTCTCGCGCTACGGCGACCGCGCACCCGGCCCCACCCCGCGCCCGATGGCCGTCGCGCCGACCGCCGAGCAGTGGCGGCGCATCCCGTCGTGGGCGTGGCACCGCGCGGGCGTCGAACCCCCGCAGTCCAAGACGATCGTGCGCGCCGCCGAACGCGGCGACCGCATCGCGCGGGCCGTGCAGGCGGCGGAGACAGGAGCGGACCGCGACCGCGTGCTCACGAGCCTGCCCGGCGTGGGCGTGTGGACCGCGGCCGAGACGAGGATCCGCGCGCTGGGCGACCCGGATGCGGTCAGCGTGGGCGACTACCATCTCGCGCACGAGGTCGGCCACGCCCTCGCGGGTCATCGCACGGACGACGCGGGGATGATCGAGCTGCTGGAGCCGTGGTCCGGCCACCGCCAGCGCGTCATCCGGCTCATCTTCGCGAGCGGCCTGGTCGAACCGCGACGCGGACCCCGGCTCGCCCCCGAGGACCACCGTCGCCGCTGAGCCGCGATACGGCCGCACGCCCACGGGGCGCCGGGACGTATGCTGAGGCCATGTCCCGCGCCGCGCTCCGGATCACCGTCACCCTCGGCCTGCTGATCGTCGGCGTGGTCGTCGGTCTCATCTTCCAGAACGTGTGGCTCGGGGTGCTGCTCGCCGCGATCGTCTGGCTCGGGTGGTTCCTGGGCTACGAGTCGCGCCGCGGCCACAACGCCGGCGTGAACGACGAAGACCACGGCATCGAGCTCTAGTAGTACACCGCGAGGAGACCGGAGGGTCCCTCGACCACCCGCACCTCGGTGTCGAACACGCGGGTCAGCACGTCGTCGGTCATGATCTGCGCGGGCGGGCCGAACTCCACCACCCGCCCGTCCTTCATGGCGCAGATGTGGTCGGCGTAGTGACCGGCGAAGTTGATGTCGTGCAGCACGATGACGATCGTGCGCCCCAGCTCCTCGGCCGCCCGCCGCAGGTGCTTCATCATCTGCACCGCGTGCCGCATGTCGAGGTTGTTGAGGGGTTCATCGAGCAGCACGACCTCCGTGTCCTGCGCGAGCACCATCGCCACGTATGCCCGCTGTCGCTGCCCTCCGGAGAGCTCGTCGAGGTAGCGCCCCTCCAGCGCGCCGAGGTCGAGGAAGTCGATCGCCTGGCTGATGACCTCCTCGTCGTGCCGGTTCAGGCGCCCCTGGGAGTGCGGGAAGCGCCCGAACCCGACGAGCTGGCGGACGGTGAGGCGCGTGACGAAGTGGTTCTCCTGCCGCAGGATCGACACCACCTTCGCCAGGTCCTTCGACTTCGTGGACGCCACATCCAGTCCGGCGATCTCGATGGCGCCGGCGTCCATGCCGTTGAGCCGGCCGATCATCGTCAGCAGCGTGGACTTGCCCGCGCCGTTGGGTCCGATGAGGGCGGTGATGCCGCCCGCGGGGATGCGGAGGTCGACGGGTCCGATCGCGACCTCGCTGCTGTAGTCACGGCGCACGCCGTCGAGTGCGATCACAGTCTGCCCTTTCGGAGGATGACGAGGAGGAACACGGTGCCGCCGACGATCTCGATCAGGATCGACACCATGCCCTGCGCGTAGAACACGTTCTTCATCACGAAGTACGCCCCGGCGAGGATCGAGAACGCGGTGAGCACCGCGACCGGGAAGATCAGCCGATGGTCGTGCGAGTCGGCGAACTGGTAGGCGAGCGTCGCGACGAGGAACCCGAGGAACGTCATCGGACCGACCAGGGCGGTCGAGGTCGCCATGAGCACCGCGACCAGCGTCAGCACGAGGAACTGCTCGCGTCGGTGATCGATCCCGAGGGAACGGGCCGCGTCGGGACCGAGCGCGAGCACGTTGAGCCGACGCGACCGCGACCACAGCAGCAGCGAGGCTCCGGCGACCAGCGGGATCGCGAGGGGGAGGTACGCCGGGTCGGCGTTCGACACGTTGCCGAACAGGCGGGCCGCGAGCACGTCGAACTCGCTCGGCGTCAGCAACCGCTGCATGAACGTGGCGATCGCGCCCAGCCCTCCGCCGATCACGATGCCCACGAGCAGCATGATCTGGAGATTGCCGTAGCGCCCCGAGAGCAACCACCCGTAGAGGACCACGGCGAGGCCCACCATGATCACGACCTGGAGGGCGAACTGTCCCGCCCCCTGGACGGCGACCAGCCCCGCGACGCCGAACAGGTACACGGTGGTGGTCTGCACCACGCGGTAGAGCGACTCGAAGCCCATGATCGACGGCGTGATGATGCGGTTGTTCGTGACGGTCTGGAAGCTCACGGTCGCCACGGCCTGGGCCACGGCGACGACGGCCATCACGACCACGGTGGTCGCGCGGTGCTGGGCGACGCGCCAGAACCCCGGCGTGCCGACGGGCATCGGGTTGTCCCACGCCAGGAGCCCGAACGCGGATCCGGCGGCGATCACGGCGAGCACGACCAGCACCACGACGTAGCGGCGACGCGCGCGCGGCGTCGTGAAGGAACCGGCAGACCGGGTCGTCGCGTCCGGCCGGGACTCCGTCGCCGTCCGCTCAGCCACGACGACGCTGCCTCAGCAGGAGGAGCACGAACACGACCGCCCCGACGACCCCGAGGATCAGCGACACGGGCACCTCGAAGGGCATGATGATCGTGCGGCCGATGATGTCGCACACGGTGACGATCGCGATGCCCAGCAGGCAGACCCAGGGCAGGTTGCTGCGCAGGTCGTCGCCGCGCACCATCGACACGATGTTGGGCACGATCAGCCCGAGGAAGGGCAGGTTGCCGACGACGACCGTCACGACGCCGGTGGTGACCGCGATCAGCACGGTGCCGAGCAGGATCATCCGGTTGTAGTTCACCCCGACGTTCGTCGCGATCTCCTCCCCCAGTCCGGCGATGGTCAGCCGATCGGCGACGAGGAACACGATCACCCCGATGAGCGCGACGATCCACAGCATCTCGTACTGGCCGCGCATGACCGACGTGAAGCTGCCGGCGAACCACACGCCGATGATCTGCAGCGAGTTCGTGACGAGCGCGAGGTAGGTGGTGATCGCGCCGACGACCGCCCCCAGCATGATGCCGACGATGGGGACGATGAGCGAGGACTTGAGCGCCACCCGCCGCAGGAAGGCGAAGAAGACCATCGTGCCGACGAAGGCGGCCAGCACGGCCCCGGCCATGCGCAGCGGCAGGGACGGCTGCGGCACCAGCAGCATCACGGCGAGCAGGCCGAGGCCCGCCCACTCGGTGGTGCCGGTCGTGGTCGGCTCGACGAAGCGGTTCTGGGTGAGCAGCTGCATCACCAGGCCCGCCATCGCCATCGCGGCCCCGGCCAGCACGAGGGCGATCGTGCGGGGCACGCGGGTGATCTGGAACATCTGCGCGCCGTCGTCGGCACCGGCGATGTCGTAGACGCCGGTGACGAGCGAGAGCGCCAGGAGAACCGCGACGACGAGCACCCCGAGGAGCAGCTTCGGGTCGAACAGCCGCGCGGACGATCGCGACGTCGGGGCGAGGAGAGGAGAGGTCATGGGGGGATGCCGGTGGCGGCGCCCTGATCGCGGGCGCCGCCACCCGGCCCTTACTTGTCGGCGCTCTTCTCGAGCGCGTCGGCGAGGTCGTTCAGGAACGCGGTGTACGTCTGGATGCTCTCGTTCAGGTACGTGTCGGTGGGCATGTAGACGATCTGCTCGTCCTTCACCGCGGTGACGCCGGCGAGGGCCTCGGAGCTCTCCAGGATCTCGGCGGCCTGCACGTAGTCGGGCGTCTCCGCCGCGAACACCGCGTCGCGGTCGAGCACGAGGATCCAGTCGGGGTTCGAGGCCGCGATCGCCTCGACCGAGATCTCGTCGCCCTGGTGGTCATCGCTCGCGTCGTCGACCTCGAGGGCCGGCGTGAGGCCGAGGAGGTCGTAGATCGGGCCGAGCGAGCGGCCGACGGTCGGAGCGAGGTAGCCGATCTGGCCGCCCGAGGTGTTGACGGCCATGACGGTGTCGGCGTCGTCGTAGGCGGCCTTGGCCCGCTCGACCGCGGCGTCGAACTCGTCGACCAGCTTCTGCGCCTCGTCCTGCTTGCCGAAGATCTCGCCGAGGACGGTGGTCTGTCGCTTGAGTTCGGCGTCGAACGCCTCGCCGTCGCGCGGTTCGAGGTCGATGATCGTGGCATCGGGCACGAGCTCGGCGATCGCGGCGTTGTGCTGCGTGAAGCGCTGACCGCTGATGATGAGATCGGGGTCGGCCGCGACGATCGCCTCCAGGTCGGGCTCGGTGTGCAGGCCGATGTCGACGATGCCGTCGTCCTTCGCGTACGACACGGTCTCGGGCATGAGGGAGACGGCGCCGGCGGAGAGCTCGATGCCCCAGTCGGACAGGGTCTGGAAGGTGCGGTTGTCGAGGGCGACGACCGAGGCGGGCGGGGTGGCGATCTCGTGTTCGCCCGTGTTGTCCTCGACGGTCACGGTGCCGGAGGCGGCGGCGGTCTCCTCGGGTTCGGCTTCGGCGCCCGTGGCGCAGCCGGAGAGCGCGAGCAGGCCGACCAGGGCGACGCTGGTGGCGGTGAGGGTTCTGGGCACGGACATGGAGAGACTCCTGTTCTGCGGGGTGGTCGCGCACTCGAGGGCGCCGGTCGGACGGAGCGGATCGCAGGGAACCATCCGTCGTGCTTTTTAGGTTAGCCTTACTTTATGAGCGATACGAAATCCGGCTTCACGATCGAGCGTCGCGGCCTCGAGCTGCGCTTCCGCACCGTCACCCTGACCGCGCGCGAGTGGCTCGCCCCGGACTTCGTGCGCGTGCGCCTCACCGGGCCGGACCTCGCCGGATTCGACTCCCCCGGCGCCGATGACCACATGCGCCTGTTCTTCCCGGACGGCCCCGTGGAGTCGGTGGAGGAACTGCGCGCCGCGCCCAGCCGCGAGTACACGCCGCTCGCGTGGGGCGAGGACTGGCTCGACGTCGAGTTCGCGGTGCACGGCGACCAGGGCGTCGCCGCACCGTGGGCCGCCACCGCGCCCCTCGGCGCCGAGATCGGCGTGGGCGGTCCGCGCGGCGCCGCCGTCGTCACCGGCACCCCCGGCTCCTGGCTGCTCGTCGGCGACGAGACCGCGATCCCCGCGATCCGCCGTTTCGCCGCGCTGATCCCCGACGACGCCCCGGCCCGCATCGTGATCGAGACCGTGGCCGAGAGCGGCGAGCTCGACCTCGCCGCCCCGGTACCGGTGCAGTGGCTGCACCGCGGGGACGACCCGGCCGGCTCGGCGCTGATCGCGTTCCTGGAGTCGCTGTCGGGAGACGACCTCGTCGGCACCGATCCGTTCGTGTTCATCGCGGCGGAGCAGTCGATCGTCAAGCCGGGTCGCGCGCTGCTCGACCGGTGGGGCGTCGACACCGCGAAGGCCGTCGTGAAGGGGTACTGGAAGCGGGGCGAAGCCGAGTATCACGCTCCCCACTGACACCGTCCGCGATCGCTGACAGACTGGGCCGATGGCACTCCTCGATCACCTGGGCATCACCGTCGGCGACCTCGAGCGGGGGCGGGCGCAGTTCCATCCCGTCCTGACCGCGCTCGGCTACGAGTCCGGCGGGGAGGACGACCACTCCATCTCGTGGCACAACGGCGACGAGACCGAGATCATCCTCTACACGTGGGACGAGGACTCGGAGCCGCACCGGCACGGACGCATCGGGTGGCAGCACCTCGCCTTCGCGATGCCGTCGCGCGCGGAGGTCGACCGCTTCCACGCGCTCGCGCTCGACGCCGGGTGGAGCGCGGTGCGGGAGCCCAAGGAGTATCCCCGCTACTCGGAGCGCTACTACGCCTCCTTCGTGGAGGACGCCGACGGCATCCGCGTCGAGTTCATGTACAACCCGCCGAAGGACGCCTGACCGCGCCGTCGCAGGACCACTCGCGCTGCACCGATGCGCGCCGAGCACCCCGTCCCGCGGTTCTCGGAGACGTGGTCGGGCCCGGCACCAGGATGCTGGCAGGGTGGATCATCCGATGCGACGATGAGGAGATGGAATCGGTGGATGCGGCACAGATCTGGACGATGATCGGCGCGTTCACCGCTCTGATGTGCGGCACCCTGACCGTGATGTCGACGATGTTCGTCCGCGTGCTCCGCAGCGAGGTCGGCGGGCTCCGCAACGAGATGAACGGCCGCTTCGATGCGGTCGACGCCCGCTTCGCGACGGTCGACGCCCGGTTCGACGCCGTCGACGCGCGCTTCGATGCCGTGCACACCCGGATCGACGGTCTCGACCGCGACGTGCAGGCCCTGGTGAAGCGCACCTTCGGCCTCGACCGCGACGCCTGACGCGGCCGATCCGTCCGACCGCGCTGCTCGCCCGGCCGTCAGGCGACCGGTGCCGCCTCGGCCTCGACCGCGCGATCCGTGAACGCCTGCTTCGGCACGAACAGCAGGAGCACCGCAGCGGCGAGCGCGGTCGCCCCGCAGACGACCCACACCGTGACATAGCCCGCGAGCGACCCCGCCGTCCCGTCGGCGACCGCACCCGCACCACTCGCGACGCCGTGCAGGAGTGCGATGCCGAAGACGCACGAGGCGATCGCGCCGCCCACGGTCTTCACGGAGTTGGTGAGCCCGGTCGCGACGCCCGTCTGCGTCGCCGGAGCCGCCGACGCCGCCGCGGCCGGCAGCGCCGCCACCAGCGCTCCGGAGCCGAGCCCCACCACGACCATGTTCGCGATCACCTGCCCATAGGCGTCGTGGAACGGCAGGAACAGCAGGAACCCGATGCCCACCAGCACCGATGCCCCGAGGAGCGTGATCCGCGGCGACGCCCAGCGCGCCACGACCGGGAACAGCAGCGCGCCCGCGATCATCGCGACCAGGTACACCCCGATGATCAGCGACGTCGCGAAGCCGGTCGTCCCCAGCCCGTAGCCGTACACCTCGGGGTCGGTGCGCGCGAAGGTCGACAGCGGCGCCTGCGCGCCCAGCACGCTCACCCCGAACAGTCCCGCCGTGAGGAACACGGGGCCGAGCGCCGGCGACCGGAACATGCGCACGTCGATCAGCGGGTCGTCGCAGCGCAGCTCCCACCGCACGAACGGCACGACCAGCAGAAGCCCCAGCGCCACGACCGCCCACGACCACGGGTTGCCGAGGCCGCCCTCGAGGCGCAGCAGGCTGAGCCCGCCCGTGAAGCACAGCAGCGCGAGGGAGATCAGCACCAGGCCGACCGTGTCGAACACGCCGCCGGTCGGCTCGGGCGACTCCCGCACGCCGAACAGGATCACGAAGAAGCACACCACGATCAGCACGGCGGGCACGAGCAGCACGACCGTCAGCGGGAGCGCGTCGATCAGCGCACCGCCGACGAGGGCGCCGATGATCGCCCCACCCTCCAGGGCGGCGACCAGGAGGCCCGCCGCCTTCGCCGTGATCGACGAGCGTCCCTCCATGCGCCGTGACCGCGACCAGATCAGGGCGATCTCCAGCGGCAGCCACACGACGTAGAAGCCCATGAGCGACCAGGCGAGCAGGAACACCGCGAACGAGTCGGTGAACGGCAGCACGAGCGCGGCGGCCGCGGTCACGGCGGTCGAGATCAGCAGCATGCGCTTGTGGCCGAGCATGTCGCCGAGCTTCGCGAACGCCGGCACCACGAGTGCCGACAGCATCAGCTGCGACCCCTCCAGCCAGTTCACGTCGGCGTCGTGGATGCCCAGGTGGCGGGCGATGTCACTGAGCATCGGCGTGTAGTACCCCTGGAGCACGCCGCTGGTGAACTCGACGAACGCGAGGAAGCCGACGACCACGGCGAGGGTGCCCAGGGTGCGGGTGCGCGTCATCGCGTCTCCTGCTTCGAGAGGTCGGGTGCCGGGGTGGATCCCGGAGGGGGTGAGATCACCCTAGTCGTTCGAGGAGGGCGCGATGGAACCGCTCCCCCCGCTCCAGCGCCGCGATCTCCACGCTCTCGTCGACGCCGTGGATCGATGCGCGCTGCGCATTCGACATGTCCAGCGGCGCGAAGCGGTACACGGCAGGGGCGAACCGGTGGAAGTGCCGGGAGTCGGTCGCCGCCATCATCACGTACGGCACGGCGGGGACGCCGGGGTGCGAGACCTCGAGCGCCGCGGCGAGCAGGGCGAACTGCGCGTTCTCGGTCGACGACTCCGGCGACGGCTCACTGGCCTCCACCACCTCCACGGAGACGAGCGGATCGCGCACCCGTCGACGCACGCGGTACACGGTCTGCTGCGTGGTCTCGCCGAGCGCGATGCGCAGGTTCACCGTGGCCGACGCCTGCGAGGGCAGCACGTTCGCGGCGGTGCCGCCCGACTGCATGGTGGGCGCGACCGTCGTGCGCACCAGCGCCGCGGGCTCCCCGCCGAGCGTCGCGAAGAGCCGCGCGGTGAGCGGTGGCGTCGCGGCGAGCAGTCGCAGGAGGTGCCGCGCGGGTCCCGGCGTCTGCGCGCCGAGCACGCCGAGCATGCGCAGCACCGCGGTCGAGGCGCGCGGCCGGAAGGTGTCGGGGCTGAGGCGGTCGACCGCGCGGGCCACGCGGCGCACGGCCGTGAGTGCGGGTGGGGCCGAGGCGTGCCCTCCGTCGCCGCGCGCCGAGAGCCGCAGCGTCATCACGCCCTTCTCGCCGACACCGATCATCGCGGCACGCCCGGGGACGAAGGGCAGCGGTGCGTCGACGACCGCCCCGCCCTCGTCGATCACGAGCCACGGCACGATGCCGCGGTCGCGCAGCACCCGCGCGATCTCCTCGGCCGCCCGCCCGTAGGTCTCCTCGTTCCCGCCGAACGACAGGTACACGTCGCGCGGTGGACGGAAGCCGTCGGCCAGCAGGTTCTCGACGGCCTCGAGCACCACGATCAGCGGCCCCTTGTCGTCGAGCGCCCCGCGCCCGTGCACCGAGCCGTCGGCGATCACCCCCGCGAACGGCGGATGGGTCCAGGCGTCGCTCTCGTCGACCGGGACCACGTCGTAGTGCGCCATCAGCACGACGGGTCCGCCCGTCACCGCTCCCGTGCCCGCCCAGTGGAACAGCAGCCCCAGGTCGGTGTGCCGCTCGAGCGTCAGCGCCGCGTGCGTGCGCGGGTACAGCTCGGCGAGCAGCGCCGCGAACTCCTCGAACGGCGCGAGGCCGCGTTCGTCCAGCTCCGCGGAGACGGTGGGGAGGCGGATCATGCGGGCGAGGCGCTCGGCGATACCGGGACGCACGGTGGGGGTCGTCACCCTCGTCATGCTAGCGACCGCGAGGATCCCGGCCACTGCGTGAGCTTGTCGGGGTTGCGCACCGCGAAGACCTCGGCGATCCGGTCGCCGCGCACGACGAACGAGAACACCGCGTCCGCATCCCCATCGAGCGTCGCGAGCAGTGCGAGCCCGTCCGGCGCAGGCACGAGCGCGACCTCGGCCTCGGGGTTTCGGCGCGCGATGCCGAGCACGAACCGGGCCACGTGGTCGGCCCCCACCACGGGTCGCAGCGCCGCGGACTTCTTGCCTCCGGCGTCGGAGCGGAGCACCACGTCGGGGTCGAGCAGCCTCACGAGCCGGTCGAACTCACCCGTGGCCGCCGCGCCGAGGAACGCCCGCACCACCGCGTCGTGCTGAGCCCGGTCGGCGACTCCGGATCGCCCTGCCCGCACGCGTCGGCGCCCCTGCGAGGCGAGCTGCCGGACCGCGGCGGGGGTGCGTCCGACCGTCTCGGCGATCTCGGCGAACGGCACGCCGAAGACGTCGTGCAGCACGAAGGCCACACGCTCGGCGGGCGTGAGCGACTCCAGCACCACGAGCAGCGCCAGGCCGACGGATTCGTCCAGGGTGACGCGGTCGAGCGGGTCGGGGTGCGGCGGCCCGGCGAACGCGGAACCGTGCGGCACCGGCTCGGGCAGCCACGGGCCGACGTAGGTCTCGCGGCGGGCACGCGCCGATCCGAGCACGTCGAGACAGACGCGCCCGGCGACCCTCGTCAGCCACGCGGCCGGGTTGACGATCGCCGCTCGCTCCGCGGGCGACATCCGATACCAGCGCGCGTAGGTCTCCTGCACGGCGTCCTCCGCGTCGGCGACCGGGCCGAGCAGGCGGTACGCGAGGGCCAGCAGGGGTCGCCGCTCGGATTCAGGGGCTTCGAGGTCGTCCATCGTCTCCTATCCTGGCCCTGCGCGACGCACGCGGGCACGGCGGATGTCGCCGATCGCCTCACATTCGCGCGGGCTGCATCGTCGGAGAGGCAGGACCATTCCCGAGACGAAGGAGAACGCACGCATGAGAATCGCTGTCGCCGGTGGCACCGGCGTCGTGGGCAGGCACACCGTGGACGCGGTCCGGGAGGCGGGGCATGACGCGGTGGTGCTCAGCCGCTCGACCGGCGTCGATCTGGTGAGCGGGAGAGGGCTGTCCGAGGCGCTGCGCGGAGCGGACGCGGTGATCGACGTCGCGAGCATCGAGACGCTGAAGGCGAGCGCGGCGATCGAGTTCTTCACCGCGGCGACCGGCAACCTGCTGTCGGCCGCCGCCGACGCGGGCGTGCGACACGCGGTGCTCCTCTCGATCGTCGGCATCGACCGCATCCCCTACGACTACTACGCGGGCAAAGTCGCGCAGGAGAAGATCGTGGAGGCGTCACCCGTGCCGTGGACGATCCAGCGCGCCACCCAGTTCCACGAGTTCGCCGCGCAGATGTTCGCCCGCGCGACGCTCGGCCCGCTCCACGTGGCACCCCGGGCCCGCACGCAGCCGGTGGCCGCCCGCGAGGTCGGCGAGCGTCTCGCAGCTCTCGCCGTCGGGGACCCGCGGGGTCGCGTGGCGGACTTCGCCGGGCCGCGAGAGGAACAGCTGGCCGACATGATCCGGGCATTCGCGCGACACCAGGGCTACCGCGGCTGGGTTCCGGCGCTGAGCGTGCCCGGCCCGCAGATGACGGGGATGCGGGAGGGCAAGGCGCTTCCGCGACCCGACGCCGACCTCGGCCGGCAGACGTTCGCGGAGTGGCTCGCGGAGACCGCGCACCCCTGACCCTCCCTCCGGCACCGCACCTCCGGGACGGGTGTCGGCGCGGTCGTACCCCTGCCCTTGCGACGGCGCGCGACGGAGCGGAGACTGAGGCGCGGCGGGGATCCTCAGCAGTCCGAACACGACCAGGAGCAGTCATGCCCAACCTCAACCCGTACCTGTCGTTCCGCACCGAGGCCCGGGAGGCGATGGAGTTCTACCGGAGCGTCCTCGGCGGTGAGCTCGACATCAGCGTCTTCGGCGAGTTCCCCGGCATGGTGCAGAGCCCGGAGCAGCAGGACCTCGTGATGCACGCGCAGCTCACCACCCCGGACGGGCTCGTGCTGATGGCCTCGGACACCCCCGACGGCATGACCTACGAGAAGCCGCAGGGCATCTCCGTGTCGCTGAGCGGCAACACCCAGGAGGTCACGCAGCGCGTGTGGGAGGCGCTCTCCGAGGGCGCGACCATCACGATGCCGCTGGATGTGCCGCCGTGGGGCGGGACGTTCGGCATGCTCGTCGACCGGTTCGGCATCGCCTGGATGCTGCACGGCGACCCGGAGTAGGCAGCGGCGGGGTCAGCGCGGCAGCACGGCCCGGCACGCCAGGTGCAGCGCGAGCCGGGCCTCCGGATCGCTCATGTCGATCCCGAGCAGCTCCTGCACCCGGCGGATGCGCACCATGACGGTGTTGCGGTGCAGGCCGAGGGCGGCCGCGGTCGCGGCGATCCCCGACTCGTGGTCCAGGTAGGCCGACAGCGTCGTGAGCAGCTCGCCGCCCCCGTCCGCGAGCGGCGCCAGGAGCGACTGCGCCGCCGGCACGAACGTGTCGTTCCCGGTCCAGGCGAGCAGCAGCTGCTCCAGACCGAGACTGTCCACCCGCACGAACCAGCCCGTGGCGGAGCGGTCGGCCGCGATGCGTGCCGCGTCGCCCGCCTCGTCGAGCGTGGCGGCCAGCCCCTCCGGGCCGCTCTGCAGCGAGCCGACACCGGTCGCCACCGCGAAGTCGCGCAGCGCGCCGAGGTGCACGTCGCGCAGCGCCCCGACCGCGCGCTCCACCCGGTCGGGCCCCGGAGCCTCGGCGAACGACAGCCAGCCGCTGACGCCGCGCCCCGCGGTGGTGGCGTGCGCCTCGGCGTCGATGGCGCTGAGGGCCGGGCTGATCGAGCGCAGCAGCGCGAGCGGGTCGAGCCGGCCGCGCGCGACCGTGCGGAAACCGAGGTGATGCCCGCCGGTGCGCCACCCGCGCTCCGCCATCCGCCGCTCCACGTCGGTGTCGGCCGTGCCGCGCAGCTCCACGAAGTCGCGCAGCAGCCCCGACGATGCGGCGACGTCGTTGACCGCGGCGATCTCGTCGATCAGGATCCGCGCGGCGACGGCCGGCATCGCCACCTCGGCGGCGACGATGAGCGACTGCAGCTGCGCCTCGCCGAGACCGCGACCGAACAGCACGAGCCGCAGTCCGGAACGGCCGGGACTGTCCACGCGCACCGAGGCCGCAGCGTCGCCGTCGGCCCGGGCGGCATCGGTCCACGCGTCGAAGCGGATCCGGTGGCGGAGTGCATCGGCCAGGTGTCCCCCGGCTTCGCGCAGAACCCCCGCGCCGTCGATGAGCGCGACGCCGAGGCCGAGGTTCGCCGCGAGGTGCCCGAGCAGGTCGCCGAGGTCGTCCGCCGCGTACTCGAACGACTGCGCGACCTTGCGCACGCGGGTGAGCGTGAGGGCGTCACGCGCCTCGATCAGCATCCAGCAGGCCCGGGCGAGCTGCACCGGCCGCTCGACGTCGAGCAGGGTGAGCCCGAGCCTGGCCGCGAGCCGGACGGCGCCGCGGTCGACGTCGGCCGCGCCGGGCAGCGCGAGTCCGGTGAAGCCGCGGTCGCGCACCCGGCGCAGCATCGCATCCTGCTGCCAGGTCGCGCGCGGCGCGGCGGCCGTGAGGATCGCGAGGCCGCCGCGGCTCTGCGCCGGGAGGTCGGCCTCCTCCGCCTCCACCGACACCGCGTCCCACTCGGCGTCGGCGGGCCCGGCGACGAGGCGCACAGCGCCGTTCTCGCCCTGCGCGAGCAGTGCGGTGAGGGGAAGCGCGGCGCTCATGCCGCGTCCAGCCCGTCGAGACCGTAGGCCGACGGCACGATGCGGGCGCGGCGCTCGGGGCGCTCGCTCCACCAGTCGGGCGCGGGCAGGGCGAGCACGACGACGTGCCGCGCCAGGCTGAGGTCGGTGACCTCGAGGATCTCGCGGGACACGGCGTCCAGCACCACGATCACCTCGGGGGCCGCGGCGACCAGCAGCCCGTCGCTGAGCACCGCGAGCGTCTCCGACCGCGCGACCACCCGGTGCACGGTACCGCCGATGCCCGCGACCTCGATGGCGCTGACGTGCGGGTCGGTCACGGACGGCGCGACCGACAGGATCCGGCCCTCGGCGAGCAGCTCGCCGCCCAGGGCCTCCGCCAGCAGCGGCGGCGCGAGCCGGGCGTGCGCGAGGAACGCCCGCCCCAGGTCGAGCGCCCGAGCCAGGTGCCCCTCGATCGCGTGCTCCCGCAGGTCGCCCACCGTGAAGCCGGCGAGCACCGCGCAGCCCACTCCCCCGGCCTGGATGATGGCCGACCGCACCACCCGCTCCGCGTCGATCGCCCTGGTCGCCTCGACCAGGGCGACTCCGTCCGCGCCGGTCTCGCACGCGAACACGAGCCCGGGCACGCGATCGACGAACAGCGACATCTGGTCGAGACCGGGCACCGCGCGACCCGTGCAGTCGGCGTCGACCACGGTGTGCGTCTTCGCGAGGGTGAGGGGCGCCAGCCCGTTCATCCCCCCGCCCTCGAGCGAGCAGACCGCCGGCACGGGGTGTCCGAGCCAGCGCTCGACCGCCCGCAGCAGTGCACCGAACGGCTCTGCGCCCGGCATCCGTTCGCTCAGAAGCATGGTGGAGCCGACGAACGCGACACCGAGGCACGGGGTCGCGGGGTCGAGCGCCGACACCGGCGTGACGTCGATCGGCCCGTGGTCGGCGGCGCCCAGCATGAGCTCGAGCATTGTGGTCGAGCCACCGCCGCCGGAGCCGAGGAGCGCGTAGCCGCGGGCGAGCGCCGCCACGTCGTCCCGCTCCAGCCTCATGCCGTCCAGCCTAGGACGCGGGGGTCCCCTCGACCGGGCGGAACGGCTCCGTCAGGCCGAACGCCGTGGGACCGAACGCGGCCAGCGCCTCGGGCGTGCGCATCATGTCGGGCGTGGAGATGCCGAGCACGCGCACCCGCTGCCCGTAGCGCAGCCCCTCGGTCGTGATCGGTTCCGCGGTCTCGTGATCGACCACGCAGATGAGGTCGGGCACGATCGCCAGCAGCTCCCCACCGCGGTAGGCCGTGAGGTTCTCGTTCTGGAACGCGATCTCGACCGCGTCGCCCTCGGCCCCCAGTGGAGCGATGACGGCCCGGCCCTTCGCGAAGCCCTCCGTCGTCCGCCGCTCGACGTCCACGACCTTCCCGACGCCCAGTTCCCGCACGTGCGGGTAGAGGGTGGTCGCGAGGGTGTCGGCGATCGCCTCGAACGGGGACCGGTGCTCCTCGCGGGCCAGGCGGATGGCGCGGCCGAGCGCGAGCGCCATCGAGATGGTCCGTGGCACGGCCGTGCGCCGCACGTCGGCGCCGGTCATGGCGTACTCGGCGATGTGGCCGACGCCGCCCAGCCGGATCGTGATGCCGCGGGCGAGCCACTCCATCTGCCGGTCGTCGTCGCCCGTGTCGATCACGACCTTCTCGCCCCGCTCCCCGGCGAGCGCGAGCGGCGAGCCGTGCACGCCGTACACCGCGAAGGTCTCCATCGACAGCTCGGGGAACGCTCGTCCCATGCCGTCCGCGTCCACCACGGGCAGCCCGGTCTCGGCCGCGACGATCAGCGGGATCATGGAGTTGATGCCGCCGCACTCGATGGGCATGGTCGCATCGGCCGTCCGCCCCAGGTGCTCCTCGAGCGTGCGCAGCGCCAGCGTGGGCTCGGTGCCAGCGGGGATCTTCTCCACCATCACCGTCGGGGCGCCCATCTGCGCGGTGGGGATCACGAAGAGGTCGTCCGCCAGCTCGTCCGGGTCGAGGATCGTGATGCTGCCGTCGCCGAGCACCCGTTCCACGAGCATCTTCCCGATGTACGGGTCGCCGCCCCCGCCCGTGCCGAGCAGCGTCGCGCCTCGGGCGAGGTCGGGGAGGTCGGCCGCGGTGAGCTGCCAGCTCATGCGGCCGCCCCCGTCGAGGCGTCGGCGGCGGAGACGGTGCCGTCGAAGCGGTGTGCTGCGAGGTCGTAGCCGAAGTAGCCAGGGCCGACCATCGCGAGGGCCTCCGCGGAGTGCCAGCGCTCGTCGGCGGGGGCCGCGATCACGCGCACGCGCTGGCCGTAGCGCAGCCCCTCGGTGGTGATCGGCTCGCCCGACTCGCCGTCGAGCACCATGATGAGGTCGGGTGTGGTCGCGAGGACCGCGCCGTCGGCCTCGGCGACCAGGTGCTCGTTCTGGAACCGGAGGGTGAGCGTGGTGCCGCCGTCGCCGTCGATGCGGGCGCGCCCGCGGGCGAACCCGGTGGTGGTGGCGCGGTTGACGTCGACGACCTTGCCGTCGAACAGCTCGCGCCCGCCGAGCAGTTCCACGACCGCCGCGACCGGGTCGGTCTTCTCGTCGCGCGCGGCGGCGATGCTCCGGCCGATCTCGATGCAGCGCGACAGCGACCCCGCCACGAGGGACTCTCGCGCGGCGGTGCCCGACATCGAGAAGCCCGAGATCATGACGGAGCAGCCCATCTCGACGCACGCGACCCTGGCGATGCGCTCGGTCCAGGAGTTGTCGGCCGTCTGCAGCACCCCGGTGTTGCCCTTCTCGTCGCTGAAGGCGAGGGGCGACGCGGTCACGCCGTACAGCGTCGGCAGCACCATCTGCAGCTCCGGGAACGCGCGCCCCATGCCGTCGGCGTCGACCAGCGGCAGGCCGAGCGCGGCGGCCGCGGCGATCGGGATCGTGGAGTTGACGCCGCCGACCTCGGCGCACGCGATGTGCGTGACCGGGCGGCCGAGGTGGATGCCCAGCGCCTTCACGGGCTCGATGACCTCGGCCAGACTCGGCAGCTTCTCGACCATGACGGTGGGCGCGCCCATCATCGCGACGAACAGCACCAGGGCGTCGTCGGGCACCTCGTCGAGGGCGACCACGGTGACGTCGCCGCTCGCGAGGGCCTGCCGGGCGAGGAGCGCGCCGATGTACGGGTCGCCGCCGCCACCCGTGCCGAGCACGGCAGCCCCGCGCGCGAGTCCGTCGATGTGGGCGGGGGTGATCGTCCAGCTCATGTCAGACCCCCATGTCGAGGTCGCCGACGGCCTTGACGCGGATGCGCGTGGCGTTGCCGGGAAGGTACGGGATGGGCACCTCGTCGAAGTCGATGATCGACACGGTGGACGGCTTGGCTCCCGCGGCGATGGCCTTGTCCACGGCCTCGGCCCGCACCTCGGCGAGGGTCTCCTCGCGGCGGCCCGGCTCGATCGCGTACACCTTGTCGATCTCGCCGCCGACCTGGGCGATCGAGGCGCCGATGGCGTTGGCGACCGCGTAGTTCTCCGGGCGGTGCACGGTGCCGAACAGCGGCAGCTCGTCGGGCAGCAGGATGGAGCCGCCGCCGACCGCGACGACCGCGATCGGCTCGGGCGAGGTGCGCATGCGGTCCACGGCCTCGGACACCCGCTCGGCGATGCGGTCGAGCACGCGCTGCACGAAGGCGGGGTCGAGGTGGGCCACGCGGCTCGGGTCGCCCACCTGTGCCCGGCCGGCCGCGACCGCGATGTCGGTCGCGGTGAGGGTGGAGCCGCCGAACACCAGCGCCTCGGTCGTCAGCTTGTACCCGACCGATGCGGGGCCGACCTCCGCGGTCTCCTCGTCGACGATGCTGCCGCCGCCGATGCCGAGGGAGAGCACGTCGGGCATCCGGAAGTTGGTGCGGATGCCCGCGACCTTCACCTCGTTCGCGGTCTCGCGCGGGAAGCCGTTGATGAGCAGTCCGATGTCGGCCGTCGTGCCGCCGACGTCGATCACGGCGCAGTCGTCGAGGCCGCTCGTGGCGGCGGCACCGCGCATCGAGTTCGTGGGGCCGGAGGCGAAGGTCGCGACCGGGTAGCGGCGCACGTAGTCCTCGTCCATGAGCGTGCCGTCGTTCTGGCTCAGGAAGATGGGCGCTTCGATGCCCTGCGCGCGCACGGCCGAGGTGAGCCCGTCGACGATCTCGGACGCGAGCTCGCGCAGCGCCGCGTTGATGATGGTCGCGTTCTCCCGCTCCAGCAGCCCGATGCGTCCGATCTCGTGCGACAGTGAGATCGCCGCATCCGCCCCGAGCACGTCGGCCACGATCTCGGCTGCCCGCACCTCGAGGTCGTGGTTGACCGGGCTGAACACCGAGGAGATCGCGACCGAGCGGATGCCGTGGGCCTTCATGTCCTCGGCGTGCGCACGGATCTCCTCCGGGTCGAGCGGCGAGATGGGTCGCCCGTCGAACTCGTATCCGCCGTGGGCGAGGTAGCTGCGCGCCTGCGTGGCCTCCACCAGCACCTCCGGCCAGTCGATCAGCGGCGGCAGCGCGCGCGTGGCGGGGAGCCCCAGCCGGAGCGCCGCGACCGGCGCGAGCCGGCTGGCCTGCACGAGCGCGTTGATGAAGTGCGTCGTGCCGATCATGACCGCATCGATGTCTGCACCCTCGAAGGAGTGGCCGGCGCGCAGGTCCTCGATGGCCTGCACGATCCCGCGGGTCACGTCGGGGGTCGTGGAGTGCTTCACCCCCGCCAGGGTGCGGGTGCCGTCCATGAGGACGGCGTCGGTGTTGGTGCCGCCGACGTCGATGCCGATGTGCATGATGCTCGCTTTCGTGTGGGGTGGTTCTGTCGCGGTCGCTCAGACCGCCGCGGGGGCGCTGTCGACGGGGCTCGCCTGGCGCGTGGTGGCGACGCCGACGCCGCGCACCCAGCCGAGCTTGCCGACGACGATGTACAGCACCATCGACAGGAAGAGGCTGAGCAGCGACGGAATGCCCCAGGTGACGAAGTACCCGACGAGGGACGAGACCAGCCAGACGACGATGGTCGCGGGGACGATGCGCGGAGCGGTGGCTGGAAGCGTGCCCTGCTCGCGGGTCGCGTCGAGCTCGGGACGCCAGCGCCGCACCACGTAGTACTCGGCGACCATGATGCCGGCGATGGGCGGGAACGCGACGCTGAGCACGATCAGGAACTCGGTGAACTGCCCGAGGATGCCGACCGCGGCGAGCACCGAGCCGACGACGCCGAGCACGATCGTGGTGGTCACGCGGTGCAGGTTCTTGCCGAACGCGGTGGAGATGAAGTTCACCAGGCCGAGGGTGGAGGAGTACAGGTTCCAGTCGTTGATCTTCAGCGTGCCGGTCAGCACGATGAACAGGCCGATGAAGCCCACCGACGAGGTGACGATCGCGACGATGTCGCCGGTGGCGGCGGCGTGCGCGAGGAGCACGCCGGCCAGGCCGATCACGAACTCGCCGAGCGAGACGCCCAGCACGGTCTGCTTGACGACGTCGGCGCGCGAGCGGTTGAAGCGGGTCATGTCGCCGGTGATGATGGCGCCGACGATGAGGCCGCCCGCGACGATGCCGGTGCCCGCCCACACGCTCATGGTGGGGCCGGGGGCCGGACCGGTCAGCAGTTCACCGATGTCGTGGCGGCTCAGCTCGGAGATGACCGACCATCCCACCAGGATCAGGAACAGCGGCACCGTGATGTTCGCGAGCCACTGCATGCCGACGAAGCCGAAGGCCACGATCGCGGTCACCGCGAGGCCGAAGATGAGGCTCCACGCCCACACCGGCAGGGCGCCGGGCATGAGGGCGTCGAGCGACTGCGCCGAGATCGCCGACTGGATACCGAACCAGCCGATCAGGCTGATGCCGATCGCGAGGCCGACCAGCGAGGCGCCGATCTCGCCGAAGCCGGTCCAGCGGGCGAGGAGGGCGGTGTTCAGGCCTTCGCGCTGGCCGATGAAACCGACCACGCACATGATCACCTCGAGGATGATCGAGCCGAACAGGAAGGCGAGGACGGCCTCGCCGAACGTCATGCTGTAGCCGAGGGTCGCGCCGAGGAGGAACTGCGAGAGGGCCGAGACCTGTCCGAATCGCTGCACTGCGATTCCGAACCAGGGCTTGCGGGCCTCCGGTGTGACTCGGGAGAGCGCGAAGTCGTCTGCGTGCGCCGTGCGTGCCATGAGGATCCTTCGGGAGGAGGGGGGAACGGGTTGCCGCCACCGTAGCCACCGCGCCTCACCGCCCGACATGTGCGATCCGCACGAACATCGCCCGTCGCTGTGCACTCTGCACGCGACGTCAGAGCAGGCGGTCCCAGATCCACCGGAGATCGTCGAGGCCGGGCTCCGCCTCGCCCGCCCGCCCGGCTTGCAGTACGAGCGTGCTCGCGATGCGGGTGAGCACGGACGCGGCGGCGTCGATGCGCTCCGCCGCCTGGTCGGGGCCGACGGCACCCAGCTTGAGGCGGATGACCTCGTTGACCTCGCGCGCCAACGGCAGCAGCCGACCCGCCTGGCGCTCGGCGAGGGCCGGCGAAGCGGCGAGGACGCGCATGCGAGCTGCCGCGAGGTCCTCCTGCCCGTCGGGGGACGCCGGCAGCTCGACCAGACCCAGAGCGCCGCTGAGCACGCCCACCGTCGCATCGCTGAGGTACTCGCGCACCCGCTGCTCGTTGAGCCGGGGCAGCGCGCTGCCGAGGAGCGCGTCCTCTTTGGTCGGGAAATGATTGAAGAACGTGCGCTGCTTGACGCCGGCCGCCGCGCAGATCTCGTCGACCGTCAGTGCGGCCGGCCCCTTCTCCAGGGCCAGCCGCACCGCCGCGGTCTCGATCGCGCGCGCCGTCGCCCGTCCGCGGGCGTTGCTGCTGTGCGGGGTTGCGGGCGCGGGCATGCTCTATTCGTATCGCAGCGCGTCGATGGGTGACTTCAGCGACGCGCGTCGCGCCGGTAGCGTGCCCGCCAGGAATGCGATGACGACGATGAGCGCGACGACGCCCAGCATCCCCTGCGGCTGGAAGAGCAGCAGGTCAAGACCGGCGAGACCCGAGAGCGGCCCCTGGGCGAGAGCCGCATTGAGCGGCAGTCCCACCAGCACGGCCACGACGACGCCGAGCACGCTGCCGAGCACGCCGATGATCGCCGCCTCGATGCTGAAGAGCGCGAACACCCGTCCGTTGCTCATCCCCATGGCCTTCATGAGCCCGATCTCGCGCGTGCGCTCCTGCACGCTCATCAGCAGCGTGTTGATGATGCCGAAAGCGGCCGCGAGCAGAGCGATCACGGCGAACGCGTTGAGCACACCGGTGATGCCGCCGATGACCGTCTGCACGATGCCGAGCTGGTCCTGGATCGTCTGCGCGGTCATCCCCGCGTCAGCGACCCGGTCCTTCAGGTCGCGCACGTCGTCGGCGCTGGCGTTCGGGTCGAAGGAGGCCACCGCGACCTGGAAGCGCTCCGGCGCCGACGACCCGGCGCGCTGCTCCGCCGCGATCGCGTCGACCAGGGCGGCGTTGGCCCCGGCGCCGGCGTTGAGCAGGCTCGTGTTCGAGACGCCCACGACGGTCGCCTCGATGGTGTGGGGGCCGCCGAGCACGTCGGTGAACCCCAATTCGACCCGTGCACCGACCGCGTCGCCGGGGTCGGCCCAGCCGAGCGGCTCGACGTCGTCGAGCGGGAGGGTGATCTGGTTCTCGGTGGCCTCGGCATCCAGCTGCGAGCCGGCGACGAGGTCCGCCCGCGCGATCGACGAGGTGGGCGCGATCGCGAACTCGTACTTCTGCGACCCCGGTCCCTGGATCCAGTCGACCGCGACGGCCGAGACGGGCGACACGTCACGCAGTCCGTCGATACCCTCGAGCGCGGAGATGTCCTGCGGCGTCAGCGCTCCCCCGCCGGTGAGTGGATTGGCAGGACCCCCGGAGGCCGTGGAGGTCGCGGGATCGTACGGCTGGGGCCCGGCGTCGGTCGCCGTCCCCGTCCCCGCCGAGATGAGCAGCACGTCGTCGGCGCCGAGCGACGCCACCTGCTTCGCGACGTAGTCGGAGACACCGGCGCCCAGTGCGGTCGTGAGGGTGAGCGTGAACGCTCCGACGAACAGCGCCAGCACGGTCAGCGTGGTGCGCAGCTTGCTGCGGAACGTGTGCGACGCGGCGGTGCGCACCAGGTCGAGCGCGTTCATGCCGCCACCCCCGTCGCATCCTCCAGGCGCCCGTCGCGCACCACGACCCGGCGGTCGCATCGTGCGGCGAGGTCGTCGTCGTGCGTGACGATGACGAGGGTGATTCCGTGGTCGCGCTGGAGCGCGAAGAGCTCATCTTCGACGACGGCGCCGGTCGCGCTGTCGAGGTTTCCCGTCGGCTCGTCGGCGAAGATGACCTCGGGCTCGGACACGAGCGCCCGAGCCAGCACGACGCGCTGCTTCTGCCCGCCGGACAGGTCGTTCGCACGGCCCCGCGCCTTGTCCTCCAGGCCGAAGCGGCGCAGGGCCTCAATGCCGCGGCGTCGCCTCTCGGCGGCGGGGATCCCCGCGATCGTGAGCGGGAGGATGACGTTGTCGAGCACCGAGGCACCGGGGGTGACGAAGAACTGCTGGAAGACGAAGCCGAAGCGGCGGTTGCGGATCCGGTTCACCGCCCGCGGCGACAGCGTCGCCGCATCGGCGCCGTCCACCCGCACCTCTCCGGCGTCGGGGCGGTCCAGGAGAGCGAGGAGGTGCATCAGCGTGGACTTGCCCGACCCGCTCTTGCCGACGATGGCCAGGGACTCGCCCCGCCGCACCCGCAACGACACGTCGTCGAGAGCCAGGAATCTGCTCTCGCCCTTCCCGTAGGACTTGGACAGATGACGCGCCTCGATGGCCGTCGGGACGGAGTCCGCACTTTCATTCATGCAGATACAGTAACAACTCTTGGCAGTTACTGCCTGATAAGTTCCCCTGGAAGGACGAAGACCCCCGACCGCGCCGGCGGTCGGGGGTCTTTCGCGATGAAGGGCCTCGGTGTCAGTGCAGGGCGTTCTCCGCGATGAACGCGCGCAGGGCCTGCTCGTCGTCGGCCATCTCCGTCACGTGCTGGGGGGCGTCGAGCATCGCGCGCAGCTCGGGCGAGTAGCCGAGCTCGACGCCGATCGCCTCGTGGATGGTCTCCGCGAACTTCTCCGGCTTGGCGGTCTCCAGCACGAGCATCGGAACGCCCGGCTCCACATACTCGCGGGCGACCTTGACGCCGTCGGCGGTGTGCGGGTCGATCACTTCGCCCGAGGCCTCGTACACGGCGCGGATGGTGGCCAGCCGGTCCTCATGGGTCGAGGTGCCGCTGACGATGCCGAACTCCTCCGCGAACCGCTCCTGCTCCGCCGAGAAGTCGACGTAGCCCTGCGCCTCCAGGTCGTCCCACGCGCCGACCACCCGCGCCGGGTCGCGGTCGACCAGCTCGAAGATGAAGCGCTCCAGGTTCGACGCCTTCGAGATGTCCATCGAGGGGCTCGAGGTGGCGAGGGTCTGCGCGGCGCTGCGCGGCCGGTAGACGCCCGTGCGGAAGAACTCGTCGAGCACGTTGTTCTCGTTCGCGGCCAGCACGAGGCGGCGGATCGGCAGGCCCATCTGCTTCGCGAAGAAGCCCGACAGGATGTTGCCGAAGTTGCCCGAGGGCACGGTGAACGACACCTCGGCCCAGCCGCCCGCGTCGGTGGCCCGCAGCCACGCCCAGAAGTAGTAGACGGTCTGCGCGGTGATGCGCGCGAGGTTGATGGAGTTGACGGCGCCGAGGTGCTGGGTGCGCTTGAAGTCGAGGTCGCCGGCGAGCTTCTTGACCAGGTTCTGGCAGTCGTCGAACACGCCCTCCACCGCGATGTTGTGCACGTTGGCGTCGTCGAGCGAGAACATCTGCGCCCGCTGGAACGCGCTCATGCGGCCCTGCGGCGACAGCATGAACACCGACACCCGCTCCTTGCCGCGGAGGGCGTGCTCGGCCGCCGACCCGGTGTCGCCCGAGGTCGCGCCGAGGATGTTCAGCACCGATCCCTGACGCTCCAGGGTGTACTCGAGCACCTGCCCGAGGAACTGCATCGCCATGTCCTTGAAAGCCAGCGTCGGCCCCTCGGAGAGACCGACCAGCGTGAGGTCGTCGTCGATGCGGCGCAGCGGCACCACCCCGTCGGGGAAGTCGGCGTAGGCGGCGGCCGTCATGCGCGCCAGATCCTCGCGGGGGATGTCGGTCGCGAACAGCCCCAGCACCTCGGTCGCGAGCTGCGGGTACGTGAGTGCGCGCCAGCGCTCCAGGGTCTCACCGTCGACCTCGGGCATGACCTCGGGAACCGCCAGGCCTCCGTCGGGCGCGAGCCCTTCGAGCAGGGTTTCGCTGAAGGACTGCGGCTGCATGCCGCCACGGGTGGAGATGAACGGCACGGTGGCTCCTCGGCTCGGGACTCGGCGCCTCCATTCTCGCAGGCCGCGAAGACGCCGCCGGACGCGTGACGGAGGGGGCGCCACCACCCCTCATGGCCTCCGCCCCGCCTCGCGCCACAGCCCCGCCCACTGCTCCGGGCCCAGATCACGGGGGAGGCGGCGGTCCTGCGCTCGCACCGAGGCGACGGCCCGGCGCGCCTGGGGCATCGACAGGCCGCCTGCGGAGGCCACGATCGCGGGGAGCGAGCTCCCGCGCCCGGTGAACATGCGCCGAACGAAGGCCTCGTACGCGCGGCGATCCGTCGCGGGCACGAGCGGCGACCCGCGCCGGGCGATCGTCAGCAGCCCCCCGTCGACGCTCGGCTGCGGCCGGAAGCCCCACGCCGGAACACGGCCCTCCAGGGCGAACACGAACCACGGCGCGGACTGTGCGGTCATCAGGGTCCCGCCGCCGACTCCGGCGCGTTTCCGAGCGACCTCCCACTGGGTCAGCAGTACCGCGTGTCGCCATCGCCCCGTCGCCAGCAGACGACGGAGGATCGGCGTGGTCAGGTGGAAGGGGACGTTGCCCACCACCACCTCGGCGTCGAACGGGTGACGTGTCGCATCCGCGGCCTCGACGCGTACCTGCGGGAGGTCGGATCGAAGCCGACGTACGCGGTGCTCGTCCACGTCGATCGCGGTGAGGGGACGACCGAGGCGGGCGAGGGGACGCGTCAGGGCACCGTCACCGGCGCCGAGCTCGAGGATGGGGCCGGACGTGCGCTCGACCAGCGAGAGGATGTGGTCGAGCGTCGGGGCGTGATGGAGGAAGTTCTGGCCGAGTTCGTGGCGGCCGCCGTGGATCGAACGAGGACGGTTGCGAGGCATGGGTGCGCTCCGGGAAGAGGATCGGAGCACCTCGGCGAGGGACGCGCGAGCGGAGTCGGCGAAAAGAGCCCGTCCCGAGGTGCGATGACATCTCTGTGGACGGCGCGCGGAGGCGTGCGGAGAGCGAGCGCGCCGTCAGGCGCGGCGGTCGCGGAACACGAGAGTGCGCCCCATCACGGGCGCGGCGCATATTGTTCCCATGCGAGCCAGCATATCGGCCGCTCAGATCCAGCCGCGCTCCTCCGCGAGCAGCACCGCCTGCTGACGTGTGGCCACCGACAGCTTGCCGAGGATCACCGAGATGTGGTTCCGCACCGTTCCGGGTGCGAGCGAGAGCGCCCTGGCGATCTGCCCTGTCGTCTCACCCCGCCGCCCGGCCCGCAGCACGTCCAGCTCGCGGTCGGTCAGCGGCGAGCGCTCGTCGCTCAGCGCATCCGCCGCGATCTCCGGGTCGACGTAGCGCGCTCCCGCGGCGACCCGCCGGATCACCGCCGCGACCTCGTCCGCCCCGCGCGACTTCGGCAGGAACCCCGACACCCCGGAGGCCAGTGCACGCCGCAGCACGCCCGGTCGCGCGTGACGGGTGACCACCACGCACCGGGTCGCGATCTCCCGGCCGAGCCGCTCCGCGACCTGCACCCCGTCGAGCCCCGGCATCTCCAGGTCGAGCAGGCACACGTCCGGTCGCAGCCGCAGCGCCTCCGCCACGGCCTGTTCCCCGTCGGCGCACTCCGCGACGACCTCGATGTCGTCCTCCAGCCGCAGCAGCGCGGCGAGTGCCGACCGGATCATCCCCTCGTCGTCCGCCAGCAGCACCCGGATCATCGCGCGCCCTCCCCCGCGGACGGCACGGTCACCACGACCACGAACTCATCCGCGTCGCCGCGCACGTCGAGCGTGCCGCCCGCGTCCGCGATCCGCCGCCGTACACCCTCCAGCCCCGAGCCGCCGTGCCCGTCCTCCACGTCGCCCGCGCCCCCGTCCCCGTCCGGGACCCCGTTGGCGATCTCGTACCGCCACCCGTCGCGCGTGCGCTCGAGCACCAGCCGCGCGCGCTCTCCACCGCCGTGGCGCAGCACGTTCGTGGTCGTCTCCCGGATCACCGGGCCGAGGTCGGCCGCGGGCGCCGCATTCGCGTCGGTCGCGATGCGCGCCTCGACGTCCAGCCCTGCCGCGCCCAGCAGGTCGCGCGCGTTCGCCAGCTCATCGCCCAGCGGGACCGACCGGAACCGCGTCGCGAGGTCCCTGGTCCCCTGGCGCGCCTCGTCCACGCTCACCCGCGCCGCGCGCAGCTGCTCCATTCCGGCGGGCGCGTCCACGGGCAGCAGCCGCTCCGCGAGCTCCAGCTGCAGCGCGATCACCTGCAGGTGATGCCCCTGCAGGTCATGGACGTCGGTGGCGACCCGCAGCCGCTCCTGGGTCGCGGCGAGCCGGGCCTCCGAGGCTCGAGCCCGGTCGAGCGTCACCAGCACGTCCCACCACCACAGCGAGCTGACGGTCATCCCCGGCAGCATCGCCGCGTACACGATCGGCAGCCACCACGGGATGCCCACCCCGAAGCCGTCGGCGGCGGTGTCGATCACCGCGAGCCCCACCAGCACGACGGTCGCCGCGACGACCACCCGCACGCGGACACCGCGCGGCCACCGCAGCAGCACGAAGAACTGCACGATCGGCATGCCCGCCAGCTCCCAGCTGCCCACGAGGAGCCCGGCCGTGCCCCCGTAGGCCACCGCCACCGCGAACGGCAGCACCAGGCGCCGCCACTCCACCCCCGGACCGGCCTCCAGCCGGTGGCGGTAGTCCAGCAGCAGCAGCAGCGTCGACGCGCACCACACCACGCCGCCCAGCCCCACCACGAGCAGCACGCCGCCGCGCAGGTCGACCGCGGCCGCGATGCCCGTCCATGCCCCGACGAGCATGAGCTCGATGAACAGCACCGCGGTCACCGTGTACCACCAGGTGGCGGTGATGCCACGGGCGAGCTGCCGGGAGCCGGGCGCTGGTTCGACGGTGGAGGCCGGGGGGATGCGGGTCACGCTCCCCACGATAGGGCCGTGACAGATGTCACGGGATCGGCGGGTGAAGCGCCCGGAGAGAGGTGACGCCGCGGCACTGTCACAGCCGTCCCGCCTCCGGTGGACTGGGGTCATGGCGACGGAGAGCCCGTCCGCCGAAACTCCCGGAGGCCCCTCCCATGAACCTCGTCGAGACGTTCCAGAACCTCGTCGCCCAGGTCCCCGACCTGGTGCAGCCCCTCATCGTCGCTCTCGCCGGCGCGGTGCCGTTCATCGAGGGCGAGGGTGCCGCGGGCATCGGGATCATCGGCGGCATCCCCCCGGTGGTGGCGGCCGTCGCGGCGATGGTGGGCAACTTCGTGTGCGTGGCCGTCCTGGTGCTCGCGAGCTCGGGGGCGCGGCGCGCGATCGTCGACCGGTCGAGGGCGCGGCAGGCCGCACTCGCGGGCGGCGGGAGCAGCCTGGAGGATGACGTAGCACCCGCGCCCGCGGCCGAGCAGGGGCGCGGCTCCGCACGGCGCGAGAAGTTCCAGCGGGCGTTCGAGCGCTACGGCGTCCCCGGCGTGAGCCTGCTGGGACCGCTGCTGCTGCCCACGCACTTCACCGCGACCATGCTCGCGGCGTCGGGCGTGGGCAAGGGACGGATCCTCGTGTGGCAGGCGGTCGCGATCATCGGCTGGACCACCGTGGTGGCCGTGATCGTCGGCGGCGCGGTGTACGCGATCCGCTGAGATCGCGGCGGGAGGGGCGGTCGCATCCGTTGCCCCTCCCGCTTCACTCTTTTCTGAATTCACTTCTTTCTGTACTGTTCAGGGGTGACCACTGCGCTCGCCTCGACTCCGCACACCGCCGCCGTCGCCCGCCTCGGGCACGCGCTGTCCGACACGACGCGCGCCGGGATCCTGCTCGCCCTCCGGTCGTCGCCGCGGTACCCGGCCGAGCTCGCGGAGGCGCTCGGCGTCTCGCGGCAGGCGATGTCGAACCATCTCGCGTGCCTGCGCGGCTGCGGACTCGTCGAGAGCACGGCCGACGGGCGACGCAGCCTCTACCGCCTGTCGGACCGCCACCTCGCTCCCGCGCTCGACATGCTGATGCGGGTCACCCTGATCGTCGACCCGGACTGCTGCGACGGCGAGGGGTGCACCTGCTGATGGCGGCCGTGGTCGCCGAGCCCCGCCGGCAGACGCTGCACCGCCGCATCCGCGTGATCGTGGGCGTCACGATCGGCTACAACGTGATCGAGGCCATCATCGCCGTCGCCGCGGGCTCCGTGGCCTCCTCCGCCGCACTGATCGGGTTCGGGCTCGACTCCACGATCGAGGTGCTCTCGGCGGCGGCGGTCGCCTGGCAGTTCACGCGGCCCGATCCCGAGCGCTGGGAGAAGCCGACGCTGCGGGTCATCGGGGTCGCGTTCTTCGCGCTCGCGCTGTACGTGACGGCGAGTTCCGTCCTGGCCCTGATCGCGCAGGAGCGGCCGGAGCACAGCACGGTCGGGATCGTGCTGACCGCGGTGAGCGTGGTCGTGATGCCGTTCCTCTCCCTCGCCGAGCGCCGGGCGGGGCGCGAGCTGGGGTCGGCCACCGCGGTCGCGGACTCGATGCAGACGCTGATCTGCACGTATCTGTCCGCCGCCGTGCTCGTCGGACTCGTGGCGAACTCGCTGCTGGGGTGGTGGTGGGCCGACGCGGTCGCGGGGCTCGTCATCGCGGGCTTCGCCGTCCGCGAGGGGATCGAGGCCTGGCGCGGTGACGCGTGCGCGACCTCGGTCGGCATGCTCCTCGAGGAGCACGACCACGACCACGACCACGACCACGAGCACGACCACGACCACGAGCGCTGAATCCGCTCCCCTCGCGCGGGCGGAGCGAATGTCGGTCGCCCCCGCCAGAGTGGACCGCATGATCACTCTTCTGTCCGCTCCCAGCAACCTCGGCCTCCGTCCGCCCGAGCCCGGGAGCGTGCCCGGCTCGGCGAAAGCGCCGGAGGCGTTGCGCGAGGCGGGGCTCTACGAGCGGTTCGCCGCCCGGGGCGCGACCGACTCCGGCGTCGTCCTCCCCGGCCGGTACGTGGCCGACGACGACGTGCGTCCGGCCGGTCGGGTCCGCAACGAGGCCGCGTTCGTCGACCACTCGCTGCGCCTGGCCGCGCGCATCGGCGACGCGATCGACGCGGGGCAGGCACCCCTGGTGATCGGCGGCGACTGCGGCATCCTCGTCGGCGCCGGGATCGCTCTGAAGAGACGCGGCGGAGCGGGACTCGTGCACATCGACGGCCACACCGATTTCCGCCACCCCGGCAACAGCGAGGAGTGCGCGGCCGTCGCCGGCGAGGCCCTGGCGGCGGCGATCGGCCTGCACTGGCCGGCCATCGCCGACATCGACGGCCTGTCCCCCTACTTCCCGGCGGGGCGCACCGCCCACGTCGGACACCGCGACGACGACGAGGAGCAGGAGGAGGTTCGCGGCCTCCTGGCACGCGTGACCCCCGCCGCCGAGGTCTCCGCGCGCGGAGCCCAGGCCGTCGCGTCCGAGTCCGCCGCAGCGGCGGGCGAGGGGTACTGGCTCCAGCTCGACGTCGACGTGCTCGACCCCACGGTGATGCCCGCGGTGGACAGCCCCGATCCCGGCGGCCTCTCCCCCGACGAGCTGACGGCGCTGCTGCGGGGCCTCGCTCCGCGGGCGATCGGTGCGAGCATCACCGTGTTCGATCCCGACCTCGACCCCGACGGCCGCTATGCGCGGCTGCTGGTCGAGGTTCTGAGCGAGGGCCTGAGCGAGCTCGGCAGCGCGGTGCGTCCGGCCTGACCATGCCGGCCGGACGCCCCGCGCTCAGTGCTCCGCGGCGGGCTCCGGCTCGGCGTGCAGCGTCACCCGCACCCGGGCGATCCGGCGCCGATCCACCTCTGCCACCTGGATGGTCGCGCCGGGCACCTCGACCGTGTCGCCGACCACCGCGAGGCGTCCGAGCTGTTCCGTGACGAATCCGGCGATGGTGTCCGACGATCCGCGCGGCATGGCCAGCCCGGTGGCCTCCTCGAAGTCCTGCAGGTTGAGGCGTCCGTCGAGCCCGTCGTCGGCCGAGATGAACACCTCGGCGTCGTACTCGTCGAAGATCTCGCCCACAACCTCCTCCACCAGGTCCTCGAGCGTCACGAGCCCGTCCGTGCCGCCGTACTCGTCGACGACGACCGCGATGTGGTGGCCCTCCGCGCGCATGCGGGTCAGCGTCGGCAGCACCCGGGCGGTCGAGGGGATGTAGGGGATCTGGCGCACGAGGGCCGCCAGCGGTCGCTCCGGGTCGTCGGCCGCGGCCTCGAACAGGTCGCGCACGTGCACGAACCCGGTGATGTCGTCGATCGAGGTGTCCGACACCGGGTAGCGCGAGAACGGCAGCTCCCGCACCTGCTGCATGGCAGCGCCCACGGTGGCGGCCTGGTCGAGCGCCACCACCTCGGGTCGCGGTCGCATGACCTCGCTCACCTGGCGGCCGCGCAGCGACAGCACGTCGTCGAGGATGCGGCGCTCGTCGTCGGGCAGCCCCTGGTGCGTCGCGACGATGTCGCGCACCTCCTCGTCGGTCAGCTCGTCGCTGGTCTTGTGCGGGTCGCCGCCGAGCAGGCGCACGAGGGCGTTCGTCGACACGGACAGCAGCCAGATCACCGGTCGCATGACGGTCGCGAAGCCGTTCAGGGCCGGGGCGACGGCATACGCGAACTGGGCGTTGCGCTGGATCGCGAGACGCTTCGGCACGAGCTCGCCGAGCACGAGCGACAGGTACGCGATCACGAGGGTGAGCACGAGGGTGGCGACCGTGAGCGCCACGGCGGGGGCGAGTCCCCAGCTCTCGAACAGGGGCGCGAGCGACGGAGCGATCGAGGTGGCGCCGTAGGCGGCAGACGCGAAGCCCGCCACGGTCACGCCGATCTGCACCGCCGAGAGGAAGGTGTTGGGGTTGCGGGCCAGCCCGGCGACCTTGGCGCCGCGCTTCCCGCGCTGGCCGATCGCGTTGATCTGGCTCTCTCGCAGCGTGACCAGCGCCATCTCGGTCGCCGCGAAGACGCCGCCGATCAGCACGAACACGAGGACGAGGGCGATGTTCAGGAGCAGGTCGCCCATCAGCGGGCTTCCTTTCCGGGTGCGGGGTGAGCGCCCGGGATGAACCGGGCGCCCGTACTGTCAGAGTCCGAAGAGTCAGAACAGCGCTGCGCGCTCAAGAGTGCTCCTTGTCGATGGGGGTGGTGCCGGTCGTGGGGGGAAGAGAAGCGGTCTTGCGGGTCTTGAGCAGACTCGCGACGGTGGCGACGGCGATGGTCGCGGCGATGAAGAGCAGCGAGAACCAGATCGGGATCTCGGGCGCCCACAGCATCGGCTCGCCGTTGTTGATGAAGGGGACCTCGTTGACGTGCAGCGCGTGCAGCACCAGCTTCACGCCGATGAACGCGAGGATCACGGCGAGGCCCTGGGCCAAGTAGACCAGGCGCTCCAGCAGTCCGCCGATGAGGAAGTACAGCTGGCGCAGCCCCATGAGGGCGAACGCGTTGGCGGTGAACACGATGTACGCCTGATCGGTGAGACCGTAGATCGCGGGGATCGAGTCGACGGCGAACACGAGGTCGATGAACCCGATCGCGATGATGGTCAGCAGCATCGGGGTGACGAAGCGCTTCCCGTTCTTGACGACGGTCAGCCGGTCGTTGTTGTACTCCTCGCTGACGGGGAGGTGACGGCGCACGAAGGTCATGAAGCGGCCGTTCGCGGGGTTGCTCTCGTGGTTGCTGAACGCCTGCCGGTAGGCGAGGAAGAGCAGGAGCGCGCCGAACACGTAGAAGATCCAGGAGAAGTTCTCGATCAGCGTCGCGCCGACCGCGATGAAGATGCCGCGCAGGATCAGGGCGATCACGATGCCGATCATCAGCACCTTCTGCTGGTAGATCTTCGGCACGGCGAACCCGGTCATGACGATCAGGAACACGAAGAGATTGTCGATCGACAGGGCCTTCTCGGTGAGGTACCCGGCGAAGTACTCGCCGCCGTACGTCCACCCGGAGACCATGCCGATGCCCACGCCGAAGAGCAGCGCCAGGCTGATGTAGAAGATGGACCAGCGGGCGGATTCACCGATGGTCGGCTCGTGCGGCGTGCGCACGTGGGCGAAGAACTCGTACACGAAGAACGCGATCGTGACCGCGATCGTGATGACCCAGATGAGAGGGGTGACGTCCAAGGGATACTCCAGATTCGGCGTGGCAGAACAGCGCCAAAGTCTTCTCCATCCCGAATCGGGACCGGTGGGCCGGGATGCGATGCATCCGTAATGACGACCAGACCGTGTCGGAGTACTCCCCTTGGAGGTCCCAGAGTACGAGACGCCCATATCGGAATGCTGTGGATCTGCCGAGAACCCGGTCCCCTAGACTGGCGGTGGCGACTGCGGGGCGTGACGACCCCCGGCCTCGACGGCAAGCGGTCCCCGCGCGTCCGGCGTACCGACGAGAGGCCGGTGTCTCACCGGCGAAGGTGTGGTGGCACCGCGATCTAGCCCCCGCCCGCACCTCCAGGGCTTCCACAACCTGGAGGAAGAATGAGATCACCCGACCCCGGTCGCACGCTCGCGACCGAACTGTCCCGCACCGCGCCGGGCCGGAGCGTCACGCTCCTCGGCCACGTGCACCGCCGCCGCCAGCTCGCCTCCGTCGCCTTCCTGATCCTGCGCGACCGCTCCGGGCTGGCGCAGGTCGTGCTGCGGCCGAGCGAGCTGCCCGACGGCGGCCTGCCGCCCGAGGAGACCGTCGTCCGCGTCACCGGCACCGTATCCGCGAACCCGCAGGCGCCCGGTGGCGTCGAGGTCGCCTCGCCTCGGATCGAGCTGCTGTCCGAGCCCGCAGCGACCCCCGTGGTGGACCTGTGGCGGCCGACCCTCGACGCGACGCTGCACACGCTGCTCGACCACGCGCCGGTGCTGTGGCGCCACCCCGCCCGCCGGGCGACCTGGGAACTGGCGGCCGCGAGCCTGCGGGCCTTTCGCCGCACGCTCGACGCCGCCGGCTTCACCGAGGTCCACACGCCGAAGATCGTGGCGACCGCGACGGAGTCGGGCGCGAACGTGTTCCCCGTGGACTACTTCGGCCGTCCGGCGTATCTGGCGCAGAGCCCGCAGTTCTACAAGCAGCAGCTCGTCGGGGTGTTCGAGCGCGTGTACGAGGTGGGGCCGGTGTTCCGCGCAGAGCCCCATGACACCGTGCGGCACCTGGCCGAGTACGTGTCGCTCGATGTGGAGTTCGGCTTCGTCCGCGACCACCGCGACGTGCTGTCGCTCCTGGGGGAGGTGCTGCGAGGAATGCTCGACGGGATCCGCACGGAGGCGGCCGCGGCCGTGGCGCAGCTCCGGGTGCCGCTGCCGACGATCCCCGAGGAGATCCCGGTCATCCACTTCCGCGACGCGCTGCGCCTGGTGGGGGCGCCCGACGACGAGCCCGACCTGGCACCGGCGCACGAGCGAGCGCTCGGCGAGTGGGCCATGGCCGAGTTCGGCAGCGACGTGCTCGCGGTCGAGGGGTACCCGATGGCCAAGCGTCCGTTCTACACGCACCCGCAACCCGACGACGAGCGCTGGAGCAACAGCTTCGACCTGCTCTTCCGGGGGCTGGAGCTGGTGACGGGCGGGCAGCGGCGGCACCGTCACTCCGAACTGGTCGCCGCGATCGAGGCCGGGGGCGAATCGCCCGACGCTTACCGCGGCTACCTCGAGGCGTTCGCGCACGGGATGCCGCCGCACGGCGGGTTCGCGATCGGCCTGGAGCGCTGGATCGCGCGACTCGTCGACGCGCCCAACGTCCGCGAGGTCACGCTGTTCCCGCGCGACCTGCACCGCCTGACGCCGTAGCGCGAGAGCGCCGGACACGACGAGGGCGGCCGCACCGCGCGGCCGCCCTCGTTCGGTGTCCTCGTCCTACTCGGCCGTCGTGCCGGCGAGGCCCTCGGCCTCCGCGCGGTCGATGATGGAGGGCAGCACCTCGTCGAACAGCGTGACGAGCACGGCACGGATCTTGACGGCGTCGCGCTCCTCGAGGGCGTCACGGATCGAGGCGACCACGTCGCCCACCGCCGCCCAGTCGAACACGTCTTTGGAGTGCTGGCTGAAGCGGCGGATCTGAGGACCGAGCCGCTCGATCACCGTCGCCCGCGCCGCGTTGCCCTCGATGCGAGCGAACCCGGTCGCGGCACCGCGCAGTGCGGCGCCGAACCCGATGACGTCTCGGGAATTGACCGCCGTCGCCATGTCGTCCGCGAGCTCGACCAGATACGACACGTCGTCGTCCTGGATCACCGGCAGCACGTGACGCACCGAGCCGATCCAGATGTCGCCGAACAGGTCGACCGCATTGCGGACCCGGTTGAGATCGATGGGGGCGACCCGCGTGTAGCGGTTGCGCTGCATCTCGACGAGCCCGTTGTCGGCCAGGCGGTCGAGCGCATGACGGATCGGTGTCTTGGAGGTGCCGAGGCGTTCCGCGAGTTCGTAGTCGCGCAGTCGCTCCCCCGGGGGCAGCTCTCCGCTGATGATGGCGTCCTGCAGCCGCACGAACGCCTCGTCGCTCATCGACCGACGCTCGAGCGGACCACCTGAGAGTGTCACGCGTTCCTCCAGTTGGGGAGTATTGGAGAGTGAAGTTCTACGTTTCAGCAATATATCCCACTTCGGGGGAAAGGGCGAGGAACGCCCACGCCCACGGACGGTGAGCCCGGAGCTCGGCTCAGATCAGCTCTCCCACGAGCGCCTCGATCCGCGTGCGGATGTCATCGCGGATCGGTCGCACCGCCTCGATCCCCTGCCCTGCCGGATCCTCGAGCGTCCAGTCCTCGTAGCGCTTTCCGGGGAAGATGGGGCACGCGTCGCCGCATCCCATCGTGATCACGACGTCCGACGCCTTGACGGCGTCCACGGTGAGCACCTTCGGCTGCTCGGCGGTGATGTCGATCCCGACCTCGGCCATGGCCTCCACTGCGACGGGATTGATGCGGTCCGCGGGCAGCGACCCCGCGGACCTCACCTCGATGCGGTCACCGGCGAGCTCGCGGAGGAACCCCGCGGCCATCTGCGAGCGCCCGGCGTTGTGCACGCAGACGAAGAGGACGGAGGGGGTGGTGGCGGTCATGGCGCTCCTGGGTGGATGGGTCAACGGGTGGCTGAGACCGCGAGGTGGACGTGACTCCATATTGATGACTATCGATATAAAGAGCAAGCCGCGAGCGCCCCGCGGCGGGTTCCGGCCGACTCGGTCGGATCGGCCCCGCGCGTCGCGCAAAGATTCCGTGATCAAACCGTTGCATTCGTTACCTCGTCGTTATACAGTGATCGCACGGTGAATGTTTGCTGTGGCATCCACCGCATGTGATTGCAGGACACTCTTGGTGCAAGGGACAAGGGCCGGTCGGGAGCCTCTCCGACCGGCCCTTTACTGTGGCCGCTACGCTGTGAGGATGACCGATCGCAAGCTCGCCCTGGAGGCCTGGGAGAGCCTGTTCCGCGCGCAGCACGAGCTGTTCACGGACATGATGGCCGACTTCGATCACAACGAGCTCGCGCAGGCCGAATACGACGTGCTCCTCACCGTCACCCGCTCCCCCGACATGACGGCGCGACTGCGCGACATCACCGCGAACATGCTGATCAGCCAGCCCAGCGTCTCCCGCCTCGTCGATCGCATGGTCGCCCGCGGGCTCGTCGCCAAGTGCCCCGACCCGGATGACGGCCGCGGCGCACTGATCCGCGCGACCGACGCCGGCGCCCGGGCCTTCCGTTCCCTCGCCACGGTGCACGGCCGCTCCATCGCGTCACGCATGTCCCGGCTCGACGACGACGAGCTGCGCCAGCTGCGCGACCTCGCGGAGAAGCTCCGCAACCGCTGACCGCGACCGCGTGAACGGGGCATGAGCCCTTCTCCCCACCCCGCCTCTGCCGCATCTTCTCCCCGATGTGTCGGCGATCACCCCCGCGCAGAGCGGGCCCTCCGGGGTTTCTGGCAGGGTGGAACCGAGTCCCGGCACACCGCGCGGGCCCGTCAGACCGCCCCCTCGGGGGGACCAAGGGAGGTCATCCATGGAGATCGCCGGAATCGTCGGCATCCTCATCATCATCGGTATCGCCGTCGTCGCAGCGGTCATCCTGCTGCTGATCCTGCTGCTGTTCGCCCGCAGCTGGATCAAGGTGGCCAGGGCCGATGAGGCGCTCGTCATCTCGGGCCGCAAGCAGAAGGTGCAGCGCGCGGTGATCGCCGCCGACGGCACGAGCCGCTCGGAGCTGTCGGAGTCGCCGGTCACGGTGATCGTCAACGGCAAGTCCCTCGTCAACCCGATCACGCAGCGCCACGAGATCATCTCCCTGCGCTCCCGTCAGGTCTCGCTCAACGCGGAGGCGCAGTCGCTCGACAACGTCACCCTCAACGTCGACGGCGTCGCGATCGTGAAGATCGGCTCCGACCCGCTGCTCGTGCGGCGTGCCGCGGAGCGCTTCGCGTCGCAGGACAAGGCGATCGAGCAGTTCACCACCGAGCAGCTCGAGGGTGCGCTGCGCGGCATCGTCGCGACACTCTCGGTCGTCGAGCTCATGCGGGAACGGAAGAAGTTCTCCGACCAGATCGCGGCCGACGTCTCGCAGGAGCTCGCGGAGCAGGGCCTCATCCTCGACTCCTTCCAGATCAAGGGCATCACCGACAAGGTCGGCTACATCCAGTCGCTCGGGGCGCCGGAGATCCAGGCGAAGCGACAGGCCGCCGAGATCTCGCAGACCAACGCCGACCGCGCGATCAACCAGAAGAACATCGCCAACCAGGAGGCGAACCTCGTCGAGCAGACGGCGCTCGACACCAACACCGCCAACGCGAACGCCGGCATCGGACGAGCGCGTGCCGAGGCGGAGCAGGCCGAACAGCTCGCCCGCGCGCAGGCCGAGCAGGCCGTGCTGCAGCAGCAGGCGGAGAACAAGCAGGCTCAGCTCGACGCCGACGTGAAGCGCGTGGCCGACGCCCAGCGCTACGAGGCCGAGACGCGCGCGCAGGCCGAGCTCTACACGCGTGAGCGCGCCGCCGAGGCCGCCGCGATCGAGCAGGTCAAGCAGGCCGAGGCCCGCACGCGCATCGCCGAGCAGCAGGCGCAGGCCGACAAGGCCCGGGCCGACGGTGAGGCCGCGGCCGCCATCGCGAAGGCCACGGGTGACGCCGATGCGCTGCGGGCACAGGCCGAAGCCGAGGCCGAGGCCCGCCGCCTGCGCGCGAACGCCGAGGCCGAGGCCATCCGTGCCGAGGGTGAGGCGCGCGCGGCCGCCGTCGAGGCCGAGGCCAAGGCCATCGCCTCCAACCAGGACGCCTTCCTGTCGCAGCGCGTGCTGGAGGTGCTGCCGTCGATCATGGCCGAGTTCGCCAAGGGCTACGCCGCGATCGGCAACGTCTCGATCGTGGGCGGCTCCGGCGACGATGGGGCCTCCCAGGTCGTCGGCGCCGACAGCGCGAAGGCTCTGCGCTCGGTGTTCGACAGCGTGCACTCCGCGACCGGGCTCGACCTCGCCGGGATCATCCAGGGCCAGGCCGTCGGTCGCGGCATCGGTGCCGGCGTCGCGGAGGCGGGTGCCCCCGCCGCGCCCACGTCGGCGCCGCGTACGCCCGCCCCGACCACGCCGCCGCCCCCCGCGCCCCCGGCAGCCGCCACGGAGTAGGCGCGACAGGACAGTGACGTGAGCGCGACAGCCACCGCGGAGTGAGCGCGATTGCCACCGCGGAGTGAGCGATTGCCACCACGGAGTAAGCGCGACAGGACAGCGGATGCCGCGGCCCACCGGGTCGCGGCATCCGCTGTCTGCGTCCGGCGACGTACACGACTCCTCGATTCCTGAGCCTCGGGTGGGCTGAGGGCCCGATCGGAGGCCGGCGGCGCAGGAGGGGACACGTCGTGAACCGGCAGACTGGGGCGATGACGTCCGCCGCCTTCGACCTCGCCGCGATCGGCGCTGGGCTCTCGTTCGCGGCCGCCCTCCCCGACGTCGCTGCGGCCCTCGACGTCGACCATGCGGTCGTGGTGAGCGCTCCGCCCGGCACCGGCAAGACCACACTCGTCCCGCCCCTGCTCGCCTCTCGCGTTCCCGGCCGCGTGATCGTGACACAACCCCGCCGCGTGGCGGCACGCGCAGCGGCCCGACGACTCGCGCAGCTCGACGGCTCCACCCTGGGCGAGCGCGTGGGATTCACCGTGCGCGGCGAGCGCTCCGTCGGACCGTCGACCCGGGTCGAGTTCGTCACGGCCGGGGTGCTGCTGCGGCGGCTGCTCGACGACCCGGGCCTCGACGGCGTTGACGCCGTGATCATCGACGAGGTGCACGAGCGAGCTCTCGAGACCGACCTGCTGATCGGGCTGCTGTCGGAGGTGCGGCAGCTGCGCGACGACCTGACGCTCGTCGCGATGTCCGCGACCCTCGACGCCGCCCGCATCGCCGGCGTCATCGGCACAGACGAGCGTCCGGCTGCCGTCGTCGAGCACGCGGTGCCCGCCTTTCCGCTCACCGAGCGCTGGGCGCCGAGCCCCGGCCCGCGGCTCGACGAGCGCGGGGTGACGTGGGGGTTCCTGGATCACGTCGCCCGCACCACCGTCTCCGCCGCGCGCGACCTGACCCGCGACGATCCGACCGCCGACGTGCTGGTCTTCGCACCGGGAGCTCGCGAGGTGGCGGAGATCGCCCGCCGCGTCCGTGACGCCGACGGGTCGTACGACGTGCGCGAGCTGCACGGTCAGCTCCCCGCCGCCGCGCAGGACGCCGTGATCCGCGGGAGGCGCGCCTCCGAGCCGCCGCGCATCATCGTCACGACGTCGCTCGCCGAATCGTCGCTCACCGTGCCGGGGGTGCGCCTGGTGGTGGACAGCTGCCTGGCGCGACAGCCGCAGCGCGACGCCGCCCGCGGGATGACAGGACTCGTCACGACCGCCGCACCCCGCTCCTCGTGCGTGCAGCGCGCCGGCCGCGCCACGCGTCAGGGACCGGGCATCGTGGTGCGCTGCGTCGACGAACGCACCTACGCCGCGGCACCCGCCCGCCCCGCCCCCGAGATCGCGGTGGCCGATCTGACGGATGCCGCACTGCTGCTCGCGTGCTGGGGTGCGCCCGGCGGCGCGGGACTGCGCCTGATCGACCCACCGCCGGCCGACAGCCTGGCGGACGCCCTGACGGTGCTGGGCGCACTCGGCGCGATCGACGACGAAGGACGCGCCACCGTCGAGGGCCGTGACCTGGCGCGGATCCCGACCGACCCGCGGCTCGCCCGCGCGCTCCGCGACGGCAGTCCGCTCGTGGGTGCGGCGCTGGCGGCCGAGGTCGTCGCCCTGCTGAGCGGCGACGTGCGCATCGCCGATGCCGACGCGGCGCAGGCGCTCGTCGCTCTCCGCAGCGGACGCACTCCCGACGCCCGGTGGCGCACCGACGCGGATCGCCTCCGACGACTGGTCCCCGCGACGCCGGGCGTCCGCTCCGGTCTCGACGGCACGGGTCTCGTGATCGCCCTCGCCTTCCCCGAGCGGATCGCGCAGCGAGTCGAGCGCACGGCCGACGGGGCGACGTTCCTGCTCGCGTCCGGCACCAGGGCGGGGATGCGCGGACCGCTCGCGGCGTCGGAGTGGATCGCGGTCGCCGACGTCACGCGCGCCGCGGGGCGTGCGGCGGCAGGGTCGGGAGCGATCATCCGTGCCGCTGCGGCGCTGTCCGAGGCGCAGATGGAGCGGGCCGCACAGCACCTGATGACCGACCGGGTCGAGGCCGCGTTCACGAACGGACGCGTGCAGGCCAGGCGCGAGCGCCGCATCGGCGCGATCCTGCGAGCTTCGGTGCCGGTGCGTGCCTCCGCCGACGAGGGCAGAGATGCCGTTCGCCGGGCGCTGCAACGCGACGGGCTCGGCGTGTTCGCGTGGTCGGAGGCGGCCGACACCCTGCGTCGTCGTCTGTCGCTGGTGCGGCGCGAGCTCGGCGACCCGTGGCCCGACGTGTCGGATGCCGGCCTGCTCGCGACCCTCGACGCGTGGCTCGGGCCCGAGCTCGACGCCCTCGCCGCCGGCACTCCGGCGGCACGGATCGACCTGGCCTCGCCGTTGCGCCGGCTGCTCCTCTGGCCCGAGGCGTCGCGCCTCGATGCCCTCGTCCCCGAGCGGCTCGAGGTGCCCAGCGGCTCGCGCGTGCGGATCGGCTATCCCGACGCGGACGACACGTCCGCGCGCCCCGTTGTGGCTGTGAAGCTGCAGGAGTGCTTCGGCTGGGCCGAGACTCCCCGACTCGTCGACGACCGCGTGCCCGTGCTGTTCCACCTGCTGTCCCCCGCCGGGCGTCCGCTCGCGGTCACCGACGATCTCGCGTCGTTCTGGTCGGGGCCGTACGCGCAGGTGCGCGCCGAGATGCGCGGACGCTACCCCAAGCACCCCTGGCCGGAGGACCCGTGGTCGGCCGCCCCCACCCGACACACGAAGAACCGCACGCCGCGCTGAGCGGAGGCCGCCTGGTCAGGCCGTGCGACGCCGCAGCGTGAGCGACGCGAGCACGAGCGCTCCGACGCAGAACGCGACCACCACGAGCAGCGGGCGGTACACGTCCCACCCGCCGTCGCCCGCGGCGACCGCGTTGATCGTGTCGATCGCGTAGCTGAGCGGCAGCCAGTCCGAGATCGTGTGCAGAACGTCGGGCATCTGGTCGCGCGGCATGAACAGCCCGCCGAGGATGATCTGCGGGAACACCAGCACCGGCATGAACTGCACCGCCTGGAACTCCGTCTGCGCGAACGCACTCGCGAGCAGCCCGAGCGCGGTGCCGAGCAGGGCGTCGACCACCGCGACCAGGCCCAGCTGCCACAGCTCGCCCTCCACGTCGAGCCCGCACACCCCCACCGCGAACGACACCGTGATCACCGCCTGCAGCAGTGCCATGAGCCCGAAGGCCAGGGCATACCCGAGGATGAAGTCGGCCTTGCCGAGCGGGGTGGTCATGAGCCGTTCGAGGGTGCCGGAGCGGCGCTCGCGCAGCGTGGTGATCGAGGTGATGAGGAACATCACGATGAACGGGAACAGTGCCAGGATCGCCCCGCCGAACTGGTCGAACACGCCCTCCTGCTCCGCGAACAGCCAGGCGAACAGTCCGACCAGCAGGCTGGGGGCGACGAGCATCAGCGCGATCGAGCGAGGGTCGTGCCGCAGCTGCGTCAGCACGCGGGCCGCGGTCGCGAACATGCGGCGGCCGTTCATTCCCCCTGCTCCTCTCCGTGCTCCCGGGCACCGCGTCGGGATCGGCGCGTGATGTGCTCTGCCGCACGGTCCCGTTCGATCAGCGTGAGGAAGGCCGCCTCCGGATCCGCGGCGCCCGTGTCGGCCAGCAGCGACGCGGGCGTCGTGTCGGCGATGATCCGCCCGTCGCGCATCAGCAGCAGCCGATCGCAGCGCAGCGCCTCGTCCATCACGTGGCTGGAGACGATCAGGGTCACGCCGCGGTCGGCCAGGCCGCGGAACAGGGTCCACAGGTCGGCGCGCAGCACGGGGTCGAGGCCGACGGTCGGCTCGTCCAGCACGATCAGCTCCGGCGCGCCGACGAGGGCCATCGCGAGGGAGACGCGCGTGGACTGCCCGCCGCTGAGCGACTCGACCAGCTGGCCCGCCTGGCCCCGCAACCCGACCTCGTCGATCACGCGCTCCACATCGCCCCGGGGAGCCCCGAGCAGCGCGGCGACGTAGACGAGGTTCTGCCGCACCGTGAGGTCGCCGTACACCGCCGCACCCTGGGTGCCGTAGGCCACCCGGTTCCGGAGCTGTCGCGATCCGCCCGGCTCGCCCAGCACGGTCACGTCGCCCGATTCGACGCGCTGGACCCCCACGATCGAGCGCATGAGGGTGGTCTTGCCGCAGCCGGAGGGACCCAGCAGTCCGGTGACCTGTCCGCGCGGGATGGTGAGGTCGACGCCGTCGAACACCCGCACCTTTCCCCGTCGCACCCGGAGCTGCGCGATCGCGACCGCCGCGTTATTCATCATGCGATGAATTATGCGCCCGCTGTGCCCCCACGGTCAACGGCGAGGAGCCGCGGTCTCAGTCGAACAGGTACCGCTGCACCGTGGGACCGACGCGGTGCACGAGGTCGCCGATGTCCGCCGCCGCGAGGGGCCCGAGCGCCAGCACGTAGCGCGTCACGATCAGTCCCGCGATCTGCGAGGCCACCAGCGTCGCGCGCAGCTCCGCATCGGGAACGGCCAGCAGCTTCGCGATGCGCCCGATCAGCTCGCGCGCCAGGAAGCCCGCGAGCAGCGGCGAGGTGACGCGGCTGCCGAGCGCCGTGCGGATCAGCATGACACCGCGGCGCCGCACCTCGGGGCGCTCGAACGCCTCCAGCACGTAGCGCACCAGCCGCTCGCCCACCTCGTCCCGCGGCCCCGCGACGATGCCGGGCACGTCGATGTCGGGTCGCAGCGGTATCCCGACCGCCTCCGCGAAGAGGTCGGCCTTGGTGCCGAAGTAGTGGTGCACGAGTGCCGAGTCCACCCCGGCGCGCCCCGCGATCGAGCGGACCGTCGAGCCGTCGTACCCCTGCTCGCCGAACTCGTCGACCGCGGCCGCCAGGATGCGCTCGCGCGAGTCCGTCCCCCCGCGCGGGCGACCGCGTCGGCGGGGTGCGGTGTGCTCGGTCATGCCCGCCAGCCTACGACCCGCACGACGGCGGCCTCCCGCCGGACGCGGCTCAGTCCAGCAGGTGTCGCAGGTACCGGCCGGGCTCGCCGAGGAACGAGCGCCAGTGCCGCACGAGCTCCAGGTCTTCCCAGGCCGCCGGGCGCAGACCCCACTCCCCCACCTCCAGGATCGTCGCTCCCGGAAGAGCGGCGAGGACCGGGGAGTGCGTCGCGCACAGCACCTGGCCTCCCTCGTCGGCGATGCGCCGCAGCACGGCCATCAGCGACAGCGTCGACGTGAACGACAGCGCGGCCTCCGGCTCGTCGAGGCAGTAGAACCCGGGATCGTCGAACCGGCTCTCGAGCACGGCCAGGAACGACTCGCCGTGACTCATCTCGTGGAACGACACCTCGGCGCCGCTCGTCGACGGGTTCTCCTCCAGGTAGGTGTAGAAGGAGTGCATCGTCTCGGCGCGGAGGAAGAAGCCCCAGCGATCGGCGCCGATACCGCGCTGCAGCCGCAACCAGCTCGACAGCTCGGACTCGGTCGCCCTGGTGCGGTGTCGCGCCTGCCGCGAGCCGCCCTCGGGCGACAGGCCGTACGCGATCGCGATGCCCTCCACCAGGGTGGACTTGCCGCTGCCGTTCTCACCGACGAGGAAGGTCACACCGGGGTCGAGGTCGATGCCCTCCCGCAGCACTTGCGCCACCGCGGGAATGCTCGTGGGCCAGCGGCCATCGATGGGCGGGGCATCCGAGGACGCCCGGACCGAGACGACCGGCTGCTGCCTTCGCCGTGTGGACGTCGGCTCCCAGAACGAGTCCATCCGCACCCTCCCGCTCTCCGGCCCCGCCACGAGGGTATCCGCCGGGTCCGACAGGCCGCGCGTCGACGTCCGCTCCGAGGCTATCCGTCGGCTCCGACACCCGCCCGCTCAGCACTCGATGACGTTGACCGCGAGACCGCCCTCGCTCGTCTCCTTGTACTTGGTCGACATGTCCGCCCCCGTCTGCCGCATGGTCTCGACCACGGCATCGAGCGAGACGTAGTGGCTGCCGTCACCGCGCAGGGCGAGGCGGGCCGCGGTCACCGCGGTCGAGGCGGCGATCGCGTTCCGTTCGATGCACGGGATCTGCACCAGCCCGCCGATCGGGTCGCACGTGAGGCCGAGGTGGTGCTCCATGGCGATCTCGGCCGCGTTCTCGATCTGCCGGTTCGTGCCGCCCATCACGGCCGTGAGCCCGCCGGCGGCCATCGCGCACGCGGAGCCGACCTCGGCCTGGCACCCGCCCTCCGCGCCGGAGATGGAGGCATTGGCCTTGAACAGCGAGCCGAGCGCGGTCGCGGTGAGCAGGAAGCGACGGATGCCGCGGCGGCGGTTGGCCTCGGCGACCGCCGGGTCTTCGCGTTCCTCGGCCGCGGTGACCGGTGGCGGCGTGCCCTCGAAGCCCAGCAGTGCGCTGCCGACGAGCTCGCCGTACGGGGTGACGGCGTTGCCGGCGCCGAGGCCGGAGTCCGCCAGGAACCGCCACCAGTACATCGCCACGGCCGGAAGGATCCCCGCGGCGCCGTTCGTCGGTGCCGTCACGACGCGGCCGCCCGCCGCGTTCTCCTCGTTCACCGCGAGCGCGAACGCCCCGAGCCACTCGCCCGGGAGCTCGCGGTGCCCCTCGGCCTCGACCGCCTCGAGCTGGCCGCGGATCGTGCCCGCCCGTCGCTTGACCTTGAGGATCCCCGGCAGCACACCGTCGGCGTGCAGCCCCGCATCGACGCACCCCGACATCGCATCCCAGATGGCGTCGAGCCCGGCCGCCACCTCCGCTTCGCTGCGCAGCGCCATCTCGTTGCGGCGCGCGACCTCCGCGATCGACAGGCCCTCCTCGTCGCACAGCGCCAGGAGCGACGCGGCATCGGCGTACGGGTAGGGGAACGCGCCCGTCGAGATCTTCGCCGCTTCGCCGTCGCGCCGGATGAACCCGCCGCCGATGGAGTAGTAGGTGTCCTCGGCCACCACGGCGCCGTCCGCGGCGGTGGCGGTCAGGGTCATGGCGTTGGGGTGACCGGGCAGACGCGTGCGCGGCGCGAACACGATGTCGTCCTTCGCGAACGCCACGTCGTGGACCCTGCCGAGGCGCAGGGCGGCGCCGTCGGGGAACTCCTGCCACGCGGCCCGCACGGCGGCCGGGTCGCACGTCTCGGGGCGGAGGCCGCGGAGCCCGGCGACCACCGCGTCGGGCGTGCCGTGGCCGATGCCGGTCGCGCCCAGGGAGCCGTACAGCGTGCAGCCGACGCGGGTGACGCGGCCCAGCTCGCCCGACGCCGTGAGCCGCTGCGCGAAGTCGACGGCCGCGCGCATGGGGCCGACGGTGTGCGAGCTCGACGGCCCCACTCCGATGGAGAACAGGTCGAAGGCCGAGACGTACGCAGTCACCCCTCCAGGCTACGCCGGGTTCCGGCATCTCGGTTCATCGTGGTTAACCCGAGCGCGTCGGGGACCCGGCCGCCCGCCCGTCAAGCCCCTTCAGCTCGGCCGCTCGGCGGGGCACGCTGGAGGCACGACAGCGCAGGAAGGGACGATCATGACCACCAGCACTCCCGAACCCGAAGCCCCCGAGCCGGAGTCCACGGACGAGCTCTCGGCCGAGGCGCAGACGCCCACCCCGACCCCGGCGTCGGAGGGCCAGACCACGCACGCCCCCACCGCCGACGCGGACGAGGGCGAGGCGAGCACTCCGCCGGAGGCCGAGTCGCCGGAGGACGCCGACCCGTCCGAGGTGCCGAGCACGGAGGAGCTCGAAGAGCCGAGCACCGAGAAGGCCCCGGGCCAGGAGCCGAAGGCACCGGAGCGGAAGGGCGACCCCGAACCCGACCACGAGGCGGTCGGCATCGGCGTGATCGGACAGCCCCAGGTCGGCGAGAACGACCCCTCGGGGCAGTGACGCCCCCGTCGCTCCTCCCTGGATCGCTCTGACGAACAACGGGAGGAGCGACGGGCCAGAGGGTTACTCCACGAGCTTCCCGGCGGTGTCGACGTCGCGCATCAGCTCGGCGATCTCGGCGGGGACGGGCGGGATCTCCTCGCGGGTGACGCCGGTCGCGGGCGACCACACCAGGTTGACCTGCAGCGTCGGATCGGTGTCGGGGTAGTCGCTGCGGTTGTGGCAGCCACGCGTCTCGCGCCGTTCCCGCGCCGCCTCCAGCGTGGCACGGGCGGCGAGCGCGGAGGCCTTCAGATCGAACGCGTGGGCGAGGTCCTGGAACCCGGCGATGTCCGGGTGGATGCCGATGTCCTCCATGCGCCCTTCGATCAGGTCGAGATCGGCGAGCCCGGCCCGCAGCCCCTCCTCCGAGCGCACCACTCCGGCGTACTCGGTCATGAGGTTGCGGATCGCGCGCTGCAGGGCGCGCACGTTCTCGCGCCCCTCGGCCGCGAGCAGGTCGTCGATCTCGGCGCGGGCCGCCGCGACCGCCCCCGCCGACCGCCGCTGGGCGTCGAGCCCCGCGGCGTGCGCCATCGCCGCCTGACCGACGATCCGCCCGTACACGAGCAGCTCGATCAGCGAGTTGCCGCCCAGCCGGTTCGCACCGTGCAGCCCGCTCGACGCCTCGCCGATCGCGTAGAGGCCCTCGACATCGGTGCCGTGGTCCTCGGACCGCACCCAGACGCCGCCCATCGAATAGTGCGCGGTGGGGGCGATCTCGATCGGGTCGGTCGTGATGTCGAGCATCTGCAGCTCCATCATCGTCTGGTAGACGCGCGGCAGCCGGGTCATGATCGTCTCGCGCGGCAGGTGCGACACGTCGAGCCACACGCCGCCGTTCTCGGTGCCGCGCCCCTCCTGGATCTCGGTGTACGCGGCGAGCGCGACGCGGTCGCGCGTGGAGAGCTCCTTCCGCTCGGGGTCGTAGCGCTCCATGAATCGCTCGCCGAGCGCGTTGCGCAGGATGCCGCCCTCGCCGCGCGCCGCCTCCGAGATGAGCGTCCCTGCCGCGTTCTCCGGCTCGATGATGCCGGAGGGGTGGAACTGCACGAGCTCGGGATCGCGCAGTCGCGCGCCCGCGTCGACGGCGAGCCGGAAGGAGTCGCCCGTGTTCTCGTCGCGTCGGGAGGAGGTGCGCCGCCAGATGCGGTTGTGGCCTCCGGCCGCGAGGATCACGGCGTCGGCGTGGATGAGATAGCGGGTGCCGTCGGCCTGGTCGAAGCCGTACGCGCCGAACACGACGTTGTCGCGCACGAGCAGGCGGGTGATGTAGACGTTGTCGAGGATCGGGACGTCGAGCTGCTCGGCCCTGCGGACCAGGGTGCGCTGGATCTCGAGCCCCGTGTAGTCGCCCGAGAACGCGGTGCGACGGTAGGTGTGCGCGCCGAAGAACCGCTGGGAGATGCGACCGTCGTCCTCGCGGGCGAAGTCCATGCCCCAGCGCTCGAGGTCGCGGATGCCGCGCTCGGCGCCGCGCGTCACCACCTCGACGGTGTGCGGGTTGGCCAGGAGGTAGCTCTCCTTGATGGTGTCGGCGGCGTGCTGCTGCCAGCTGTCGTCGGCGTCCATCGTGCCGAGGGCCGCGTTGATGCCGCCCGCCGCGAGGGAGGTGTGGGCGTCCTGACGGGGGCGTTTGCCCACGGCGAGCACGTCGACGCCGTGTTCGGCGACCTCGATCGCCGCCCGCAGGCCGGAGCCGCCGGTGCCGATCACGAGGACCGTGGTGGAGATCTGTCGTTCGGGTGCAGTCATGATCTCGACGCTAGTTAGGACAACCTAATAACTCCAATGCATAGTTCGAGTGGAAACCATACGGGTAGGCTATGGCCATGAACCTCGAGCAACTCCGCGGGTTCGTCGAAGTCGCCCGCCTCGGACACTTCACCCGCGCCTCCGAGCACCTGCACCTGGCCCAACCGTCGCTGAGCCGACAGATCTCCACGCTCGAACGCGAGCTCGGCGCCGAGCTGTTCCACCGCGCCCGTGGCCACATCGCGCTGACGGCGGCCGGGGAGACACTGCTCCCCCGCGCCCAGCGCATGCTCGCCGAAGCCGACGCCATCCGCGACGAGATGGGCGAACTCGCGGGGCTCCGGCGCGGCCGTGTGCGGCTCGGGGCACCGCCCACGCTGTGCATCAGCCTCGTCGCCGAAGCCCTCAGCTCGTTCCACGACTCCTACCCCGAGGTCGACCTGCACCTGATCGAGGGCGGCTCCCGCCTCCTGGTCGAGCAGCTCGCGGTCGGCGCCGTCGACATGGCCCTCATCACCCAGTCCGACGGTCCGCCGCCGGCCGGGGTCAGCCTCACCCGCACACCGTTGCTCGCGGAGGAACTGGTCGTGGTCTCCTCGGCCGCACGCCCGCCGGTCGCCCGCACCCCCGCGATCCCGCTCAGCCACCTGGCGACCCTGCCGCTCATCGCCTTCGACGAGAGCTACGAGCTGCGGGCCACGACCGATGCCGCCTTCCGCGCCGCCGACCTCACCCCGAACCTGGTGCTGGAGGGCGGCGAGATGGACTCCGTGCTGCGCTTCGTCGAACGAGGGCTCGGCGTCGCCGTGGTGCCCGCGATGGTCCTGTTCGACCGGCCGACGCTGCGGTCCGTGCGGCTCGCCCACCCCGCCATGACCCGCACCGTCAGCCTGGCCCACCGGTCCGACGTCAGCCCCGCCGTCGCGGTCGCCGCCATGCGGCAGGTCATCCTGACCACGGCGTCCGACGTCGCCCGCCGCGACCCCGCGATCACGAGCCTGCTCGACACGGACTGAGACATCCGGCCGGGATGCAGAAACGGCCCCCGCCGAAGCGGAGGCCGTATCGTCACTGTCTCAACACAGTGTGCGCCCGAAGGGACTCGAACCCCTAACCTTCTGATCCGTAGTCAGATGCTCTATCCATTGAGCTACGGGCGCCCAGCCCGCTCAGCGGGCCGTAGAACAGCCTACAACAGTCGCGAGACGAAAGCGAAACGAGGGGTCAGTCGCCCTTCGCCGCCGCCTTCTCCTGCTTCTTGCGGCGCTTCTCCTTCGCCCGCTGCGCCGACGACAGCGCCTGCAGGTCCACCAGGCGCAGCGCCTGCATCCGGGCCTCGCGCATCCGCGCGTAGTCGGGGTCCTGCTCCGGTCGCATGCCCTCCACGCGCAGCCGCCGGTCGAGGTTGTGGCGGACGTCGGCCCATGCCGCGGCCCTCGCCTCCTCGACGATCGCCTCGAGCTGCTGCCGGTCGTCCATCATCTCCCGCAGCCGCTGGGCCACCCCGGTCGACTGCTTCGCGCGGCGACGGAGGTTGCGCACATCGCGGTCGCGGTAGTCGTGCGTGCCGACCGGATCGGAGTGCCGCCCCCTGGCCCGCTTGCGCAGCGCCGTGACGGTGGCCGCCGCCTCCTCCGACTCCTCGGCCATCGCGCGCAGGGCCTCGCGCGCGTCGTCGACGTAGCGGTCGAGATCGAACACGCCGCCCTCTGCGATGGTGCCGATGAGGATGTGGTTCTTCACGGCGAGGCGCGCGGCGGCCGTCGCGATCGCGACGCCTTCGGCGATGGCATCCGCAGTCCGTCCCACCGGCACCTCCTCTCCACGAGCGTACCGGTATCGATGCGGCCCGGTCTCGGCCAGAATGGTTCGGCATCCAGCATCTCGCAGGCGTCCGACATCGGTCGGCGACCGCCCGGATCGCACGCGCAGGGAGGCGGCGATGAAGCATCTCGACCTGGTCGGCAGCACCACCGTCATCACGGGCGCCGCGAACGGCATGGGGGCCGAGATCGCGAGGCTGCTCGCTCCCCGCGGCGTGCACCTGGCCCTCCTCGACCACGACCGTGCCGCGCTCGACGCCCTCGCGACCGAGCTGGCCGGCACCACCGTCACGACGCACGTGGTCGACCTCCGCGACGACGACGCGGTCTTCGCGACCGCCGCGCAGATCGCCGCCGTGCATCCGCGGATCACCGCCCTGATCACGTGCGCCGGCTCGTCCATGCTCGGCGACCTCGACCAGCTGACCATGGAGGAGATGCGCTGGCTGACCGACGTGAACCTCTGGGGCACGGTGTCGATCACCAAGGCCCTGCTGCCGTCGCTCCGTGCCGCGCCGGCCGCCCACATCACGCACCTGGCGAGCGTGTACGCCCTGGCCGCTCCCGCCGGCCGCATCCCGTACGCGCTGAGCAAGTTCGCCGTCCGCGGCTTCTCCGAGGCGCTGCGCCACGAGCTCGAGGGCACGACCGTCTCGGTCGGCGCGGTCTACCCGGCGGGCGTGCGCACCGGCATCATCCTGCACGGGCGGTACGCCGCCGCGATCGACCCCGCGGTCGCCGCCCGCGCCGCCGCCGCGCAGGCCGCGATGTACCACACCGACCCCGCCGACGCGGCTGCGCGCATCGTCCGCGCCACCGAGCGCCGAGCCGCCCGCACGATGGTCGGACGGGAGGCACGACTGATCGACGCGCTCGTGCGGCTCGCCCCGACCGCCTACTGGCGGGCCCTGCGCCGGCCGCTGCGTGCCGCGATCGACACCAGGACCCCGGTCGACTGAGCGGAGCCTCAGCGCACCGCGCCCACCCAGATGCCCGACGCCCAGGCCTGCTGTTCCCCGTTGCAGCCGACCGATCCGGGGAAGCCGCGCACCACGGCCATGCAGTTGGCGAGGAACTCCGGATCGTTGCCGAACAGCGCCCCGTAGGAGCCCGACGAGGTGAGGGCGCCCCACACGCGGAACTGATAGATGTGCGCCAGCTCGTGCGCCATCGCCCAGTTCAGGCGGCCGGTGCTCCAGCCCGCGATGTCGGCGCGGTACTTGATGTACCCGTTGCTGTTCGCGCACGCGGGGGCGTTGCCGCCGGCGCACGACGACGACTCGTACAGCCCCACGCCGCCACCGCCCACGCGGTCGAGGGCGGCGCGCACGCGCGCGTAGCCGTCCGGCCCGCTCGTGCTCCAGGCGGGGCCGCCCGGGCCCGGGTTCTGCGACGCCTGCCACGACGCGACCTCGGTGCCGATCTTGGCCGTGATCGCATGGATCGTGGCCGTGGCCGCGACCACCGTGGCGGGGTCGTCGTCTTCGGCGAGCACGGTCTGCTGCACCGACAGCGCCGAAGCGCGATGCGTGGCCGTGTCGACCTTGCCGTCGGCGCCCTGCAGGGCGGTGTTCAGCGCCGCGAGCTCGGTGAGGAACGCCGGGCGCACCTCCAGCACCGCTGCCCGATCGGACGTCGTCTGCTCGGCGCCTTCGATCGAGGCGGCCAGATAGTCGGTGCGCTGGGTGGCATCGCGGTACTGCCCGGTGAGGGCGCGCAGTTCGGCGATCGCGTCGAGCCGCTCGTGCTCCAGTGCGTCGGCGCGGGCGAGCACGCCGACGGCGAGCAGCACGGCGGCAGACAGGGTGACCGCGAGCACGCGCCGGATCACTTCAGGAACCCCGTGGTGTCGGCGATCTTCGCATCCTGCTCCGCGATCTGGGCGCGCAGGGCCGTGAGCTGCGCGGCCAGCTCCAGGTTGTCTCCGCGCGACGCCTCCAGCGCATCCTCCACGCGCGCGATCTCCGCCTTCACCGCGGCGACGGAGGCGGCGCGCTCCTGATCGGCGACGACCACGAGCGCGGCACCGCCCAGCAGCAGCAGGCCCCCGATGACGACAGCAAGACGGCGCATCCCGCTCCCCAGACAGCGACAGTGACCGGACCGGTTCCGACCGCACCAATATACAGCCGCGGTCCCGCGCTTCGTGGGCCGGTCGCGCGACGGATCAGAGTGCGACGTCGGCGCGGAACAGCCGCCGCTCGGCGGCCGCATGCCCGCTGGCCAGGTGCGCGGGCAGAAGCGTGCGCAGCCGTTCGACGTCGCGCGCGGCGACGGCTTCCAGGATCACCCGGTGCTCCTCGGCCATCGCGACCAGGTCGTCGTGCTGCCCGAACAGCCAGCGCAGCCGGGTGAGGAACACCGCGATGAGCTCGCCGAGCATCTCGTTCCCGGCCAGGTCCACCGCGACCTCGTGGAACTCGGCGGCCGTGCGGCGCGCGGTCTCCGCGTCACCGTCTCGGGCCGCCGCCGCCTCCCGCTCATACGTGTGACGCAGCCGGGCGAGGCCGACCTCGTCGTGACGCTCCGCCGCGAACACGAAGATGAGGGTCTCGATGGCCTCTCGCACCTCGGCGAACGCGCGGATGTCGTCGTGCGTGAACTCCCGCACCACCGCCCACGAACGCGGTCGAGCGGTCACGACGCCCTCCGCGACCAGGGTACGGATGGCCTCGCGGACGGGAAGCCGCGAGACGTGCAGCTCGGCCGCGATGTCGCGTTCCACGAGCCGGGCGCCGGGGGGTCGCCGGCCCAGCACGATGTCGTCGCGCAGGATCCTCGTGACCCTGACCGACTCGAGCTCGCCGCCCGCCCCCATAGCCCCCGCCATCCGGGCATTGTCCCACCCCGGCCGGGGTTCCTCAACTTTTGGTATCCCAGCCGGGGTGGACGGACTCGCCCGCGGCGACTCAGGGCAGGCGGTTCGCCTTCGCCAGGTTCGCCGTCAGCTCCTCGGCGTTCTGGCGCGTGACGTACGCGGGACGGTCGCGCTCGACCCGCCACGACTCGCTCAGCGGGCCGATGTTCACGGTGTCGAAGCCCGCCTGGTCGTAGAACCGGGTCACGAACGCCACCGCCTCGGCGTCGTCACCCGCGGTCGCCAGCGCGCGACGGTCCGGGGTGCCGGCCGGGGTGCCGCCGGTCGTGATGTCGCTCGCGTAGATGTGGTTGAACGCCTTGGCGATCTTCGAGGTCGGCAGCTGCTGCTGCAGCAGCTCGGACGTGGTCGTCTCGCCCCGGTCGAGAGCCTCGATGTGACCGTCACGCTCGAAGTAGTAGTTGTTGGTGTCGAGCACGATCTTGCCCGCCAGCTGCTCGGTCGGCAGCTGGTCGATCGCGTGCAGCGGCACGGTCACCACCGCCACGTCGGCGGCCGCCGCCGCCTCCTCCGCGGTCGCCGCCCGCGCCTTCGGCCCCAGCTCCGCGACGAGGTCGGCCAGCGTCTCCGGGCCGCGCGAGTTCGCGATCACCACGTCGTAGCCGTTCGCCACCGCGACGCGCGCGACCTGGCTGCCGATGTTGCCTGCACCGATGATTCCGAGAGTAGTCATGTTCGGCCCAACGCCGAGCGGGCGACTCTATTCCCGTGAATCGGTCATCGGGGACGGCTCACAGGCGCGTCAGCGCGTCCTCGGTCGCCACCCACGCGAGCATCGCGCACTTCACGCGCGCGACGTACTTCGAGACCCCGCCGAGCGCGGCCGCGTCGCCGAGCAGCTCCTCGTCGGGGGCGATCGTGCCGCGCGAGCGCATGGCGTCGCGGAACGCCGCGATGCGCACCTCGAGCTCCGGCACGCTGAGCCCCTCGGCGAGCTCGGCCAGCAGCGACGCGGACGCCTGCGAGATCGCGCACCCGTGCCCCTCCCACGCGATGGCATCGATCGTCCCGTCGTCGCCCCGGTGCACCTGCAGGGTGATCTCGTCACCGCACGTCGGGTTGAGCTGGTGCGACTGCGCCGGGATCTCGTCGCGCAGCCCGTAGCCGTGCGGCGTGCGCGAGTGGTCGAGGATCAGTTCCTGGTACAGGCTCTGCAGGTCGCTCATGCGCCCCTCCGGAAGAAGTCGATCGCCCCGGCGACACCCGCGATCACGGCGTCGACCTCGGCCTCGGTCGTGTACAGGTACGTGCTGGCCCTGGTCGACGACGTGACCCCGAGCCGCCGGTGCAGCGGCTGCGCGCAGTGGTGCCCGACACGCACCGCGATGCCCAGGTCGTCGAGGAACTGTCCGACGTCGTGCGCGTGGATGCCCGCCACGTCGAAGCTCGCGAGTCCCACGCGCGGCAGATCGATGCCGGCTCCGAGCACGCGCACGCCGTCGATCGCGCGGAGCCCGTCCACCAGGCGCCGGCCGAAGGCGGCCTCGTGCGCGGCGATGCGCGACATGCCCACCTCGTCCAGGTAGCCGACCGCCGCGGCGAGCGCGATCGCCTGCGACACCCGCTGCGTGCCCGCCTCGAAGCGCTGCGGCGGCGGCAGGTACTCGGCCTCGGTCGTGGTGACGGTCGTGATCATGGAGCCGCCCGTGAGGAACGGGGGCATCGCGGCCAGCACCTCGCGCCGGCCGTACAGCGCACCGATGCCCGTCGGCCCCAGCATCTTGTGGCCGGAGAGCACCGCGAAGTCCACGCCCAGCGCCCGCACGTCGAGCGGCAGGTGCGGGGCGGACTGGCACGCGTCGAGGAGCGTCAGGGCACCGACCCCGCGGGCGAGCGCGACCAGCTCGTCGACCGGGTTGATCACGCCGAGCACGTTGGACACGTGCGTGAAGGCGATCAGTTTCGTGCGCTCGGTGACGAGCTCGGCGGCTACGTCGAGCCGGAGGGCGCCGTCGTCGTCGAGCGGGATCACCCGCAGCGTGGCGCCCGTGCGCGCCGCGAGCTCCTGCCACGGGATGAGGTTGGCGTGGTGCTCCATCTCGGTGGTGACGATCTCGTCTCCCTCGCGGAGGCGCAGGCGCTCCGCGGCCGTGCCGCCGCGTCCGAGCGAGGCATTCGAGAGGGAGTAGGCGACGAGGTTGATCGCCTCGGTCGCGTTCGAGGTCCATACGATCTCGTCGTCGTCGGCACCGACGAAGCGGGCGACGGCGGCCCGCGCATCCTCGAACAGCTCGGTCGCCTCGGCCGCCAGCGTGTGCGCACCCCGGTGCACCGCGGCGTTCATCGTGGTCGCGTAGTCGCGCTCGGCGTCGAGCACGGCGTCCGGTCGCTGCGACGTCGCGCCGGAGTCGAGGTACACCAGCGGATGGCCGTTCACCTGCGCGCGCAGGATCGGGAAGTCCCCGCGGATCCGCTGCACCTCGGTCTCGGTCAGCGGTGCGATCACGTCGACTCCGGGAGAAGCGCTCATCGTTCCAGTCTCCCATCTCCCGGACGCGGCCGGCGCGGGGGTCTGGGGCTACGACATGCGCGCGAGCCGGGCCCTGGCCATGCAGAACACGCCGTACAGGGCGAACCCCACCCCCACCGCGCCGAGCACCAGCCCGCCCAGCGGCAGCGCGAGCAGGCTGTGCAGCGCCGCATCCAGTCCCGCCGCCTTCTCCGGGTCCTGGGTGACCGCGGCGACCACGAAAAGCACCCCCGTCACGGCGACCGCGACGCCCTTGCCGAGGTAGCCCGCCACCCCGAGCACCACGATGCCCGCGCGCCCCGCGCCGGTCGGCAGCTCGATCAGCTTCTCGAACGACCGCGTGATGCCGCTGCCGATGAAGCCGAGGCCCACGCCGACCACCGACAAGCCGAGGATCACCAGCAGCGCCACGCCACCGGGCGCCGACAGCACGATCTCGCTGAGCGTGCGCGACGCGTCCTCCGACTCAGCACGACCGCCCACCGCGTAGATGGTCGCGAGGACCGCGACCACGAGATAGGAGCCCGAGATCCCGGCGAGCTTGATACGGCGGCCCCACTTCTTCGTCTCCGCGGGGTCGGCGGCGAGGAAGGCGCTGGCGATCTGCCAGGCGGCGAGCGCGATGAGGCCCACCGCGATCGACAGCAGCAGCAACCCGCCGATGGGGTTGTCGCGGATGCGCTCCATCGCCCCGTCCTGGTCGGCGTCGCCCGAACCGCCCACCGCGATGCTGAGGGCGATCGCGCCGATCACGACGTGGATGAGCCCCAGCACGACGAAGCCGACACGGGCGGTCCTCCGGAACGCGGTCGAGTCCTTCGCCGCGCGCGCCGCATGCTTCACGCTGCTCATGGGGGAAGCGTATCGCTCGGCATCCGAGCCGAAGAGGGGGTTGCTTTCGTCCGCGCCCGCGGTGAACTCACTCGACCCGCGCGACCGGCTGCCGCAGGATCGTGCGGAGTTTCGCGGGGTCGGTGCGGCGGATGTCGCTCAGGTACACCTCGTGGTGCCGACCGGTCATGCGCAGTCCGTGCTCCGGGATGAAGCGGTGGTGCAGCTCATCGAGCACCGGGGCCTCGTCGTCGAAGGGGCCGACGTGGAGCGTCTGCACGCACAGCCCCTCGTGCAGGGTCTCCAGCCGCACGGAGCGCAGGGCCGGCAGGGGCTCGCGCTTCTTCGCGCTCTTCGCCTCGACGGTATCGACCGCCCGCGCGAAGAGGTCGGGGGTCACGTGGTCGCCCACCAGGAGAAGCAGCGTCCACTCCCACTGCGACTTGTCCCGGCGCGACGTGAACGACGCCATGTCGGCCGCGTGCCACAGCCCCTCGAGCGGCATCACGACGGTGTCGATGCCGAGCTCTTCACGGCTCGCGAACTTGAGCGTGTACGCCAGGGGGAACAGCGCCGCCACGGCCTGCGCATACACGGGCGAGGTGTTGGGGTCTCCCGCGCCGTCGATCATGAGGTACCGCAGCGGCGGCACCTCGAGCACGCGGAACTCTCCGCGTCGTGCGCGGTAGGAGTCGAGGGTCTTCTTGGGGTCGATGGCCGCCATCGCCTGCCTCTCTGGGTGGGACTGCCCGGTGCGGCACAGTGTGCCAGGGGCCTCCGACACCGGGGCGGGACGGCTCGGCCGCCCCGCCCCGGTGACTCACTCCGCTTCCACGGGCAGCCACAGCTCGCACGAGGCCGTGTCTCCGCGGAACTCGCGATACCGCACCATCGACGGACCGGGGCGCAGTCGCCACGGGTTCGACGGGAACCACTCGGTCGCGGTGGCCGCCCACAGGTCCTGCAGGGTCTGCGGGAACGGGCCGTCGGCGGCGAACACGGCCCAGGTGCCCGCCTCGAGCCGCAGCACGTCGAGATCCTCCGGCACCGGGGTCGTCTCCTCCAGCGCGACGCCGTGGAGATACGTGAGCGGTGTGCCCTCGGGCGCGTCCGGCTCCACGTCGGCTGTCACGGCGAGGATGCCCGAGGGCTCCGCGTCGTTCAGACGCTTGAGCCGCGCGTGCTCCTCCGCCGGGATGGCCGCGATGTGCTGCTGGATGTGCGGGTTCTCGCCGCGGTGGATCAGCGGGACCTGCGTGGCATGACCGACCAGCTGGAGGGCGGGTCGGGGGGTGATGGTGACGTCCATCGGGGTGCTCCCTTCGACGCTCAGGCGGAACCGGAGCGTGGGTTGTGTACGGAGAGGACCCCCGTCACGGCGCGCCTCGGCCGGACCGATGCCGTGCACGGCGCGGAACGCCCTGCCGAACGCCTCGACCGAGCCGTAGCCGTGCCGCACGGCCACGTCGAGCAGGCTCGGCGCACCGCCGACCAGTTCCGCGGCGGCGATCGTCATCCGCCGACGGCGCACGTACTCCGACACGGGCATGCCCGCGAGGGCGGAGAACATCCGCCGCAGGTGGTACTCGGTCGTGCCGTGCGCACGCGCGACGGCCGCGACGTCGAGCTCCTGGTCTGGCGCGGCTTCGACGCGGTCGATCAGGGCGTTGAGGGTGCCGATCATGGGTTCCTCCTTTCCCCACCAGCGTGTCCGTCCATCGGGGTGCGGCACCCGATCATTCTGGTCCGTTCCGGTCGTGTGCCGCCGCTCCCCGTGCACCGTTCACACCCCGTTCAGACCCTGTGTGAACACGCATCCCGTATCGTCGGAGTTTCTGGGGGAGCACGGGGAGCGAGTCGGCATGCAGGTGAGAGACCTCCTCTTCGGCGTCCCCTCCGGCCTCCCGCCGCTCGCAGACACCGAGGATCCGTTCGCCGACGCCCTGGCTCTCGTGGACGCTCAGGTCACGCGCGTGATCGTCGACATCCCGGCCGGCGTGGTCGGGGTGCTGCTGGAACTGCGCCAGTCGACCCGGCTCCGCGGCACGACGGCCCTGCTGCGGGTGACCGGGGCGGTGCGCCAGGAGTGGACGGGCTCCGCGTCGGCCAACCGCTTCACGGCGTGGTCGATCACGGACGCTGCGGTCGACCGCGACCTCACCGCGATCCGCATCGCCCTGCACTGCCTGCCGGCGGGGTCGCTGCACCTGACCGGGACCGCGGCGGACTTCGTGCTGCTCTCCGCGCGACCCGATCGCACGCCGCCCTCCTCGACCGATCCCGCCGCCCTGCTCCGGTTCGGCGTGGTCGACGAGTCCACCGTGTGCGACCCGCTCGGCGCCGCGCACCTGCGCTCCTCGGCACCGTTCCCGCGCCACTGAGCGGCGACCGCACGGGCGGACCGCAGGCTACTCGCGCTGCGCGATCGCTCGAGATCGAGCGCCGTACCGTGATCGCGGTTCGAGGGGGAAGAACTGGCGGAGACGAGGGGATTTGAACCCCTGGTCCCCGTAAGGGGACTCCACCTTAGCAGGGTGGTGCACTAGGCCGGACTATGCGACGTCTCCAGGCATCCGGCCCGAGAGCGCGGATGCACTCGACCAGTGTAACGGGTTCGACGCGCCCTGACGAACCGCGGCCACGGCCGCGCCTCCCGACCCGCGCGCGACCGGCTGGGATACTGGCCGCGCGCGGGAGTCACACCACCGCGACGGAGAGGATCGCCATGAATCCGCACCCGCACGTCGGCGCTTCCCTGGGCACCGAGGACAGCGCCTGGAGCTACCGGGCGGTCGGCTACGCGATCGTGCTGCTGCTCTTGGGCGTCTCGTACGGCCTGTGCGCCGCGCAGCCGAGCGCCGACCCGAGCCCGTGGGCGTTCCTGGTCATGCTCGCGACGGTCGCGATCGTGTTCCGCGTGACGGGCGCCCGTGCGCTCGTGCAGCGGGTGACGTGGGTCGTGCTGTCCACCGCGGGCGCGGCGGCCCTGCTGGCGACCTTCTTCGGCACCGGCAGTCCCGCCCTGGCGGTCGGGCTGTCTGCGGCCTCGATGGTGGCACTGCTCGTCGCACCGTGGGCGATCATCGCGCATCAGGTCACGCGACGCGGGCTCGACATCGAGGCGCTGCTCGCCGCGGTGACGGCGTACATCCTGGTGGGGATGTTCTTCGCCTTCGCGTACAACCTCGCCTCGCAGTTCCTGTCGCAACCGCTCTTCATCGGAGCGGAGACCGACTCGCTCGGCGATCAGCTGTTTTTCTCCTTCACCGCCCTCACCACGACCGGCTACGGCAACCTCATCCCCCGGGGTGCCGGCATGCAGGCCGTCGCGGTGGCCGAGGGCATCACGGGGCAGCTGTTCCTGATCACGGCGGTCGCCCGCATCATGCGCGGCGCGAGCGCCCAGCACCGGTCGTCAGCCTCAGCCTGACGGCATCGCCGGCGGGGTCACGCGCCGGTCGTGGAGCGCCGCGCCACCAGCTCGGGGCGGAACAGCACGTGCTCGGGCTCCGGCGCCCGCTCCCCCTGACCCTGCAGCAGCAGATCGACCGCGGTGGAGCCGATCAGGGCGGCGGGCTGACGCACCGAGCTGAGCGGGATCACGGCGGCCGCGGCGAAGTCGATGTCGTCGTAGCCGATGATCGCGATGTCGTCGGGCACCCGGGCGTCTCCGGTCATCACGAGGCTCTGCAGCAGGCCGAGCGCGACGAGGTCGTTCGCCGCGAACACGGCATCCGGACGATCCGCCGGGGCGCGGCCGAGGATCCGCGACCCCGCCTGCCTCCCCTCCTCGACCGTGAGAGCGGCGGTCGCGAGGAACTCCAGGGCGACCCCGGCGTCGGCGGCCGCGGCCTGTGCCCCGCTGAGCCGGTCGGACACCTGCCGCAGCGACACGGGCCCCCCGACGAAGGCGATCCGCCGACGGCCGACCGCGAGCAGATGCTCCATGGCGATGCGGCCGCCCTCCACGTCGTCCACGGCGACCGAGGCGAAGCGCTCGTCCTGCGACTCCCGGTCGACGAGCACCGCGTGCGTGCCGCGCTCGTGCATGCGTGCCAGGCGCGGCAGCGACTCGGCCACGGGCGTCACCAGCACGCCCGTCACCCGCTGCTCCTCGAACAGGTCGAGGTGCATGGCCTCGCGCTCCTGCTTCTCGTCGCTGTTGGCCACCAGCACCGAGAGCCCGTGCTGATCGGCGCGCTCCTCGGCGCCGCGGATCACCTCAGCGAAGAAGGGGTTGCGGATGTCGAGCACGACCAGTCCGATGGTGCGGCTGCGTCCGGCGCGGAGCTGCCTGGCCGCGTCGTTGCGCACGAAGCCGAGCCGATCGATCGACGCCTGGACCCTGGCCACCGTCTCGGCGGCCACCTTCTCCGGCCGGTTGAGGACGTTCGACACCGTGCCGACCGAGACACCCGCGTCCTCCGCGACCTCGCGCACGCTGACCGCCATCCGCGACCTCCCGTCCTCCGGCGTGTGAAACGACTCACATTCCGCTCGGGACTCACACTCTCACGCCGTCTTGACAGCAGTCAACACATCGCCTAATCTCATCTCCGACAGGGTTTGAAACGATTCATTCCCTCAATGGAGAGAGAAATGATGTCCTCACCCGCGACGGCGCCCGTGCTCGAGCTCGCCGACGTCCAGAAGGCCTTCGGCTCGGTGATCGCCCTGCGCTCCGGCACGATCACGGTCGACCCCGGCTCCATCCACGCGCTCGTCGGCGAGAACGGTGCCGGGAAGTCCACGCTCGTGAAGATCGTCGCCGGCCTCTACCAGCGCGACGCCGGAACGTTCCGCCTGAACGGGGCCGACGTGGACTTCACCTCCACCGCCCAGTCCAAGGCAGCCGGTGTCGCCGTCATCTACCAGGAGCCGACCCTCTTCCCCGACCTGTCGGTGACCGAGAACATCTTCATGGGCCGCCAGCCCCTCGGACGCTTCGGCCGCATCGACCGGAAGGCCATGCGGCACGAGGTCGAGCGGCTCTTCACCCGCCTCGGCGTCACCATCGATCCCGACCGCCCCGCGGAGGGGCTCTCGATCGCCGACCAGCAGGTGATCGAGATCGCCAAGGCCGTCTCCCTCGACGCGGCACTGCTCATCATGGACGAGCCCACCGCCGCCCTGTCCGGCGTGGAGGTCGAGCGCCTGTTCGCGATCGCGCGCAGCCTGCGCGACGAGGGGCGCGGCCTCATCTTCATCTCGCACCGCTTCGACGAGGTGTTCGCCCTCTGCGACACCGTCACCGTGATGCGTGACGGCGCGTACATCGCCACCTCCGCCGTGGCCGACACCACGGTCGACGAGCTCGTGCGCCAGATGGTGGGCCGCGAGGTCGCCGAGCTGTTCCCCAAGCAGGAGGCCGCGATCGGCGAACCGCTGCTCGAGGTGGAGGGCCTCACCAGCCCCGGGCTCTTCCACGACATCTCCTTCACCGTGCGCGCGGGCGAGATCGTCGGACTCGCCGGGCTCGTCGGCGCGGGACGCAGCGAGGTCGCCCGGGCCGTGTTCGGCGTGGACGGCTACCGCGAGGGCACGGTCCGCATGACCGGCCGGCGCATCCCGCCGCGGCGCCCCGTCGACGCCATGCGGGCGGGACTCGCGCTCGTCCCCGAGGACCGTCGCAAGCAGGGCCTCGTGATCGAGTCCGGCGTGGGCGGCAACATCACCCTCGCGATCCGCCGGCGTCTGGCCCGGCTCGGCCTGCTGACGACCGCGATGGAGAACCGGGCCGCCCGTGAGTGGGCCTCGCGCCTCGAGGTGAAGACGCACGCGCTCGACACGGTCGCCGCCACCCTCTCCGGCGGCAACCAGCAGAAGGTCGTCCTGGCGAAGTGGCTCGCGACGCAGCCCCGGGTGCTGCTGATCGACGAGCCCACCCGCGGCATCGACGTCGGCACCAAGTCCGAGGTGCACCGGCTGCTCTCCCAGCTCGCCGGCCAGGGCATGGGCATCCTCATGATCTCGTCGGAGCTGCCCGAGGTGCTCGGCATGGCCGACCGGGTGCTGGTGATGCGCGAGGGTCGCATCACCGCCGAGATCCCCCGCTCGGAGGCCACCTCCGAGAACGTCATGTTCGCCGCGACGCACGCATCGGAGCTCTCCTCGTGACCACCGCCATCCCCGTCTCCGCGCTCACCACGCGCATCTCCGGCATCGGCAGGGCGCGCGAGTTCGGCATCCTGCTCGCCCTGGTGCTCGTGATCACCGCCGCGACCCTCAACAACCCGAAGTTCCTGTTCAGCGCCGACGGCTGGCGCGACCTGCTGCTCACGCCCTCGATCCTCGTGCTCGTCGCGGTCGGTCAGGCCATCGTGCTCATCACCCGCAACGTCGACCTCTCCGTCGGCTCGGTCATGGGCCTCACGGCCTACCTCACCGGACGGCTCTTCATCGACGTGCCCGGCATCCCCATCGTGCTGGTCGTGATCGCCGCCGTCGTGCTCGGCGCCCTCCTCGGACTCGTCAACGGCGCCCTCGTCGCCTACGCGAAGGTGCCCGCCATGGTCATCACGCTCGGCACGCTCTACGCCTACCGGGGCATCAACGTGCTGTGGACCGGCAGCGACCGCGTCAACGCCTCCGACCTCCCCCGCGACTTCCTGGCGCTGGGCACCGGACAGCTCCTGGGCATCCCGATCCTCGCGGTCGTCGCGGTGATCGTGCTCGCCGCGGCCGCCTGGTACCTGAAGAACACGCGCGGCGGGCGGGAGTTCTACGCGATCGGCTCCGACCCCGCAGCCGCCGAGCTGTACGGCCTGCGCGTCACGCGCCGCGTGCTGACCGCGTTCGTCCTGTCGGGTGCGCTCGCCGGGCTCGCCGGGGTGTTCTACGCGGCACGCTACGGCACCATCAACTCCCAGGCCGGAGCCGGATGGGAGCTCGACGCGGTCGGCGCCGCGGTGATCGGCGGCGTCGCCATCACGGGCGGCATCGGCTCGGTCTGGGGTGCGGCGATCGGAGCCGTGCTGCTGCTCACCATCAACCGTGCCCTGCCGATCCTCGGCATCCCCGACTTCTGGCAGCGCGCCGTCGTCGGCCTGCTCATCATCGGCGCCATCGTGCTCGACCGCGTGCTCGCGGTCCGGCAGAGACGGCGGCTCATCGAGGCGAGGGACCAGTCATGACCACCGCGACCACCACCACCGCGAGCGCCCGCGTCATCCGCGACTACGACAAGCCGCTGTGGCGCCGGCTGCTCCTCACGCGCGAGGCCGCGATCGTCGGGCTGCTGATCGTCGTGGCCGTCGTGGCCGCCACGAGCATCCGCGGCTTCGGTCAGCCGATCACCCTCACCTACCTGCTGCTCGACATCGCCCCGATCCTGCTGATCGCGCTGCCGATGACGCTGATCATGATCACGGGCGAGATCGACCTCTCGGTCGGCAGCATGGTCGGACTGTCCAGCGTGGTCACCGGAGCGCTCGTGCAGGGCGGCCTCCCGTTCGAGGTCGCCGCGCTCGCCGCGCTCGCGGTCGGCATCGTCGGCGGCGCGTTCAACGGCTTCCTGGTGACCGTCGTCGGGCTCCCCTCGCTCGCGGTCACGATCGGCACGCTCGCGCTCTACCGCGGCCTCGCGGTGGGCCTGCTCGGCACGGCCGCCGTCACCGACTTCCCGGAGTTCTGGAGCGACCTCGCGAAAGCCAAGATCGCCGGCACCCCCATCCCCGTCATCACCATCCCGTTCCTGGTGCTGGTGGCCGTGTTCGCGGTCCTGCTGCACTTCACCCCGTTCGGTCGCGGCGTGTACGCGGTGGGACTGTCGAAGGACGCCGCGCACTTCTCCGGCGTGCACGTCGAGCGCACCAAGCTCGTGCTCTTCGTGCTCTCCGGCGCGGTCGCCGCCTTCGCCGGCATCTTCTACACGCTCCGCTACGGCAGCGCCCGCGGCGACAACGCCACCGGCCTCGAGCTCCAGGTGATCGCCGCCGTCGTCCTCGGCGGGGTGTCCGTCTTCGGCGGTCGCGGCAAGATCTACGGCGTCATCGCCGCCGCCTTCCTCATCGGGGCGCTCGCGAGCGCGCTCCGCCTGGTGAACGTCACCTCCGACGTCATCAACATCATCACCGGCACGCTCCTCGTGATCTCGGTGGTGGCCGCAAGCGTCCTGGCCTGGCTGCAGAAAGCACGCCGCCGACCGGGCAGAACCCCCGCCGGTGCCGGCACCACAGCGCCAGGGGCACCGATGGACGCCGCGACCGCGGCATCCCCCGACGAAAGGAACGAACAATGACGTTTGCACGCAAGCGCGTGACCGCCTTCGCCGCCCTCGCGGTGGCCGCGGCGGTCGCCCTCACCGGCTGCGCCGGATCCGGCGACGGCGGCAGCGGCAGCGGCGGAGAAGGCGGCGGCGACGCCTCGATCACCTTCCTGCCCAAGAACCTCGGCAACCCGTACTTCGACACGTCCAGCGAGGGCGGCAAGAAGGCCGTCGAGGAGTTCGGCGGCACGTTCTCCGAGGTGGGACCGGCCGAGGCCACGCCCGACGCCCAGGTCAGCTACATCAACACCGCCACGCAGCAGGGCGTCGGCGCGCTCGTCGTCTCGGCGAACGACCCCAAGGCCATCTGCGACGCCCTGAACGAGGCCCGCGACGCGGGTGTCAAGGTCGTCACGTTCGACTCCGACACCAACACCGAGTGCCGCGACCTGTTCATCAACCAGGCCGACTCCGAGGGCATCGCGAAGGTGCAGATCGACCAGATCGCCGAGCAGATCGGCGGCGCGGGCGAGATCGCGATCCTCTCCGCCTCGGCCAACGCGACCAACCAGAACGCGTGGATCGACCTGATGAAGGAGTACGTCGCGAGCGACTACCCCGACATCACGATCGTCGAGACCGTGTACGGCGACGACGACGACCAGACGTCCTTCGACAAGACGGCGGCACTGCTGCAGAGCCACCCCGACCTGAAGGGCATCGTGTCGCCCACCACGGTCGGCATCGCGGCCGCCGCGCGCTACCTCTCCACGTCCGACTACAAGGGCACCGTGGCCCTCACCGGGCTCGGCACCCCGAACCAGATGCGCGAGTACGTCGAGGACGGCACCGTCACGTCGTTCGCGCTGTGGAACCCGGAAGACCTCGGCTACCTCGCCGCGTTCGCCGCCCACGCCCTCATCGCCGGCGACATCACCGGCAAGGAAGGCGACACGTTCGACGCGGGCGACCTCGGCGAGTACACGGTCGGCGCCGACGGCGTCGTGCTGCTGGGCGACCCGTTCGTGTTCGACGCCGACAACATCGGCGACTTCGACTTCTGAGTCGCCCGTCCGGCCGGTGCCGCGTGGCACCGGCCGGACACCGAAAGGACCCTCATGACCCGCGTGGCCTTCCAGCTCCAGGTGCGCCCCGAGCTGCTCGACGAGTACGTGGCCAGGCACTCCCCCGTGCGGCCGGAGATGCTGGCGGAGATCGCCGCCGCCGGACGACGCGACTACAGCCTCTTCCTCGGCGCCGGCGGCACGCTCTTCGGCTACTACGAGACCGACGACGACCGGGCGGCCCAGGCGTACCTCGCCGCGTCGCCCGTCGCCGCGCGGTGGGAGGCCGAGATGAGCCGCTTCTTCGTGGGCCTCGACGGCCGCCCCGATCAGGCCGCCACCTCCCTCACCGAGGTATTCCACCTCGAAGACCAGCTCGCCGCGGCGAGCGCCACCGACTCCTCCGCCACCACCGACACCGAAGGCCGTGCATCGTGAGCATCCTCACCCCCGACATCCTCGCCGCGCTCGAGAAGCAGAGCATCGAGCTGCCCAGCTGGGCCTTCGGCAACTCCGGCACCCGGTTCAAGGTGTTCGGCACGCCGGGCACCCCGCGCGACCCCTACGAGAAGATCGCCGACGCCGCCCAGGTGCACGCGCACACCGCCCTCGCGCCGACCGTGGCGCTGCACATCCCGTGGGACCTGGTCGACTCCTTCGACGACCTGCGCCGTCACGCCGAAGACCACGGCGTGACGCTCGGCACCGTCAACTCCAACACCTTCCAGGACGACGACTACAAGTTCGGCGCGCTCACGCACGAGGACGCCGCGATCCGCCGCAAGGCCATCGACCACCACCTCGCGTGCATCGACGTCATGGACGCCACGGGCAGCCGCGACCTGAAGATCTGGCTCGCCGAGGGTTCCAACTACCCCGGGCAGGCCGATCTGCGCGGTCGTCAGGACCGCCTGCACGACTCGCTGCAGCAGATCTACGCGCGCCTCGGCGACGACCAGCGGCTCGTGCTCGAGTACAAGTTCTTCGAGCCCGCGTTCTACCACACCGATGTGCCGGACTGGGGAACGTCGTACGCCCAGGTGAGCGCGCTCGGCGACAAGGCCCTCGTGTGCCTCGACACCGGTCACCACGCGCCGGGCACGAACATCGAGTTCATCGTGATGCAGCTGCTGCGGCTCGGCAAGCTCGGCTCGTTCGACTTCAACTCCCGCTTCTACGCCGACGACGACCTCATCGTCGGCGCGGCCGACCCGTTCCAGCTGTTCCGCATCCTGTTCGAGGTGATCCGCGGCGGCGGCCTGAACAACCCCGACGTCGCCTTCATGCTGGACCAGTGCCACAACGTCGAGGACAAGATCCCCGGGCAGATCCGTTCCGTGCTGAACGTGCAGGAGATGACCGCGCGTGCCCTGCTGGTGGACCGCGAGGCGCTGTCTGCCGCGCAGCGCTCGGGCGACGTGCTGACGGCGAACGCCGTGTTCATGGACGCGTTCTCGACCGACGTGCGCCCGGCGCTCGCGGAGTGGCGCGAGTCGCGCGGCCTGCCGGCCGACCCGATGGCCGCCTACGCGGCGTCCGGGTACCAGCAGCGCATCGCGGAGGAGCGCGTGGGCGGCGTGCAGGCCGGCTGGGGAGCCTGACCCACCGGCGCGAACCGTCGCTCGTCTGCCATGCTCGACGCATGTCCTCCCCCGACGAGAAGCCCTCCCGCCGCGGCGCGATCATCGGTCTGCTGTTCTTCGTGATCGGCACCCCGCTCGCGGTCTGGCTGCTGTACACGGTGCTGCCGTGAGCGCGGACCTCCACATCGCCGACCGGGTGCTGGACGGACCGCACGGAGCGCTGCGCGTACGCCTCTACACCCCGGCGTCGCCGACCGGCGCGGGTCTCGTCTGGGCGCACGGCGGAGGCTTCGCGGGCGGCGACCTCGACATGCCGGAGGCGGATGCGGTGGCGCGGGCCTTCGCGGCGCACGGCATCGTCGTCGTGAGCGTGGACTACCGCCTGGCGCCGATGACCCCGGACTGGACGAGCCGCCTGGGCTCGCCGGAGCGCGGCGGCATCCACTACCCGGTGCCGCACGACGAGATGGTCGCCGCGTTCCGCTGGGCCGTGTCCTCCCCGATCGCCGCGCGGGGATGGGCGATCGGCGGCGCGAGTGCGGGCGGCAACCTCGCCGCCGGCGCCGCCCTGCGACTGACCCACGACGGCGGACCGGTCCCGGGCCTCGCGGTCCTGGCCTACCCGACGCTCCAGGCCGTTCAGGACGCCCCCACCCGCGAGCTGCGCGCCCTGCTGGACGCGCAGCCGGACGCCGACGTCTTCACCGCCGCGTTCGTGCGCGGCATGTACGAGAACTATCTGGGCGGACCGCTGGACCGCGCCGACGTCTACGCGATCCCGGGGACCGCCGCGCCCGCGCAGCTCGCGGGCTTCCCCCCGACGATCATGGTCAACGACGAGACGGACGAGCTGCGCATGTCGGGAGAGGCCTTCGCGCGCGCCCTCTCGGCCGCCGGCGTCGACGTCGACGTGTCGACCGAGCCGGGCACCACCCACGGGCACCTCAACCGCCCGGACGCTCCGGCGTTCGCGGCCACCGTCGAGCGCTTCGCCGAGCGCCTGCGACAGCTTCCCTGAGGTGCCGGGCGCCGTGGCCGCCTCAGCGACTGGTGTAGCCGCCGTCGATGGGGAGCGAGACGCCCGAGATCATCGCGGCGCCGTCGCCCAGCAGGAAGACGATGGGGGCGGCGATGTCGTCTTCGGTGGCCCACCGGTGCAGAGGCATCGCGTCGAGGAAGGGACCCTCGATCTCGGGGCGTCCCCAGTACCAGGCCGACATCGGCGTCATCACCACGGTCGGGTTGACGCTGTTGACCCGGATGCCGTGGCCGCCCAGCTCGAGCGCCGAGACGCGCGTGATGTTGTCGAGCGCCGCCTTGGACGAGCCGTAGGAGATGTGCCCGGCGAGGGCGACGAGGCTCGCCTGGCTCGACACGTTCACGATCGCGCCGCCCTTGCCCCCGCGGATCATCTCGCGCGAGGCGTACTTGGTCACCAGCAGGGCCCCGCGCGCGTTGATGCTCATGACCCGGTCGAACACCGAGATGTCGGTGTCCATGGGGGTGGCGATCTCGCCGCCCCAGCCGCCGCAGTTGACGACGCCGTAGAGGTCGCGGCCCTCGATCGCCGCGCGGATCTCGCCCTCGTCCTCGAGGTCGAAGGCGAGCGGCGTGGCGCCGGTCTCGCGTGCGATGTCGGCGACGCTCTCCGCGGTGCGGCCCGCGGCGAGCACGTCGGCCCCGGCCGCGACGAGGTGGCGGACGGTCGCGCCGCCGATGCCGCCGCCGGCGCCGGTGACGAGGATGGTGCGGCCCTGGAATTCGGTCATGCGCGTCTCTCTCCATCGAGGGGTGTTGTCCTGTGCCCCGGGTCACTTGACACCGGTGACATGGCCAGCGTAGCGTGCTCCGCAGTCGCCCACATCGTCCCTCGCCCTCCGATGCCCCGCGTCGACCACAGGAAGACCACGAAGCCGTGATCCAGACCCCGCCGCCCGCGCCCGACTCCGACGTCGCGCTCTCCGACCTCGTGGAACGGGCGCGGCGTCTCATCGCCGACGGCCGCCGCCGCATCCTCGGGATCGCCGGCACCCCCGGCGCCGGGAAGTCGACGGTGAGCGCCGCCCTCCTCGACGCGCTCGGGCCGCAGGCGGTGGTCGTGGGCATGGACGGCTTCCACCTCGCGAACGCCGAGCTCGTGCGCCTCCATCGCCGCGACCGCAAGGGCGCCCCCGACACCTTCGACGTCGACGGCTACCTCGCCCTGCTGCGGCGGCTCCGGGCCCCGGCCGACGGCGTCGTGTACGCCCCCGCGTTCGACCGCGGGCTGGAGGAGCCGATCGCCTCCGCGATCCCGGTCCCCGCCGACGTGCCGCTGATCATCACCGAGGGCAACTACCTCCTGCACACCGGACACGGATGGGAGCGCGTGCGCGAGCTGCTCGACGAGAGCTGGTTCCTCGACATCGAGCCGGACACGCGCCGGCGGCGGCTGGTGGCACGACGTCGCAGCCACGGCCATCCCCTCGACGAGGCGACCGCGTGGGTGCGCGACGTGGACGAGGCGAACGCCGCCGTGGTCGAGGGGAGCCGCGCGCGCGCCGACCTCGTCGTGCGGCTCTCGTCACCCGCCGCCCCGGCCGCCCCGATCGCCCTCGCGGCCGGGACGCTGCAGCGGCTGCCCGCCGCCGTCGCCCGCCCCGCCTACGACCGGGCCCGCGTGCGACCCGGCATCGTGCACCTCGGCGTCGGCAACTTCCACCGCGCGCACGAGGCCATGTTCGTCGACCGGCTACTGGCCGCGGGCGACGCGGACTGGGGCATCTCCGGCGTCGGCCTGCTGCCCCACGACGCCGCCATGCGCGACGCCCTCGCCGCGCAGGACGGGCTGTACACGCTCGTGACCGTGACGCCCGACGGCACGGAGTCGGCCCGCGTGATCGGTGCACTCACGGAGTATCTCTTCGCGCCCGACGACCCCGAGGCCGTCCAGGCGCGCCTGAGCGACCCCGCCACGCGCATCGTCTCGCTCACGATCACCGAGGGCGGCTACGGGATCGACGAGCGCACCGGCGCCTTCGTGCCGCAGGACGCCGCGACCCTCGCCGACCTCGACGACGCCGCGCACGGGCGCGGCACCCCGCCCCGGAGTGCTCTCGGACACCTCGCCGCCGCCCTCGCCCGCCGCCGTGCGGCCGGGGTCGCGCCGTTCACCGTCCTGTCGTGCGACAACATCCCCGGCAACGGCGGCGTCGCCCGCACGGCTCTCAGCGGCTTCGCCGACCGGCTCGACCCGGAACTCGGGGCCTGGATCCGCACGAACGTGGCGTTCCCCCCTTCGATGGTCGACCGCATCACTCCGGTGACCACCGACGAGACCCGCGCGCTCGTCCGGGAGCGCTTCGGCGTGGACGACCGGTGGCCGGTACGCTCCGAGGACTTCGTGCAGTGGGTGCTCGAGGACCGTTTCCCGCTCGGCCGCCCGGCGTTCGACACGGTCGGCGTGCAGCTCGTCGACGACGTCGAGCCGTACGAGCTCATGAAGCTCCGGCTGCTGAACGCCTCGCACCAGGCGATGAGCTACCTCGGCATCCTCGCCGGGGCGACCATGGTGCACGAGGTGTGCGCGGACCCGCTCTTCCGCACCTTCCTGCGCGGGTACATGCAGCAGGAGGCCGTGCCCACCCTGCGGCCCGTACCGGGCATCGACCTCGACGCGTACGGGGAGCAGCTGCTCGCCCGGTTCGGCAGCACGGCCGTGCGCGACACCCTCGCCCGGCAGGTCGTTGACGGCTCCGACCGCATCCCCACCTTCCTGCTCCCGGTCGTGCGGGAGCGGCTCGCCACGGGCGGCTCGATCGCGCACGCCGTGCTCGTGCTCGCGGCCTGGAGCGTCTTCCTCGAGGGTGTCGCGGAAGACGGGACGCCGGCCCCGGTGTCCGACCGCCGGCTCGCCCTGCTGCGCGCGGCGGTGGCCGCCGAGGCCGCGGAACCCGGCGCGTTCCTGGACTGCACGGAGGTCTTCGGCGATCTGGGGCGCGACGCACGGCTGCGGGCGGAGTTCGTCGCCGCGCGCACCTCGCTCCGCACCCTCGGGGCCCGCGCGAGCATCGCCGCCCTGGGCTGACCGCGGGTCGAGCGGCTCAGACCGGGGCGGCCCCGGTGCGGCACGACTCGCGCTCGACCAGGTCGACGTCGATCACCGCGACCGCCGGCCCTGCGGGCTCCACACCGCCGAGCCGGTCGAAGATGCGCTCCGCGGCGAGCGTGCCCAGGCGATACGGGTCCTGGTCGATCACGGTGAGCGCCGGCGTCAGAACGTCGGCCATCGGGAAGTCGCCGAAGCCGACGATCGCGAGGGGCTCGTCGCGCAGCGCCGCGGCGAGCGCCATCGAGCACCGCGCGTTGGCCGAGAAGAGGGCGGTGGGCGGGTCGTCGAGGGCCCGCAGCTGCGCCACCGCCTGCCGTGCCGCCTCCCGATCCGAGACGCCGGATCGCACCAGCTCCGCGTCGGCCGCGATCCCCGCCTCCGCGAGCCCGCGTCGCCAGCCCTCCAGCCGGTTCGCCTCGGTGGACAGGTGCACGGCGTCGCCGACGTAGGCGATCCGCCGGTGCCCGTGGCCGATCAGGTGCTGCACCGCCGCCACGGCCCCGCGCTCGTCGGCCTCGACGAACGTGTCGGCGTCGAGGCCGACGGGCGCCCGGTCGACGAACACGATCGGCGTGTGCTCGCGCCACCGTTCCAACCAGGAGTGGTCGACCCCGACCGGGGCGATCACCAGTCCCGACAGCTGCCGGCCGAGCATCGACTCGATCGCCGGACGCTCCCCCTCCGGGTCGGACCCCAGACTCGTGACGAGCGTGGACAGTCCGCGCCCGCGCGCGACGTCTTCGATGGCGCGGGCGATCGAGGCGAAGAACGGGTCGACGATGTCGGGCACCGCGACCCCGATGACCGAGGTCCGCCCGGCGCGGAAGGTGGTGGCCAGCACGTTGGGGACGTAGTTGAGCTCGCGCATGGCCTGCTCGACCAGGGCCCTGGTGTGCGGCAGCACGTGCGGGTCGTCGTTGAACACGCGCGAGACCGTCTTGGTGCTCACGCCCGCGCGCGCGGCGACGTCACGCATGGTCGTCACAGGTACCTCCTTGCCCCCGGGGCGGGGCAGCCTCCGGCCACCCTACCGGCCGCGCCGCGCTCAGCCGCGCCCGTCGACGGCGGCGGCCAGCTCGCGCAGTCGCGGCAGCGCGCGGGTCGTCAGCAGTTCCTCGCGGCGGGCGGCGTCGTACGAGAGGCTGTCCTTCCACAGCGAGCGTCCGGCCATCGCTCCCGCCGCCCCGTTCGCGACCGCCGTGGTGACCTGACCGATGAAGGTCTCGTGGTCGACCCCGGCCGACAGCACCGCCCACGGCACCCCCTGGGCCGCCTCGGTCACCGCGGCGCTGGCCTCGGCGGATCCCGGGTACTGCAGCTTGAGGATCTTCGCACCGGCCGCGACGGCGAGCGCGGCCCCCTCGGCGACGAGCGCCGGGAAGGCGTCCGCGTACTCCTCCTCGGTCTCGTCGTCGAGGCGGTAGGTGAGCAGCTCGACGATCAGCAGGAGTCCCTCCACCTCGCACTCGGCGATGAGCGCGCGCATCTCGTCGGCGACGCGGGAGTCGCGCCCCTGCCGGTCGGGCCGCGTGTAATAGAGCATCTTGGCGACCCCGCCGCCGAGCTCGCGCACCGTGCGCGGGGTGACGCCGGGCACGAAGCGCGTGTAGCGCAGACCGTCGACGGTCTCGAAGCCGGACGCGTCGAGGCCCACCACGAGGGCGGTGTCGCGGTCGAGCACGCCGTCGTCGACGACGGCCGGCAGGGCGACCTCGGGGTCGAGCAGGATGGCCGGCGCGTGCACGGCCAGGTGGCGCACGAGGTCGGCCTTCACCGCCGACAGCTCTTCGCGGGTGATGGCGTCGGGGCCGCCCGGTGCGTCGGGGATGGCGGCCTTCATGCCGTTGCGCTGGTCGGCGGCGACGATGAGCATGCCGCCGTCGGGGGTGGAGAGGGACTGCAGGGCACGGCGTTCGAGCGTCGTGAGCGGGTTGGCGACGGTGCGGGTGAGCATGGGTTCCTCTTCTCGTGGGCAGAAACCGATGATCCGCGGAAAATCAACCATGACACCGGTGTCTTTCTCTTCTATGGTGGGGGTATGACCGAGACCTGTCAACCGTCGGACGCCCACGTGGTCGTCGTGGCCGGGGTCGCGGGAAGCGGCAAGACCACCCTCGGCCGGGCCCTCGCCGCCGAGCTCGGCGTCCCGCTCCTCGACCTCGACGCCGTCACGACTCCCCTCCTCGACGCGCTCCCGCCCGAGCTCTGGGACGGCCACTGGCTGCGCGGGCCGCATGCCGCCGCCGTACGCGAGGGTCGCTACGCCGCGCTGCGGGCCGTGGCCGCCGACGCCGTCGCCACCGCGGGCGGAGCCGTGCTCGTGGCGCCCTTCACGCGCGAGCTGCAGGGCGGAGCGGCGTGGGAGCTGCTCCGCGCCGCGGTGGCTCCGGCGACCCCGCACGTGCTCCACCTCACGGGCGACTCCGACCTGCTCGCCGCGCGACGCGCCGAACGGGCGACCCCGAGAGACCTCCACCGCGCCGACGAGACCCCGCCTCCCCCGGCGATCCCGGTGACCCGCATCGACGCCGACCTGTCGACCGCGCAGCAGCTCGCGCGCGTGCGCGTCGTCGTCGGGCCGCGTCCGTCGCTCGACCCCGACGCCGTGGTCTTCCGCCGGACGTTCGACGCGGTGCTGTTCGACCTCGACGGCACCCTCGTCGACTCCACCGCCTCGGTCATCCGGTCGTGGCGCCGCTTCGCCGCCCACTACGGCGTCTCGGCCGAGGCCCTGCACGAGAACCACGGGCAGCCCGCTCACGTGCTCGTGTCGCGGCTGCTCGCCCCCGCGCAGCACACCGAGGGCCTCGACCGCATCCTCGACCTGGAGCTCTCCGACGCGGTCGACCTGCCGAGCGTGCCGGGAGCGCGGGCCCTCTACGACGCGGTTCCCGCGCACCGGCGCGCCATCGTCACCTCGGGAGCCGCACCCCTGGCCGCCGCGCGACTGGCGGCCGCCGGGTTCGCGGCACCGGGGGTGTTCGTCACCGCCGACGACGTCACCCGCGGCAAGCCCGACCCCGAGCCGTTCCGCACCGCGGCGACACGCCTGGGGGTGGACCCCGCGCGCTGCCTCGTGGTGGAGGACGCGGCCGCGGGGATCGCGGCCGCCCGGGCCGCCGGCTGCACGGTGCTCGCGGTCACCGGCACGGTCGACGCCGAGGCGCTGCCCGCCGACCTGGTCGTGGACGGCCTCGACCGCGTCGCGCTCACCGCCGACGCCGACGGCCTGCACCTGCGCCCGCTCGGCTGACGGGCGCCCGGGGCGGGGTCAGACCGCCGGTTCGGTCAACCGCGTCGCCGGGTCGGGCTCGTCCGTGACGACCGCGCGCGGCGCCGCCTCCACCGCGTCGAGCAGCGTGGTCGGACGGCTCACGGCGAGCGCCCCCCAGGAGGCCGCGGTCGCCGCCGCCGTCGTCAGCGCCGCCCGTCCCCCGGACGCGCCGCCGAGACCGTGCAGGAAGCCGGCGAGAGAAGCATCGCCCGCGCCCGCCGTGTTCACGACGGCCGGAGCGACCGCCCGCGCGTGGATCACCGCCGCATCCGTCACGACCAGCACGCCGTCGGCCCCCATGCTCGTGTACACCGTGGCGACACCGCGGGCGACCAGCTCGCGCGCGGCCGCCGTCACCTCGCCGACCGTGCGCAGCGGACGCCCCACGAGCTCGGCGAGCTCGTGCGTGTTCGGCTTCAGCAGCGCCACCTCCGTGGGGTCGGCCACCAGCTCCGCGAGCGCGGCGCCGCTGGTGTCCACGGCCACGCGCACCCCGGCGCCGCGCACCGCGCGTACGACGTCGGCGATCCGGGCCTCGGCGCCGGTCACCTCCGGGAGCGTGCCCGACACCACCAGCCACGAGGCGGCGAGCGCGCGGCACGCCCCTACCACGGCGGACCGCGTCTCCTCCCAGGCCGCCGGTGTGAGCGGCGGCGTCGGCGCGTTGACCTTCGTGGTGGCACCGCCCGCATCGATGATCGACGTGTTGACCCGGGTGGCCCCCGGCACGGTCACGATCCGCAGCACGTCGGCCAGCGGCGACTGCGCCGCGAACGCCACGTCGTCCGCCCCGAGCACCACCACCGCCGCGGTGGCCACCCCGGCCGCGCGCAGCGCCGCCGACACGTTCACGCCCTTGCCGCTGACCTCCCGCTCCCAGCCGGACGCGCGCACGAAGGCTCCGCGCTCGATCGGGACGGGCAGCCGGTACGTGGCATCGATCGCCCCGGCCGCCGTCAGCGTCACGACGGGCCCGGCGGTCCCCTCCGGCAGCGCACGCGGCTCGGTCACGGCTGATCCCCCTCGCTCAGATCGGCTGCCCGGTCGGCAGCAGCACCAGGTCGCGCACGACCACGTGCGCCGGCCTGGTCAGCATGAACAGCATCGCATCCGCCACGTCCGACGACCGGATACCCGTGCCCTCGGCGATGCGCTCCGCCTCTTCGGGCGAGCCGTGCGCGAAGCCCCACAGCGGATTGAGGACGACCCCGGGCGCGATCGCCCCGATGCGCACCCCGCTGTCGGCGTACTGACGACGCACCGTGTGCACGAACGACTGCACGGCGTGCTTGCTGGCGGAGTACACCGGCTCCCACTCGATGTCCTGGTGCCCCGACACCGAGCTCGTGACGAGGATGTCGCCGCTGCCCTGCGCCAGCAGCGGGGGGAGCGCCGCGCGCACCAGCGCCATCACACCGGTGACGTTGGTGGCCACCACCGCTGCGATCTGAGCGACCGTCGCATCGGCGAGATCGCCGCCGAGATAGATCCCCGCGTTGGGCAGCACGATGTCGAGGCGGCCGTGGCGGCGCAGGGTCTCGGCCACGACGTCCTCGGCGCTCTGCGGCTCCGACACATCGGCGGCGATCGTCGTGACCCGCTCCGGATGCTCCGCGGCGAGCGCCGCGAGCCGCTGCTCGTCGCGCGCCACAGCGACCACGTGGCAGCCGGCTGCCGCGAGCGCCTGCGCGGTCGCCAGCCCGATGCCCGAGCTCGCCCCGGTCAGCAGCGCCACCCGGTCCTTCACCGACACACCGCTCATCGTTCCCCTCCTTCTGCGAGCAGCGCCCGCCGGTAGATCTCATCGGGCCGGGTGTCGATGCGCCGCACCTCGTCGGCCGGCATGAACCGCACCCCGCCCAGCGTCTCGGCACCGATGATCGCCCGCGCGCACTTCTGCGCCATCGCGGTCATCCCGATGACCTGGTCAGCCGTCGCGCCGGTCGCGAACATCCCATGGTTCTGCAGGTACACGGTGACGGGCGGTGAGCCGTGGGCGTCGATGTGCGCCGCGAGCCGCGCCCGCACCTCCCGCGCGAGGGCGAGACCCGGATCGATGTAGGGCACCAGCAGCGGGGCCGCTCCGAGCACCACGATCTGGTCGGGGAACAGCGCACCCTCCACCAGCAGCTCGGGTCTCTGCGAGCACAGCACGGCGTTCACCGCGGTCGGATGCGCGTGGGCGATCACCCGCGCCGGCGCCTGGTCGTAGAGCACCACGTGCAGCAGCGCCTCGACCGAGGGCCGTCGTCCCTCCGCCTCCGCGACGCGGTCGAAGTAGCGGTCGACATCGGTGCCCGTCGCGCGCTCGTCGTCGATGAGCTCGCGCGCCTCGGCGAGCACCAGCGGTACGAAGTCCTCCGGGCGGGCGGCTCCGAGCACGGCGCCCGAGGCCTTGACCAGCATCGTGTCGCCCTCGCGCATCGAGGTGTTGCCCTCGCCGAGGACGGCCGCGTCGAGGGCGGGGTCGCCGAGGCGGCGGCTGAGGGCGGCGAGCAGCTCACGCGAGGTCATGCAGGGGCTCCGATCGGGTGGGGGCGGGGTGGTGGACGCGCGGCGGGCCGTCGCCGTCGTCGACCGGGAGGGCACGGGCGGTCGCGGCGTCGGGCAGGTCGCCGGCGGCGAGCGCGACCTGCAGCAGCACACCGCGGACGGATGCCTCGACGGGTCCGGCGATGACGGGAAGCCCGCTGCGGGCGGCGGTGCGGGCGCACAGCAGGGCGTTGCGCGCGCCGCCGCCGACGATGCGGATGCGCTCCAGGGTGCGTCCGCTCCGGCGGGCGGCGAGCGCGACGGTGTCGGCGTAGGCGACGGCGAGGCTGTCCACGATGGCGCGGACGAGGTCGGCCCTGGTGGACGGCGGCTCGGCCCCGCCCTCGACGCACGCCCGCACCAACCGCGCGACCAGGTCGTCCGGGGCCTGCAGCGCGGGGTCGGCGGGATCGAAGAGACCGGGGTACGACGACCGGGCCGCCGCGTCGAGCAGCGCGGTGAGCATGTCGAGCGACGGCTCGGCCTCGCCGTCGGCGGCGGCCCACTCGCGCAGCGTCTGCTGCAGCAGCCACATGCCGCTGAGGTTCTTCACCAGCAGGGTGTCGCCCCCGGCGCCGATCTCCTGGGTGAAGCCGTCGCGGCGGGCGCGGTCGTCGCGCAGCAGCGCGGGCAGGGCCACCCCGGCCACCCCCCAGCTCCCGCTGGAGACGACACCGGTCCCCTCGTCGTCGGCGGCGGTCACGGCCATGAATGCGGCGGCGGTGTCGTGCGCCGTCACCGCGAAGACGGGCACGGGGTGCGCGGCGCCGATCGCCGCGGTGACCCGGGCGGTGGTGGGCCCGGCCGACGATCCCGTCGGCACCACGGGAGGGAGCCGGGCGGGAAGACCCGCGGCGAGCGCGGCCGACCAGTCCCCGGTCGCCCGGTCGAGCAGCGCGGTGGTCGAGGCGAGCGAGGGCTCGGCCCCCACCCGCCCGGTGAGCAGGTGCACGACGATGTCGGCGGTCAGCAGGATCGTGTCGTCGGGGTCGCCGATGCCCGCGGACTGGTCCTGCCGCAGCTGATGGGCCGTGTTGATGGCCTGGTCGAGCACCCCGGTGACGGCGTAGTCGGCGGCGAGGTCGCGGCCGGCGGAGGTGCGGGCGGCGAGGTCCGGGTCGGCAGCGCGGTGGTGCCGCACGAACGGACGCAGGGTGCCGTCGACGGTGAGCCGGGCGTAGTCCACGCCCCACGCGTCCACGCCGATGCCGCGCAGCTCCGCTCCCTCCTCCGCGGCGATCGCGACGCCCGCGCGGAGTCCGGCGAGCACGCCGTCGAAGAGCGCAGGCACGTCCCACCCGAGCCCCTCGGCGCGCGGCACCGGGGTGTTGGGGAACCGGGCGGCCTCCCGGACCGCCATCCGGGGCCCGTCCGGCGCGTCGGGGCGCAGCAGGCCGACCATGACGCGCAGGCTCGACGAGCCCAGGTCGACGGCGAGGTAGGCGGCCGTCATGTCAGATCGCGGTGTAGCCGCCGTCGATCACCAGCGTCTGCCCGGTGAGGTACGACGAGGCCGACGAGGCGAGCAGCAGGAGCAGGCCGTCGAGGTCGGCGGGCACGCCCATGCGGCCGGCCGGGATCATCGACACCCAGTCGGCGGCCAGCTCGGGGTTGGCCTCGGTGAACTGGCGGGTCATGTCGGAGAGGATGTAGCCGGGCGCGATGGCGTTGACCCGGATCGCGGGCGCCCACTCCACGGCGAGCGACTTCGCCAGCTGGTCGACGGCGGCCTTCGACGCGTTGTACGACGCCTGATGCTGGGGCACGTTGACCACCCGGCCCGACATCGACGAGATGAGGATCGCGGACCCCTCGCGGCCCTCCGCCCGCAGCGGTCGGGCGAAGGCCTGCGTGCAGTAGAACGTGCCGCTGAGGTTCACGTCGACGACCTTCGCCCACGTGCCGGGATCGACCTCGGTCGAGTCGCCCCAGATGGTGATGCCGGCCGCGGTCACCAGCAGGTCGGCGACGCCGAGCTCCTCGCGCACCGCCGCGAAGGCGCGCTCGACCGAGTCGGCATCGGTGACGTCGACCAGGGCGGCGGCGGTGCGGGCTCCGGTCTCGGATGCCAGCCGCGCGGCGGACTCCTCGACCTCGGGCAGCAGGTCCAGCAGCGCCACGCGCACACCGGCGCGGGCGAGGGCGGTGGCGAGCGAGTAGCCGATGCCGCGGGCGCCTCCGGTGACGACGGCGACCTTTCCGGCGAGATCAGGGAAGCTCATGGGGTCCTCTCGGGGGTGACTCCGGCGACCGGGGGATCCCCCGGTCGCCGGAGGGGGTGTCAGCAGGTCGACTTGTAGACGGCGTCGGCGCCGTCGGTGTCGATGTTCTCCTTGGTGATGACCGTGAACCCGGTCTGGATCTTCTCCTCGGTGGCGTCTCCCTCGAGGGCGGCGAGCGCCTGGGCGACGCCGTCCTTGCCGATGGTGGCCGGCTCCTGGGCGACGAGCGCCTGGACGACGTCGTTGCGGAGCGCCTCGACCTGCGCGGGTCCGGCGTCGAAGCCGACCACGGTCACCTCGCCCTGCTTGCCGGCCTGCTGGATGCCGGTCGCGGTGCCCTCGGCGGCGAACAGGTTGGCGGCGAAGATGCCGACGATGTCCGGGTTGGCCTGCAGCGCGGCGGTCACGATGCGGGCGGCCTCCGCGGGCTCGTTGTGCGAGTACTCGATGCCCAGCGACTCGAACTTCGAGTCCTCGGCGACGGCCTTCTCGAAGCCCTCACCGCGCGCGTCCGACGTGGAGATGCCGGGGTCGATCGAGACCACGAGCACCTTGCCGCCCTCGGGGTGCGCCTTCTGGATGGCCTCGAACGCCGCGGCGCCACCGCCCTCGTTGTCCGACGCGATCTGGGAGACCGCCATCGACGGGTCCTCCAGGGTGGTGTCGACGAGGACGACCTTGATGCCGGCGTCGGCCGCGGCCTGGATGGGCGCCTGCATCGCGGTCACGTCGGTCGGGGCGATGAGCAGCGCGTCGGGCTTGGAGGCGACGAGCGCATCGACGATCGGCTTCTGCAGCGTCGGGTCGAACTTCTCCGGGCCCTGCACCTGCACCGTCGCTCCGGCCTCCTTGGCCGCTTCTTCGATGCCGCACTGCATGGAGATGTAGAACTCGTCTCCGGCCACGCCCTGCACGAACGCGATGTTGTAGCCGTCGTCGCCGCCGCTGGATCCGCCGTCGCCGCCCGCGTCTCCGCCCCCGCCTGCGCAACCGGCGAGGATGAGCGTCGCGGACGCGCCGAGTGCGGCGATGCTGATCGCTTTCCTGTTCCACTTCATTGTGATCACCGTTCTTCTCTTGACTGTGTGTGGATGGTGGTGGGCCGGGCGTCAGGTACGCCGGCCCCCGCTGACGAACTTGCGCCAGAGGCTCTGGGAGTTGCCGCGCATGGCGGCCGAGCGGCGGACCTGGTCGACGTAGACGGCGGTGATGAGCACCGCGCCGACGGCGACCTGCTGCCAGAACGGCGGCACGCCGGTGATGACGAAGCCGTTCTGCAGCACCGCGGGGATGAACAGGCCCACGACGGTGCCGACGATGGTGCCGACGCCGCCGAAGAGGCTCGTGCCGCCGATGACGACCGCGGCGATCACGTTGAGGTTGGTCTGCGACTGCCCGGCGATCGCGGTGGTGGAGAACTGCGACAGCGAGAGGATGCCCGCGACGCCGGCGAGACCGCCGGAGAGGGTGTAGATCGCGATGAGGTGGCGGTCCACCTTCACGCCCACCCGTCGCGCGGCGAGCTCGCTCGATCCGACCGCGTAGGTGTGCAGGCCGAAACGGGTGAAGTGCAGCACCACTCCGCCGATCACGATGATCACGAGGGCGATGACCGAGATGGTGGGGATCGTGCCGAGCACGTTGCCGTAGCCGATGGTGGTGGTCAGCACGGCGGGCACCTCACGGATGTCGACGCCGCCGGTGAGGATCTGCGCGAGGCCGAGCGACATGCCCAGCGTGCCGAGCGTGACGATCAGCGGCGGGATCTTCGCCTTGGCGATGAGGAACCCGTTGAGCAGTCCCCAGCCGATGCCGCAGGCGATCGCGACGAGGATGCCGACCACGGCCGTGCCCCAGCCCGCCCCGCCGATGACGCGCATGACCATGGCCGAGACGACGCCGGAGAACACCAGCACCGAGCCGATCGACAGGTCGATGCCGGCCGTGATGATCACGTAGGTCATGCCGACCGCGAGCACGGCGAGGATCGAGGCGTTCTGGATGATCAGCCGGAAGTTCGACCACTGGGCGAACGTGTCGGGTGCCAGCAGGCTGAACACGACGACGATCGCGATCAGCACGAGCAGGATCTGGAAGGCCTGGGCGCGGAGCAGGTTGCGGAAGTAGCCGTTCTTCGGCTCCTCGAGGGTGCCGATCGCCACGGTCTCCGTGGGGGGCTTCGTCGTGCTCATCGGTTCGGCTCCTTGTCAGCGGCGGAGGTCTCGGCGACGTCGCCTTCGGGGGCGACGTCGGCCACGGGCGGGGCGGCGTCGCGGGTCACGGCGCCGGTCATGAGGCCGACGAGCTCCTCCATGGAGGTGTCGGCGGCGGGGATGTTGGCAACGCGCGTGCCCAGGCGCAGCACCTGGATGCGGTCGGAGACCTCCATGACGTGCGGCATGGAGTGCGAGATGAACACCACGGCGATGCCCTTGTCGCGCACCCGGCGGATCGTCTCGAGCACGTTCTGCGTCTGCCGCACCCCCAGCGCCGCGGTGGGCTCGTCGAGGAACACCACGCGCGAGGCCCAGTGCACGGCGCGGGCGATGGCGATGGCCTGCCGCTGGCCGCCCGACATCTCCCCCACCGGCGAGGTGAGCGAGCGCACGGTGGCGCCCAGCTCGTCGAAGGCGGCCCGCGACTGGGCGCGCATCTCCTTGGTCTTCATGAAGCCGAGGGCGCCGGCGACGCCGGTCTGGCGCAGCTCGCGGCCGAGGTACATGTTCTGCACCGGGTCGAGGTGGGGCGCGAGCGCGAGGTCCTGGTAGACGGTCTCGACACCGAGCGCGCTCACCGCGGACGGCGTGGACATGTCGGCCTCTTCGCCGTCGAACAGGATCGTGCCGGAGTCGACGGCGAGGTTGCCCGAGAGCGCCTTGACGAGCGTCGACTTGCCGGCGCCGTTGTCGCCGATGAGGGCCGTCACCTCCCCCGGATACACCTCGAAGTCGACGTCGTTCAGCGCGCGCACGTGGCCGAACTGGCGCGAGAGTCCGCGCGCCTGGAGAACCGGAACCGTAGAACTGAGCGACATGGGTCAGCTCCTTCCCTTGCTGTTGTCGTGATCGGAGTGGCCGGAGCGGAACGCCGCGGCCACGCTCTCGAAGTCGGTGCGGGTGCTCGCGGCGAACGCGGCGAACAGCGCGGCGCCGTAGGCGGTGGCCTCGTCGTGCGTGGCGACCGTGACATCGGGCAGCACGAGTCGGCGCGCGCGGACGACGCTCGCCATGCTCGACCAGCCCCCGGTCAGCACGGTCGAGGTGGGCGGCGCGACCTCGCGGTCCATGACCTCCATGAGCTCGGCGCACATGTCGTTGCCGTGCAGCAGCGTCGCGGTGAACAGTTCCGCCGGGTCGAGGCCGTCGCCGTTCGCGACGATCTTCAGCTCGCCGTCGTCGTTGCGGGCACCGCTGACCGCGAGGGCCCCGTCGGCGAGCGTGCCGGTGACGGGCAGCGCCATCACGGCTTCATCGATCCGCGCCCGGCCGGCGGCGTCGGCGATGCCCAGCAGCTGCAGCACGCGCCGCATGAGCAGACCGGACTTCGTGCCGGCGAGCAGCACGTATTTGCCCGGCAGCACATGACGCACGGTGTTGATGCCGGCGAGGGCGAGCCGTTCGCGCGCGTCGAACGGCAGCGGGCCGTCGAGCACCCGCACCAGCGCCTCGGCCGTGCCCATCGAGTCGTACAGCTGTCTGCTGTGGACGGCGCCCACCGCGACGGCGGAGACGAGGTGGTCGTGGCCGGCGACGGTGAGCACGGCGCCGCGGAAGCCGTCGGGCATGGCGTCGTCCGAGAGGATGCCCACGGCGCTGCCCGCGCCGACGCGCTCCGCGAGCAGGTCGTCGCCCACGCCGAGCACCTCGAAGGCGGCGTCCCACGGCGTGCTGTCGTCCTGGTCGAGCAGCCCGGTGCGCGACGCCAGGGAGTACTCGGCGACGCGGGGGCCGCCGAGGGCGTGCACCACCAGCTCCGGCACGGTGAGGAAGGTGCGTCCGCGCAGGTCCACCCCGGACTCGCGCAGGTGCAGGATCTTGGCGATGGAGGCCAGCGGGCCCACCGGCAGTCCGGTCCGTCCGAGGAACTCCGCGCGGAAGGCGTCGGGGGTGGCGAGGATCTCGGCGGCACCGCGCGGGTCGAACCAGGCCATGACGGGCGCCGCGGGCTCTCCGGCGGCGTCCAGCAGCACGCCGGCCTCGGCCATGCCCGACACCCCGAGCGCGAGCACGCGGTAGGGGCCGTGCACGCGCAGCAGGACGTCGGCCTCGTGGGCGAGCTCGCGGACGGTGTCGACGGCGACCGCGGCGGGCATCTCGGCGCGGCCGTGCTCACGGCTCGTCCACGGCGACCGGCGGCTCGCGACGAGCACCTGGCGTCCGTCGGTGTCGGCGACGAGGAGCTTGATGCTGGTCGATCCCATGTCGACCCCGACGACGTAGCCGTTCATCGGATCCCGGTCCCGGTGAGCGTGGTCGGCCATCCCGCGCCCGGCTCGGCGACGAGCACGCGCGCGTCACCCGCGAGGTGCCAGGCGCCGAAGGCGTGCGGCACGGCGAAGGCCTGGCCGTGCGAGACGGCGATCCGACCGGACGCGCCGACCAGCTCGCCCTCCCCCTCCTGCACCAGCACGACGCCGAAGCCGGCAGGGCGCTCGGTCGAGACGTCCCCGGAGACGGCCGCGTCCCAGAGGCGGAAGAAGGGGTCGGCGGCGGCGGGCAGGAGCGAGCGGAAGCGCGGGCCGGCGGGCGTCGTGCCCGCGTCGCTGATCAGTGCGGCGAGCTGCTCGGGGGCGAGGCGGTCGGCCGAGACGGCGGGCATCACGGCGTCGAAGCCGAGGTCCAGGTGCGACTCCTCGCGGGTCGAGGTGGTGACCGACCACTCCAGCAGGATGGAGAAGTCGGTGGGCTCCTGCACCTCGGCGACGAAGATGCCGCCGTCGATGGCGTGCGCGGTGCCGGCGGGCACGAGGATGCCCATGCCCTGGCGCACGACGACGCGGTTCATGTGCACGAGCATCCACTCGCTGTCCTGGGCGTCGCGGCGGCGGTCCAGCTCGGCCCGGTCGAGGTCGGTGTTCCAGCCGAGGTGCACGGCGCTGTCGGCCTCGGTGTCGAGCACGAACCACGCCTCCGTCTTGCCGTACGGGCAGTCCAGGTGGCTCGTGGCGAACGCCCGGTCGGGGTGCACGTGCACGGGGAGGCGCTGGCGGGCGTCGAGCAGCTTGACCAGCAGTCCCACGTCGCCCGCGTCGGCTCCGCTCCCCGGGCCGGTCCAGGCCGCGGGGTCGGCGGTCACGAGGTCGCGCAGCAGGGCGCCGTCGGCGGTGACGGCGAGACCGGTGTCCGGCGTGCCGAACCGCGACACCGTCGCGCCCAGCCACTCCTCGGGCTGGTGGTCGGTCTCCGGCTCGATCCCGCGCAGCGCCGCGATGCGGTCGCCGCCGCGGTAGAAGTGCTGGACGGGGTTGGGCGGCAGCAGGACCGGGTTCATCGCAGGTCTCCGATCGGGCGGGCCGATGCGTCGCGCTCGGGGGCCATCTCGCCCGAGCCGCGGGCGATGAGGCGGGTGGGGACGACGATGTGCTCCGGCTCGGCCTGGGGGTCGGCGCCGAGCTGCATCAGCCGCCGGAACGTCGCCTCGCCGATCAGCCGGGGGTCCTGGTCGACGCAGGTGATGCCGGGGGTGAACACGTCGGCGAACTGGAAGTCGCCGAACGAGATCAGCGCGGGCATCGGCACGCGGTCGGCACTGAGCACGTGGATGGTCGCGATGGCGGCGGGGCTGGTGGCGCAGAAGAGGGCCGTCGGCGCGTCGGGGCGGGCGAGCAGCTCGCTGATCGACCGCTCTTCGCGGTGGCGGCCCTGCGCGATGATCAGGCTCTCGTCCACCTCGACCCCGGCCTCGGCGTGGGCGTCGCGGTAGGCGCTCAGGCGCTCGAACACGGTGGGGTACGGGATCTCCTCGCCGATGAAGCCGATGCGGCGGTGCCCGCGGGAGAGGAAGCCGCGGACGGCTTCGAGCGTGGCGCCGTAGTCGTCGACGACGATCGAGTCGATGCCTTCGCGCGAACGGTCGACGCAGATCACCGGGAACCGCTGCCGCAGCGCCGCCAGCTCGGCGGACTCGATCGCGAAGGGCGAGATGATGAGCCCGCGCAGGCGGTCGCCGGTGAGACGTTCGAGCTGTTCGCGCTCCTGTGCGGCGTCGTGCACGGTGCTGGCGAAGAGCACGTTGAGGCCCTCGGCGACGGCGAGCTCCTCGACGGCGCTGACGAACGCGGCGAAGAACGGGTCGGAGATGGCGTCGATGAGGATGCCGATGGTGTCGGTGTCGCCGCGCTTGAGCGACCGGGCGCGACGGTCGGGCACGAAGCCGAGCTCGAGCACCGCGGCGGCGACGCGTTCGCGGGTCTCGGGAAGCACGCCGCTCTCGCCGTTGACGACGCGCGAGACGGTCTTGATGCTCACGCCGGCGAGCTGCGCCACGTCGGTGATGCGCGCCCGGCGGCGCCCGTCACGCTGGGTGCCCACCGTCGCGCTCGACTCGTCGCGCTCCATTGCCACCTCGACATCGTTGTCATCGTTGAATCCGCGGCCATCGCGAGTTCGATGGGAACATCATGCGACCGGGTCGACAACGTTGTCAAGCGCCGATTCGATCGCAGCCCACCGCTGCGAGCGGTCACCCGCCGGGCGCCACCTCGACGTCGACGCCCAGTTCGAGCACCCCGCCGGGCGCCAGCGGGCGCAGCAGTCCGCGAGCCCGCGCATCGGCCCGGCCGAGGATCGTCGGCACGGTCGCCGGCTCGATCCCCAGGACGACGTGGCCGCGCTCCTCGGCGACGCGCCACTGGAACAGCGCCGGCAGGCGTGCGGTGTCGACGGCGATGCGGACCGCCGCCCCGCGCGGGCTCTCGACGACGATGTCGACCCGCTCCCGAAGCGGCAGCTCGTGGCGGAACACCTGCTCGGGATACGACACCGCCGGGGCCGGGAACCGGTCCCACGAGCCGAGGCCCGCCCGCGCTTGCGCGTCCCGGGGCTCGACAGCGGTCGCCGGCGAGTGCAGCACGGTCCCCTCGTCGACCAGCGGCCAGCCGAGGTTGAGGTGGTAGAGCACCATGGGCTCCACGGCGGCCGCCCCGCGGTTGACCACGAGGTCCTGCACCCGGACCAGGCGCGACCCGATCGGCGTGCTGATGCGGCGCCGGAGTTCGAGGTGCACCCCGAAGACCTCGACCTCGCGGACCGTGCCCTCGACCACGACCTCGCGGTCGGTCACCTCGGTGCGCGTGACCTCGGCGCGCAGCGACGAGTATCGGCCGTGCAGCGGATGCGCCTCACCCTCGTCGACGGACGGCGCTCCGAAGCTGCGCAGTCCGCAGGTCGTCAGCAGCCCACCCCCGAACGACCGCAGCCAGCCGTCGTCGTCCGGCCCGGGGACGATCGGGGGGAATCCGGTCGCCGAGGTCCACGCGAAGGGCATGCCCGCGACCCGCAGCTGCCCCAGGTCGAGGCCGCGATCGGGCAGGACCTCGAGGTCGAGGTCGCCGTTGACGACCCGGATCCGACGGCTCCCCGCATCCGGTCCGTCGGTCCGCAGCGACGACTCCACCGTCACGGCCTGCCCGCGGTGTCCGAGCCGTCGCCAGGCCTCGTCGATCGGCGCCCCGTACAGCTCCGCCACCATCGCCCGCCCTTCTCCCGCGCCGTCCTGGCGCGCGTGCGGCCACCGTAGCAGGCGCTCGTCCGGCCCGGATCCTCGCAATTGACAACGTTGTCTCGTCTCTGCATACTGATCGTGCGCATCGCCGCGCCACCCTCACGCAGAGAGCACCATCGATGACGAAGCCTCGCCTCCACCGCCTGTTCCACGCCCGCTCCGGTCGCGCCCTCGACGTGGCCGTCGACCACGGGGCCTTCCACGAGCACTCGTTCCTCACCGGCATCGAGGACATGGCCGCGACCGTCCGCACCCTCGTCGACGCGGGCCCGGATGCGATCCAGCTGACGCTCGGCCAGGCCCCGCTGCTGCAGTCCGTCCCCGGCAAGCAGAAGCCCGGCCTCGTGCTGCGCACCGACATCGCCAACGTCTACAACGACCCGCTGGAGTCGCCGCTGCACTCGATCCACGTGCCCGACGCGATCGAGGTGGCGGTGCGGCTCGACGCGGTCGCCGTGTGCGTGAACCTGCTCGACATCCCCGGCCACCCCGAGGTGCGCGAGCAGTGCATCCGGTCGATCCTCGCGCTGCGCACCGACGCCGAGCGTTACGGCATGCCCCTGATGATCGAGCCGCTGGTGATGCAGACCCGGGCGGGCGCGGGGGGTTATGCGGTGGACGGCGACACCGCCAAGATCGTCACGCTCGTGCGGCAGGCCAGGGAGCTCGGGGCCGACCTCATCAAGGCCGATCCCACCGACGAGATCTCCGACTACCACCGCGTCATCCAGGCCGCCGGCGACACCCCGGTCCTGGTGCGCGGCGGCGGACGCGTCGACGATCGCACGCTCCTCGAGCGCACGGTCGCCGTCCTCGCGCAGGGTGCCCGCGGCATCGTGTACGGCCGTAACGTCATCCAGCACGACGACCCCCGGGGCATCACCGCAGCCCTGATGGCCGTGGTGCACGACGACGCCTCGGTCGACGACGCGCTCCGCCTGATCGGAGCGACGCGATGAGCGGGCGCCGCGTGAACGTCGGCATCATCGGCGGGGGTCTGATGGGCCGAGAGATCGCGGCGGCCCTGCGCCGCTGGCCCGCGCTCGTCGACCACCCCGCCGACCCGCAGCTCGTGGCGGTGTGCGACATCAACCCCGCGGCCCTGGAGTGGTTCGCCGGGATCGACACCGTGCGCCTCACCACCACCGACCACCATGAGCTGCTGGCCGATCCCGACATCGACGTGGTCTACATCGCCGTCCGCCACGACCTGCATGAGCAGCTCTACGTCGACACGATCCGGGCGGGCAAGGCCCTGCTGGCCGAGAAGCCCTTCGGCGTCGACGGGGCCGCCGCCGACGCGATCCTCCGGGCGATCGACGAGACCCCCGGGTCGTTCGTACGGGTGTCGAGTGAGATGCCGTACTTCCCCGGCGCCCAGTGGGCGGTCGACTACGTGCGCTCCGGGGCGCTCGGTCGCATCGTCGAGGCGCGCTGCGCGTTCCTGCACGCCAGCGACCTCGATACGGCGAAGCCGCTGAACTGGAAGCGCCAGCAGCGGTTCTGCGGCGAGGCCGGGGTGCTCAACGACCTCGGCATGCACACCTGGCACGTGCCGCTGCGCCTGGGCTGGATGCCCGAGACCGTCAGCGGCGTGCTGCAGGACATCGTCACCGAACGGCCGGGACCCGACGGCACCCCGCAGCCGTGCGACACCTGGGACAACGCTGTCCTGCACTCGTGGGCGACGCACGACGGGGCGCGGTTCCCGCTCACGACCGAGACCAAGCGGATCGCCCCCGGCGAGAAGAACACCTGGGAGTTCGAGGCGATCGGCATGGAGGGCGCCGTGCGCTTCAGCACCAAGAACCCCAAGGAGGTACAGGTGTTCGCGCTGATCGACGTGCCGGGGGTCGGGCGCGAGCAGAGCTGGCAGCGCATCGACGCCGGCAGCCAGTCGGTGTGGCCCACGGTGACCGGGCCGAACTTCGAGTCGGGCTTCTCGGACGCGATCCTGCAGATGTGGGCGGCGTTCCTCGCCGAGCATCAGGGGCTCCTCGGCGACGGCTTCGGCACCGTGCGACCGGAGGAGGCGGCCGCGACGCATCGGATCTTCGCGGCGGCTATCGCCTCGCATCAGTCGGGCGCGGCCGTCGCGCCGCGCGGGTGAACGGCGCGCACGCTCCTATCGTGGAGAGGTGGTGAGCGGAGGGCGCACGATGCGCGGCAGCGGCAGGCCGACGATGAACGACGTGGCCGCCGCGGCGGGGGTCAGTCTGAAGACCGTCTCGCGCGTCATCAACGCGGAGCCCAACGTCGACCCCGCCCTGGCCGACCGCGTGCGCGAGGCCATCGACCGCCTCGGCTACCACCGCAACGCCCTCGCGGCGAGCCTGCGCTCCGGCACCAACGACACCATCGGGTTCCTCGCCGCCGACCTCTCCAACTCCTTCTCGATGGGGGTCGCCGCGGCCGTGTCGGCCGTCGCGTCACAGCGGGGTCTGCACGTCCTGATGGCCTCCAGCGAGGAGGATCCCGCCGTCGAGCGCCGCCTCGCCCTCGACCTCTGCCAGCGCCGGGTGGGCGGGCTGATCCTGGTCCCCGCCGCAACCGATCACGGCTACCTGGCGCCCGAGGTCGCCCACGGCACGCCGGTCGTGTTCCTCGACCGCCCGGGCGACGGCATCCCCGCCGACACCGTGCTGCTCGACAACCGCGGCGGTGCACGCGCGGCGGTCGCCGAACTGCTGGGCGGGCATGAGCGGATCGGGCTCCTGCTCGACGCGACGGAGATCTACACGATGCGCGAGCGGCTGGCCGGGGCCGAGGAGGCGTTCGCCGCCGCGGGCCGCGCGCTCGATCCGTCGCTCCTCGTCACGGGCATCCACACCCCGCAGGACGCCGCGGCTGCCACGGCGCGCCTCCTCGACGGCCCCCGCCCGCCGACGGCCCTGTTCTGCGGCAACAACCGCGCGACGGTCGGAGCCCTCGAAGAGCTCACGCGGCGTGACGCCGACGTCGCGGTGACCGGCTTCGACGACTTCGAGCTGTCGTGGATGCTGCCGCGGCCGCTGCGCGTGGTGGCCTACGACGTCGCCGCACTGGGCGCCCTGGCCGCCACCACCCTGCTCGACCGCATCGCGGGGGACGCCGCCGCGCCACCCGCCCTGCACCTCGTGCCGACCACGCTCGTCGATCGCGGCGGTCGGCAGCGCACGCCCACCGGCTAGATTCCCGGTATGGCTCTTTCCGGAAACCTCGACGCTCAGCGCCGCCGCGACGAGCTGGTCGCGATGGCCGAAGGCCCCGAGGGCGTCTCGATCGACGGGGCAGCGGAGCTGTTCGCGGTGTCGTCGATGACGATCCGGCGCGACCTCCTCGAACTCGAGGCCGAGGGGCGGGTGCGACGGGTGCGCGGCGGGGCGACAGCGGCTCCCCGCGCCCGGCCCTTCGACGCCCGGCGCAGCATGCGGGCGAGCGCCAAGAGGGTGATCGCCGAGAAGGCGCTGCACCTGGTGCCGGCCGCCGGGACGGTGGCCCTCGACGCGTCGACGACGATCAGCACGCTCGCCGCGGTGCTCGGACCGCGCGACGCACTCGCCGTGTACACCAACGCCGTTGAGACCTTCCAGCTGCTGCAGCCGCGGGAGGGGGTGACCGCGGTGCTGTCGGGCGGCACCGCCGAGCCGACCACGGGCAGCCTGATCGGACCCCTCGCCCTCCGCAGCCTGCAGGCGGTGTACTTCGACGTGTTCTTCGCCTCGGCCGATGCCCTCGACGAGATCGACGGCTCTTCCGAGGTGTCGGTGGAGGAGGCCGAGGTCAAGCGGGCGCTGGCCGCGCAGGCGAGCACCACGGTGCTCTGCGTCGATGCGACCAAGCTGGGTCGTCGGTCGGTCGCCCGCGCCCTCGAGCCCGCGCAGGTGGACGTGCTGATCACCGATCTCGATCCGGCGGATGAGCGCCTCGACCCCTTCCGGGGGATCGCCGAGGTGCGCTGACCCTTGGCGCTGGCGTCAGATCGTGTTATCTTTCACAGGACTTAACAGCGCTGCGGCGCTCCCCCGATGGTGCAGGAGATCGTCATGACCAACCCGACCGCCGCCGAGCTGATCGCGCGGAGCAACCGTCTGGGCGCAGACCCGAAGAACACCAACTACGCCGGGGGCAACACCTCGGCCAAGGGCACCGAGATCGATCCCGTCACCGGGCAGCCCGTCGAACTGCTGTGGGTCAAGGGCTCGGGCGGCGACCTGGGCACCCTCACCGAGAGCGGCCTCGCCGTGCTGCGCCTCGACCGGATGCGGGCGCTCGTCGACGTGTATCCCGGAATCGACCGCGAAGACGAGATGGTCGCCGCGTTCGATTACTGCCTGCACGGCAAGGGCGGGGCAGCCCCCTCGATCGACACGGCCATGCACGGACTCGTCGACGCGGCGCACGTCGACCACCTGCACCCCGACTCGGGCATCGCGATCGCGACCGCCGCCGACGGCGAGGCCCTGACGACCGCGATCTTCGGCGACCGCGTGGTGTGGGTGCCGTGGCGGCGCCCTGGTTTCCAGCTCGGACTCGACATCGCCGCCATCAAGGCGGAGAACCCCGCCGCGATCGGCTGCATCCTCGGCGGGCACGGCATCACGGCGTGGGGCGACACCTCCGACGAGGCCGAGGCGAACTCCCTCTGGATCATCGACACCGCGGCGGCGTACCTCGCCGACCACGGCCGCGCCGAGCCGTTCGGTCCCGTCCGCCCGGGGTTCGAGGCGCTCCCCGAGGCCGACCGTCGCCGTCGGGCCGCGGCCCTCGCCGGCACCATCCGCGGCATCGCCTCGACCGACAAGCCGATGGTGGGGCACTTCACGGACGACGCCGTCGTGCTCGACTTCCTCGCAGCCGAGAAGGCGCCCGCCCTCGCGGCCCTGGGCACCAGCTGCCCCGATCACTTCCTGCGCACCAAGGTGAAGCCGCTGATCCTCGACCTGCCCCCCACGGCGACCGTCGACGAGCAGATCGCGCGTCTGCACGAGCTGCACACGCAGTACCGCGCCGACTACCGGGCCTACTACGACGCGCACGCCACCCCCGACTCCCCCGCCATCCGCGGCGCCGACCCGCTCATCGTGCTCGTGCCCGGCGTGGGCATGTTCTCCTACGGCGCGAACAAGCAGACCGCGCGCGTCGCCGGCGAGTTCTATGTCAACGCGATCAACGTCATGCGCGGCGCCGAGGCCGTGTCGAGCTACGCCCCGATCTCCGACGCCGAGAAGTTCCGCATCGAGTACTGGGCGCTGGAGGAGGCCAAGCTCCAGCGGCTGCCGAAGCCGAAGACCCACCAGGGTCGCATCGCGTTCGTCACCGGCGCCGCCTCCGGCATCGGCAAGGCGATCGCGACCCGATTGGCCGCCGAGGGCGCCTGCGTGGTCGTGGCCGATCTCGATCTCGAGAAGGCGCAGGCCGCGGCCGCCGAGCTCGGGAACACCGACGTCGCGATCGGCGTCGCCGCGAACGTGGCGGATGCCGAGGCCGTGCGGGCCGCGCTCGACGAGGCCCTGCTCGCGTTCGGCGGCGTCGACCTGGTCGTCAACAACGCGGGGCTCTCCCTGTCGAAGCCGCTGCTGGAGACGACCGAGAAGGACTGGGACCTGCAGCACGACGTCATGGCCAAGGGCTCGTTCCTGGTGTCGAAGGCCGCGGCCCGTGTGCTGATCGATCAGAAGCTCGGCGGCGACATCATCTACATCTCGTCGAAGAACTCCGTGTTCGCGGGCCCGAACAACATCGCCTATTCCGCGACCAAGGCCGACCAGGCCCACCAGGTGCGGCTGCTCGCGGTCGAGCTCGGCGAGCACGGCGTGCGGGTCAACGGCATCAACCCCGACGGCGTCGTGCGCGGCTCCGGCATCTTCGCGTCGGGCTGGGGCGCCAACCGTGCCGCCACGTACGGTGTCAAGGAAGAGGACCTCGGCCAGTTCTACGCCAACCGCACGATCCTCAAGCGCGAGGTCGTGCCGGAGAACGTCGCCGATGCCGTCTACGTGCTCACCGGACCGGAGCTGAGCCGCACCACCGGCCTGCACATCCCCGTCGACTCCGGCGTCGCCGCCGCGTTCCTGCGATGAGGGTCACCGGCCGATGAACGACACGAGGGTCAGGGCGGTGGCGGCGGTCGACCTGGGCGCGACCAGCGGCCGGGTCATGATCGGGCGCATCGGCCCCGGGGTGCTCGACCTGGAACCCGTCTCGCGGTTCCCGCACGGAGCGGTGGAGCGTGCCGACGGACTGCACTGGGACTTCGCCGCCCTGTACGAGCACGTGGTGGACGGGCTCGCCGAGGCCGTCCGCCGCGAGCCGTCCATCGAGAGCATCGGGATCGACTCCTGGGCGGTGGACTACGGGCTGCTGCGCGACGGCGAGCTGCTCGGGGAGCCGTTCCACTACCGCGACCGCCGCACCGCCCGTGGCGTGGCCGAGGTGCATGGCGAGGTGCCCTTCGCGGAGCTGTACGAGCGCAACGGCCTGCAGTTCCTGCCGTTCACCACGCTGTACCAGTTCCGTGCCGACCCGCGTCTCACGGAGGCGGACACGGCTCTGCTCATCCCCGACCTCCTCGCGTACCTCCTCACGGGCCGGCGCGTGGCGGAGCGCACGAACGCCTCCACCACCGGCCTGCTCGGGGTGCGGTCGGGCGAATGGGACACCGAGCTCGCGGTCAGGGCGGGGATCCCGCCACGGCTCCTGCCCGAACTCGTCGACGCCGGCACGGTCGTCGGCACGCTGACCCCCGGGGTCGCGGCACGCATCGGTGCGAGCCTGCCCGTGGTGGCGGTGGCCTCGCACGACACCGCGTCCGCCGTCGTCGCCGTTCCGCTGGAGTCGTCCTCGTCCGCGTTCATCTCGTGCGGGACCTGGGGCCTGGTGGGCGTCGAGCTGCGCGCACCCGTGCTCACCGACGACGCGCGGGAGGCGAACTTCACGCACGAGCGCGGAGCCGACGGCCGGTATCGCTTCCTGCACAACGTCACGGGGCTCTGGCTGCTCAGTGAGACGGTGCGCGCGTGGGAGGCCGAGGACGGTGCGCCGATCGCACTGCCGGAACTGCTGGCCGTGGCGTCGGCCGTCACCGACCAGGTCCCGGTGTTCGACGCGAACGACCCGTCGCTGAGCGCGCCGGGGGACATGCCCGCCCGGATCGCCGCCCTGCTGCCGCAACCTTCACCGTCGACGCGTGCGGCATTCGTGCGCTCGATCATCGAGTCCATCGCCGCGGCGTTCGCCGAGGCGGTGCACACGGCCGCCGAGCTCTCCGGCCGCAGTCTCGACCGCATCCACCTGGTCGGGGGCGGCGCGCTCAACGACCTGCTCTGCCAGGCGACCGCCGACCGCTCGGGCCTCCCGGTCCTCGCGGGCCCGGTCGAGGCGACCGCCCTGGGGAACGTCCTGATCCAGGGCCGCGCACGCGGTGCGACCCTCGGCACGCTGGAAGACCTTCGCGCCCTCGTCGCCGCCACGCATCCCCCGAAGGTCTTCGCGCCCGGCGCCTGATCCGAACGGCGAAAAGGGGCGGTTCCTTTCCCGTCGGAGAGGAACCGCCCCTTGTTCGTCGCACCGCTGGTGCTTTCGCGCCTGCCGAGCTCGGCCCCTCCGCGAGCTCGACGGGCTCGACCCTCCCAGCCATAGGGTAACATGCTACGCGTTAGTGTCACCACTCGCCTCTTCAGGCAGCGCTCACGAAGGACAATCAATGACGAAGACCAGATATTCGCGCGCCCTCGCCACCACCGGCGCTTTCACCGCTCTCCTCGCGAGTTCCCTCGCTACCGCGTCCACCGCCTCGGCGGCGACCATCGATGGAGCCATCACCAGCGTGGAGGTGGTGCAGAGCAGCGCCGCCGCCGGATCGGACGTGCAGATCGACCTCGCGTGGAGCGTCCCCGACGACTCCCGCGCGGGCGACACGTTCACGCTGCAGCTCCCACCCGAACTGCTCGCGCTCACCCAGGGGTTCGCCCTGACCGACACCGATGGCGCCGAGGTCGCGGAGGCGTCCCTCTCCCCCGAGGGGCTCGCGACCTTCACCCTCACCGACTACGTCACCACGCACCCGCTCTCCGTGCACGGCACGGCGCACTTCTCGGCCGAGTTCCAGACCACGCAGACCGGCACGACCGTGCCGATCATGTTCACGGGTGACGGGGGCGTCACGTTCGACGATGGCATCGAGGCCACGGGCGTTCCGGGCATCGACCGCACCGCCCCCAGCAAGGCCGGCGCCTGGACCGACCTCGCCGATCAGGGCACGACCCACCCGCAGGGTGCCCTCCAATGGACCGTGGCCTCACCCCGCGGTCCGTTCTCCTCTCTCGTGTTCGACGACCCGGCACAGCCCGGCCAAGAGGTCGATTGCACGTCGCCGATCCTCGTGCGGCACACCTCGACGGCGGATGCCGACGGCTTCCTCACCGATCTCGTGCCGGTGGACGCCGGCGACTACACGGTCGACTGCACCGCCCAGCAGCTCACGGTCACGATGGGCCGCGCCGTGGCCGACGGCGAGATCGTGCAGGTCAAGTTCCAGAACAGCGTGACCGACCCGTCGCTCGACGTGTACCGCAACACCCTGTCGGTCACGGCGGACGGCGAGTCCTGGAGCACGCCAGGATCGGTCCGCCGCCTGAGCGCCGGCGGCGAGGGCGCCGGCACCGGTGTGGGACAGCTGGCGATCACCAAGACGGTCGAGGGAGCCGGGACGCCGACGGGGCCGTTCGCCGTCGTCGTCGACTGCCAGTGGGCGGGGGAGTCGGCACCCGACTATCCGCGCACCCTGACCTTCACCGGTGCCGAGACGCAGACCCTCACGGCACCGGTCTCCAGCGTGTGCACCGCCACCGAGACGGAGAACGGCGGCGCGGCGAGCGTCGCCGTCGGCCCAGCGGCGACCGTCACGGATGAGGCCGCGGGTACGGCGGAGATCGTCGTCACCAACACCTTCCCGGCGGCCCCGCCGGTGGACCCGGCCGACCCCGGCACTCCGGCCGACCCCGGCGCCCCGGCCGACCCCGGCACGCCGGGCACGCCCGCGCACCCGGCGGCTCCGGCCGATCCGAGCGCCGGATCGCTCGCGACCACCGGCGGCAGCACGTCGCCCTGGGTCCTGACCGGCGGAACGGTGCTCGCGCTCATCGGCGCCGGGCTCGTGGCAGCGCACGTCGCGCGCACACGTCGCGCGCGCTGACGCCGGGCACCGCCCCACGCACGGAGGGCGGGGGCGAGGTCTCACGACCTCGTCCCCGCCCTCCGTGCGTGCCGGCTGGAGCCTCGATCGCTCTGGGGCGGACGGGTCCGCGCCCGGCCGCGCGCAGAGACGACGCCTGGCGCGTCAGCGCACGTTGCCGTTGGAGCAGGTCTGCTGTGCGGCCGAGTTGCCCTTGATGCTGTCGGGCAGCGCCACCACGTCGCTCGGCGTCGCGTTGGGATCGGGCGTCGCTTCCACGGGGGTGGTGGGCTCCGCCACGATCACCCCGTCGTTGCTCGTGTTCTGATGCGTGACCTGGAGCTGGGCGTTCTTCTCGATCGCATCCCACATCACGTCAGCCGCCTGCGTGTTCGGAACCACCTTGTTGGGGTCGGCGCTGTCCTGGTTCGTCGGGTACTGGAGGAACACGATGTCCTCGAAGGGAACGGACTTCACGGCGAGCGCGATCTGCGCGATCTTCATCGGATCGGCGAGCGACGTGCTGGTCTCGAGGTTCTGGAGGCCGATGTTGGCGAGCTTCAGCATGACCGGGACGTTGCCGAGGGTGTCGCTGCTGATCAGCGCGCGCGCGAGGCTCGACATGTACTGCTGCTGGTTGCCGATGCGTCCCAGGTCGCTGCCGTCGCCGACGCCGTGCCGGGTGCGCAGGAACTGCAGCGCCTCGAGGCCCTGGAGCCAGTGCGTGCCCGCCTCCATGTCGAGGCCCGTGTAGCGGTCCTTGATCGGGTTGGCCAGGCAGACCTCCACACCACCGATCGCGTTGGTGATCTCGATCACGCCGCCGAACGTGACGGATGCCGCGAACTGCACCTCCTGGTCGGTCAGCTGCGAGATCGTCTGGACGACGCAGTTGAGGCCGCCGTCGGTGTAGGCGGTGTTGAGCGGCTGCTTGCTCATGGCGGAGTGGACGTTGCCGTCCTCGTCCTCGCACTCGGGGATCGGCACCATGAGGTCACGCGGGAAGCTGACCACCGTGATCCGCCGGGGTTCCTGCGAGACGTGGACCAGCAGGTTCACATCGTTGAGCGTGCCCCCCGCGTCGCGACCGGTGCAGCGATCGCCGAAGAGATCCTTGTACTTCTCCTCGCACGTGTCGACGCCCGTGAGAACGAGGTTGAAACCACCCTTGTACTCGCCGATGTCCGGCGGAACGTCTTCCTGACCGTCGAGATCGACCGCGTTGGCGGAGACCGTGCTGGAGAAGTCGTAGAAGATGTAGGTGCCGACACCGATGCCGCTGACCAGCACCACGGCCAGGCCGATCGCGATGAACTTCATCAGCTGACCCAGGGTGCCGGGGGTGTGCTGCTGACCGTGTCGCGCGAGGGTATGACGGCGTCGGTTGTCGCTCACTCGGGCCCTTTCGGATTCGGCACGGCGTGGAGGGTTCGCCGTGCTCGGTATGCGGAGGGTGTGGGATTCGAACCCACGAGACATCTCTGCCCACTGGTTTTCAAGACCAGCTCCATCGGCCGCTCGGACAACCCTCCCGACAGATACGTCTGCCGACCAGGCGTGAGTCTAGCCGAACTCTATTCTCGTGCGTCGACCTGGGCGGGCGCTGGAAGCGTGTCGAGCGCGGTCGCGAGGCCCCCCGTTTCGACGTCGGTCGTGACCTCTCCCGCGGCGTCCTTCACCTCGTCCGGCGCCTGCCCCATCGCCACCGCACGGCCCCCGCCCGCGAGGGCCCAGCCGAACATCCCGATGTCGTTGCGACCATCCCCCGCGACCAGCACGCGGTCGCGCTGCAGTCCGAGCTCGTGACGCACCCGCTCCAGCGCCGTTCCCTTGTCGACGCCCTGCGGAGCGATGTCGAGCCAGGCGGTCCAGCCGATCGCGTACGACACCTCGTTGAGCCCCGCGTCGGCCACGAGCCGGTGGAAGTCGTCCTCGTCGTGATCCGGCGAGACGACCACGATGCGCGACACCGGGAGATCGCCGAGCCGGTCGAAGTCGACCTGCCGTCCGCCGTCGAGCGTCCAGTCGTCGAGCTGCTCGGTGAAGAGCCGCTGTCCGGAGCCGAGCTCGACCATGTATCGCGCGTCCGGGAGGCGGTCACGGAGCAGAGCCAGCGCGGGAGTCGGGTCGAAGGTCTCGACGTGCCAGCGCTCCCACCGGTCGCCCACGCGCCGCATCGTCACTGCGCCGTTCGAGCAGACGACGAGATCCGCCGTGAGACCCAGCTCCTCCACGTAGCGCTGCGTCCCCATCCAACTGCGCCCCGTCGCGATCGTGACCAGGTGTCCGGCGTCGCGCACGCGGGCGATCGCCTCCGGCACACCGGGGCTCATGGTCTCGTCCTGGAGCAGGATCGTGCCGTCGACGTCGAGGCCGACCAACCAGGGCGCGCTCACCGGGCGGCCTGCGCGTCGGCGAGCGGGCGGATCACCTCGAGTCCGCCGAGGTAGGGGCGCAGCACCTCGGGCACCCGCACGGAGCCGTCCGCCTGCTGGTGCGTCTCGAGCAGGGCGACGATCCACCGGGTGGTCGCGAGCGTGCCGTTGAGCGTGGCCACGTGCTGCGTCTTCGGCGCGGACGCCCCCTCCTCCACCGGCGGCCGGTACCGCACATCGAGGCGCCGGGCCTGGTAGGTCGTGCAGTTCGAGGTCGAGGTGAGCTCGCGGAACGCACCCTGGGTGGGCACCCACGCCTCGATGTCGTACTTGCGCGCGGCGCTCGAACCGAGGTCGCCAGCGGCGACATCGATCACGCGATACGCGAGGCCGAGCGCGGTGAGCATCTGCTCCTGCAGCGCGACCAGCCGCAGGTGCTCGGCCTCCGCGTCCTCGGCCGAGGTGTAGACGAACATCTCGAGCTTGTTGAACTGGTGCACGCGGATGATGCCGCGGGTGTCCTTGCCGTGCGATCCCGCCTCGCGGCGGTAGCACGTGGACCAGCCCGCGTAGCGGAGGGCGCCGTCGGACAGGTCGACGATCTCGTCCTTGTGGTAGCCGGCGAGCGCGACTTCGCTCGTGCCGACCAGGTACAGGTCGTCGTCCTTGTCGAGGTGGTACACCTCGTCCGCGTGCTCGCCGAGGAAGCCGGTGCCCTGCATGATCTCCGGCCGCACGAGCGTGGGCGTGATCATCGGCACGAAGCCGTTCTGCAGCGCCGTGTCGAGCGCGAGGTTCATGAGGGCGATCTCGAGCCGGGCGCCGATCCCGCGCAGGAAGTAGAAGCGCGCGCCGGAGACCTTCGCGCCGCGCTCCATGTCGATCGCGCCGAGCAGCTCCCCGAGCTCGAGGTGGTCGCGGGGCTCGAAGTCGAACGCCGGGACGTCGCCCACCCGCCGCAGCTCGACGAAGTCCTCCTCGCCCCCCGCCGGCACACCGTCGATCACGACGTTCTCGATGCGCGCGAGGGCCGCGGCCGCGTGCTCCGAGGCTTCGTTCGCGGCGTGCTGCGCCTGCTTCACGCGGTCGGCGAGGTCCTTCGCCTGGGCGACGAGCGCCGCCTTCTCCTCCTTGGGGGCCTTGGCGACCTGCTTGCCGAAGGCGTTCTGCTCGGCACGCAGCTCTTCGAACGCGGCGAGCGCGGCCCTGCGCGATCGATCGGCCTCGAGTGCGACGTCGACGGTGCTCTGGTCGTTGCCACGGGCAGCCTGCGAACGGCGGACGATCTCCGGGTTTTCGCGGAGGAGTGCGAGGTCGATCATTCCGCAAGTCTACGAGGTGCGGCGGAGCCCCTCGGCTGCCGGTCTAGAGTAGCGCCATGCGCACGAGCCCCCCTGTCACCTCGCAGGCGGCACTCGTGTACAACCCGGTGAAAGTGGACGGGAAGCGGCTGCGGGCGCAGGTTCGAGACCTGTGCCGCGAGGCGGGCTGGCAGCACCCGGCGTTCTACCCGACGACGGTCGACGACGCCGGGCAGGGAGCCACGGCCGAGGCGCTCGCCCGCGGTGTGGACGTGGTGCTGGTGGCGGGCGGCGATGGCACGGTGCGCGCGGTCGCGGAGGCCATCGCCGGCACCGGGGTGCCGCTCGCGATCCTGCCGAGCGGCACCGGCAACCTCCTCGCGCGCAACCTGGGACTGCCGCTGACCGACCCCGCCGAGATGATCCGTGCCGCTCTGGGCGACTTCCGCCACCCGATCGACATCGGCTGGGCACGGCTCACCCGCGCGGACGGCGAGGAGGTCGAGCATGCCTTCGTGGTGCTCGCCGGCATCGGCCTGGACGCCGACATGATCGCGAACACGCGCTCCGACCTGAAGCGATCGGTCGGGTGGATCGCGTACGTCGACGGTGCTGCGCGATCGCTCCCCCGGGCCCAGCCGTTCCGCGCCGTCTACCAGATCGGTGAGGGGCGCCTGCACTCCACCAAGGTCCACAGCATCCTGTTCGCGAACTGCGGCACGCTGCCCGCCGGCATCTCGCTGATCCCCGACGCGTCGATCACCGATGCCGCACTCGACGTCGCCGTGATCCAGCCGACCGGTGTGCTCGGCTGGCTGGGTGTGTGGCGCAAGATCTGGTGGGACAACTCGGTGCTGCGCCGCTTCCGCGCGGGACGCCTCGTGCTGGAGCGCCGCGGCACGGACGCCTCGGTGCACTACTTCCGCGGCGCGGCGGCCGAGGCGGCGGCGCCCGCTCCCACGCCCGTCGAGCTCGACGGCGACGAGTTCGGCGAGGCCGTGCGGGTGGTGTGCCGCGCCGACCCGGGCGCTCTGCTGCTGGCGCTGCCCGCCGGCCACCCCGTGCACATCCTCTGACGCGGTGGCGCGGGGGTCAGCGCACCCTACGCGCGAAGCTCACCCGCCCGCGGGCCGACGACGATGTGAGCGAGCCGGTCGCGAGTGAGCAGCACAGCGTCTTCGACAAGCCGCAGGTAGGCGCCGCTGTCCCTTGCCAACTCGGCAAGTCCGATGATGCCAGATAGGAGGTACTTCGCCTCTCTTGGCGGATCGGCATCCGGAGCGATCAGCTCTTTCCGTTGCGCTTCTTCGAGGTAGTCGGTCAAGCGCGCGAGCCACCCGCTGAACTTGGGACTTGCGGGCGGCGAGCCGTCGGTCCTCCGATCCATCAGCATGAGCGACACTCGCGCCAGCGGGTCGTGCAGAAGGCTGTCGGTCACTTGCTCCGCTACGGCGACGATCGCATCGAGCGGGTCATCATCCGTGCGTTTGGTTCCCATGAAGACGCCGCCGGGGAAGGCGAGATCGACGATGGTCCCAACCAAGGCCTGTTTGGTTGGGAAGAAGTAGGTGACGAGGGACTTCGAGGTTCCCGCAACCTCCGCAATGCGACGGAAACTCGTGCCCTCATAACCGAACTCGTCGAACACACGCACGGCTGCCTCGATGATCTCGGGTGCCGCGTTCAAGTCCGGGCTCATCACCGAGCGGGCATTGAGCGCCCTCAAAGCCGTTGTGCGCACGCCGTTCCGTTTCGCACTCATCGCTCCACCTCCTCGTGTCCACTTTGAGTGACCCTACGCACTGGACAGCCGGTCAGGAGGTGGCGCGTAATACTTCAGTTCCCTAACCGATTGGTCAGTTCATAGCTTCCCGGGCATCGCGGCGCTCACCGCGATCGAGAAGGGAAGAACATCATGAAGAGAAGTGTCGTAACCCTGTGTGCTGCCGCGTGCATCGCCATCGGAGCGGCTGTGGCTCCGCAAGCAGCGAGCGCGGCCACAAGCGCACAGACCGAAGTACGCACGGCCAGCCCCATCGGCTCCGCAACGATGAGCACGGGTCAGTACGAGTACATCTGCATCGGCTCGGACGGAAGCAGTTGGTCGCTGCGCGTCGGAGAGCCAACCACGGACTGCCACGGCAGCTTCCTACACAAGTACATCAACGGCGTGATGGTGGCGAACTACAAGTTGTCGGTGACAGGAACCGTGATTTATCACCCAAAGCCGGACCCGATCGGGTGTCTGATGTCCATCGTCAGCGGCGTCTTCGGCGTACTTAGCGCAGACGGATCGCTCATCTGGATTTCCGCGCTCGGCTTCACCGGAATGGGAGGAATCATGACCTGCCTCGCGTAACGCTCATTGATCAGAGGGGGCGACGGTGAGCCGGCGTCCCCTCGCCCTGCGAGGGCAACTGAAGGAGTACGAGCAAGCAGGTGGTGACAATCATGAGCACGAAAGTCGCCGCGGGCACGTACCACGTGACCCAAGGTCGCAGAGGGACCCCCAAAGACCGCAATGGAATCACGATCCCCAGCATCGCTGGGATGAGAATCGCCGCGAACGAGAAACTCCTTGCGTCCCATGCCCTCTGACGCCTACCGCGACTTCGCCGATCAGAGGCTTGTGCCGCAGTTCGGCTGGATGCGCCGAGGATCACGAGAGCAATCGGCCAGACCCAGAAGTCGCCGACCAGAAGTAACAGAGCCCCGACTGCGGCGAACAAAGCCGCGACCACCACGCGGGCAAAAACTTCCCACCTCCACCGGGCAGTGATGCCAGTCGGTAACACTTCACTTTCGCGCATGTCTGCGAGCATACGCCCGTCGAGCTCGACGGCGATGAGTTCGGCGAGGCCGTGCGGGTGGTGTGCCGCGCCGACCCGGGCGCTCTGCTGCTGGCGCTGCCCGCCGGCCACCCCGTGCACATCCTCTGACGGGGCGGCGCCGGGGTCAGCGCACCTGCACCGTGCCGTCGAGTCCGCCGCCCACGAGCGTGAGGGTGAACGGCGCGTCGTCGTCCACGTCGTCCTCGGGGAACTCGATCACGGTCGCGCGCGGGGCCATGTCCATCGTGCACACCTGGGTGTCGTCGGTGACGAAGGTGACCGTGCCCGCGGAGCCCGAGCCCTCGGCCGATTCCACGACGGGCGGGCATCCGGACGAGCCCCACGTCAGCAGCACCAGCCCGCCGTCGTCGAACCATCCCGCGGACGGCTCGTACGACGTCGGGTCGCCCGGGGTGCCGGTCGCGTCCGGGTCGCCGTCGAGGTCGATGTCATCGGAAACGCCCCCGTAGGTCACCTGGAGGGTGATGTCCTTGGTCGGATCCACGCCCTGCGGCAGCGCGCCGACGCTCGCGCGCGGAGCGAGATCCGCCGTGCACGCCTTCTCCGTCGCGCCGTCGCCCTCGGGTTCGACCAGCGTGACCGACACCGTCTGGCCCTCCGCGGAGACCTGGTCGACCTGGGGCAGGCACGTGGAGGAGCCCCAGCTGACGACCGCGAACATGCGCCCGTCGTCGAGCAGTGCGCCCTCCAGGTCGCCCGAATCGTCACCGCCGCCCGCGTTGCCCGGACCGCTCGACGGCTCCGATGTCGAGTTCGGGGCGGTGTTGCCCGGACCCACCGTGCAACCGGCGAGGAGCAGGGCCGCGGCGAGCGCGGAGGACGCGACGAGGAGGAGCCGGCGAGGAGTCATGCCCTCAGGGTACTCGCGGCATCCTCCCCTGCCTACGGGGCTCGGCCCGCGGGGCCGGTCACTGCAGCGCCGAGGTGAGCCGCGCCAGGTTGTCGAGCACGGTGGACCGCAGCGGCTGCTGCATCCACTCCTCGAGCGTGAGCTCGCGGCTGAGCGACCGGTACTTGTCCTCCACCTCGCGCATCTCCCTGACGAACTCCTCGCCACGGACGAGCATCGACACCTCGAGGTTGAGGCCGAACGAGCGCATGTCCATGTTGCTCGAGCCGATCACCGCCACCTCGTCGTCGATCGTGAGGCTCTTGGTGTGCAGGATGTAGGGCTTGCGGTACATCCAGATGCGCACCCCCGCCCGCAACAGCACCTCGTAGTAGCTGCGCTGGGCGTGGTAGACCATCGCCTGGTCGCCCTCCTCCGAGACGAACAGCTCGACCTGGACGCCGCGATCGACCGCTGCGGTGACGGCCAGCAGCAGCGCCTCGTCCGGGACGAAGTACGGGCTGATGATCATGATCTGCTTCTTCGCCGCGTACAGCAGCGCGAGGAAGAGCCGGAGGTTGTTCTCCACCTCGAACCCCGGACCGGACGGCACGACCTGGCAGTCCAGATCGCCGGACCCGATGTTGGCGTGCGCGATGTCGATCTCCTGGAGGACCACATCGGTCTCGCTGTACCAGTCGCTCAGGAAGATGGCGTTCACGCTCAGCACGACCGGCCCGTCGAGGCGCACCATGAGGTCGACCCAGTGCAGTCCGCGGCGGATGTTCTTGCGCAGGTTGTAGGTCGAGTCGGTGATGTTCTGCGACCCGAGGAACGCGATGTTCCCGTCGACGACGAGCAGTTTGCGGTGGTTGCGCAGGTCGGGGCGCTGCATCTTCCCCTTGAGCGGCTGCACGGGCAGCATCAGGTGCCAGTCGGCCCCCATCGCGTTGAGTCGTGCGACGGTCTGGCGGTAGCGCGGCTTGCCCCGGTTGGCCCAGTGGTCGAGCAGGACGCGCACCGCGACCCCGCGTGCCGCGACCTCTTCGAGCGCGCGGAAGAAGTTGTCGGTCGATTCGTCGGACTGCAGGATGTAGAACTCGACGTGCACGTAGTCCTGGGCGGTGCGGATCGCCTCCGCCATCTCGTCGAGCGACTCCTGGTAGTCGGAGATCAGGTGCGCGCCGTTGTCACCGGAGAGCGGGAGGGCTCCGAGGCGCTGGTTCATCTGCACGATCGGTCCGAACCACGCGGGGGCGTTCGGACGCAGCGTGCCGAAGTGCAGGTGCTCGCTGGTCTCGGCGATGTACTCGTTGATCTGGTCCTGCTTGCGGCGGCGGGCCCGCGGCAGTCGCGGGTTGCCGATGAGGAGGAAGAGGAACACGCCGACGAAGGGGATGAAGAACACCGCCAGCAGCCACGCCATCGCTGCCGTGGGACGCCGGTTGCGCGGGATCACGATGATGGCGGTGACGCGGATCGTGATGTCGAGGAGCAGGAGGAAGACCGCGAACCACCAGCCCCAGGTCCAGGCTGTCATCGCACCCCCTCGCCCGCATCAGGGGTCATGACCCCGGTGCGCGCCAGACCAGGCACGCTCGCTTCACAGTAGCGGATGGGTCGGACTCAGGTGCGCGGCGGGAGTCCGCGCGCGGCGCGTTCCTCGGCCTCGATCTGGGCGTGCACCTTCCGCTCGGTGCGGTCGAAGCGCAGGATGCCGCGGAGGACGACGACGAACACGATGCTGACTCCGATGGTCGGCAGGAGCGACCATGCCGCGGCGAGCCAGAAGTTGTCCATGACTCCATGGTACGCGAGGGTCTCCTCCACAGAGCCCGGTTCCCACGAATGCTCCCCCGACTGCGGGTTCGCGGCCCGCCACGCGATGCCGACCGGGCGATGCTCTCGGGATGACCACCGTGCTCAACGCCTCCGACTCCGCCCAGTTCCTGGGCATCGTGCCCACCCTCGCCGGGTTCACTCCGCGCCGGAGCATCGTGCTCCTGCCGTTCCGCGGCTCCCGCACCGACGGGGCGATGCGGCTCGACCCGCCCGACGACGCGATGCCCCCCGGCCGCTACGCCGCCTCGGCCGTGCGGCTCCTGCAGCGCGTCCGCGGCACGGACGGCGCCGCCGTCGTCGTGTACACGGACGAGGAGAGCGTCACGACGGCGGATGGCCTGGTGCTGCCCGGCGCCGTGGTGGTGGATCATCTTCTCGCCGGCCTGCGCGGTGCGGGCATGCGAGTGATGGATGCTCTCTGCGTGACGCCGGGCGGGTGGAGCAGCTACCTCGACCGGAAGCCGACGCTGAAGCCGCTCGCCGAGATCGGCCCCACGCCCGCGCACCCCTCGATCGGCGACGTGTCCGGCGACCAGCTCGCGGGAGCCCGGGTACCGCGCGTGGGGGCGCCCGAGCGCCAGCGCGTCGAGCGCGCGCTGACCGGGCTCCGCGGCGCGCTGGACGGGAAGGGCCGCGTGTCCGGTCGGGAGGATCCGCAGGCGCTCGCCGCGCTCGCGCTGCTGGACGACCTCCCCGGGCTCTTCGAAGCGGTGCTGAAAGGCCCGGACACGATCCCGCCCTTCGCCTGGGCGGCGCTGCTCTGGTGCCTTCAGCGCCCCGCGCTCCGCGACGCCGCCCTTGCGCAGTGGGCGAGCGATCGAGAGGGCGGTATCCGTGCGCTCCAGGCGCAGCTCGCCTTCACCGCCTCGGGCAGCCCAATTCCCGACGAGCTCGGGCGGGTGTTCGTCGGCCGCGGACCCACACCCGATCCGAATCGGCTCCGCAGCGCGTTGGAGGTGGTGCGTCATGCCGCAGCGAGGGCACCACGCACGGCACGACCCGCGCCCCTCACCGCAGCGGCGTGGCTGTCGTGGGCACTCGGCCGCGCCACGCACGCCGGTCGCTACGTCGAGCTCGCGCGCGACATCGATCGGGAGTACAGCCTCGCCATGCTCCTCGAGAGGCTGATCGCCGAGGAGGCGCTACCCGACTGGGCCTTCCGCGGACGGACCCGCCGATGAACGGGTGCCGGTCACTTCACGAGGGGGAAGAGGATGGTCTCGCGGATGCCCAGGCCGGTGATGGCCATCAGCAGACGGTCGATCCCCATCCCCATGCCGCCGGACGGCGGCATGCCGTGCTCGAGTGCCCGCAGGAACTCCTGATCGATCGGCATCGCCTCGACATCGCCACGGGCCGCGAGCTTCGCCTGCTCCTCGAACCGCTCCCGCTGGATGACAGGGTCGACCAGCTCCGAGTACCCCGTCGCGAGCTCGAACCCGCGGATGTAGAGGTCCCACTTCTCCACGACGCCCGCGATCGAGCGGTGCTCGCGCACGAGGGGCGAGGTGTCGACGGGGAAGTCCATCACGAAGGTCGGGCGCACCAGGTCGCCCTTCACGAAGTGCTCCCAGAGCTCCTCCACCAGCTTGCCGTGCGTGGCCTGCGGTGGCACGTCCACACCGTGGGCCTGCGCGAACGAGATCAGGTCCTCCACCGCGTCCTGCGGCGTCACCGTGCGGCCCGACGCCGCCGACAGCGACTCGTACATGGAGATGCGGTCCCACTCGCCGCCGAGGTCGTACTCGGTGCCGTCCGCCCAGGTCACGGTCGTCGAGCCGGAGACCGCGATCGCCGCCTGCTGCACGAGCTCCTGCGTGAGGGCGGCCATCTGGTTGTAGTCCCCGTAGGCCTGGTAGGCCTCGAGCATCGCGAACTCGGGGCTGTGCGTCGAGTCGGCGCCCTCGTTGCGGAAGTTGCGGTTGATCTCGAACACGCGCTCGATCCCGCCGACCACGGCCCGCTTGAGGTACAGCTCCGGAGCGATGCGCAGGTAGAGCTCGGTGTCGAACGCATTCGAGTGCGTGACGAACGGACGCGCCGATGCCCCACCGTGCTGCACCTGCAGCATCGGGGTCTCGACCTCGAGGTAGTCGTGGCTCGCGAACGTCGCCCGCAGGCTGGCGTTCACGGCGGCGCGCGCCCGGACGGTCGTGCGGGCCTGCTCGCGCACGATCAGGTCGAGGTAGCGGCTGCGCACGCGGCCCTCCTCGCTGAGCTCCGCATAGGCGTTCGGCAGCGGCAGGATGGCCTTCGACGCGATCGCCCAGTCGTCCGCCATGATCGACAGCTCTCCGCGGCGGCTCGAGATGACCTCGCCGTGCACGAACACGTGGTCGCCGAGGTCGACGTATTCCTTCCAGTCGGCCAGCGACTCCTCGCCCACGTTCGCGAGCGAGACCATCGCCTGGATGCGGCTGCCGTCGCCGGCCTGCAGCGTCGCGAAACAGAGCTTGCCGGTGTTGCGGCTGAAGACCACGCGGCCAGCCACCCCGACCACGACACCGGTCTCCGCGCCCGCCTCCAGCTCGCCGTACTCCGCGCGTAGGGCGGGGATCGAGTGGGTCACCGGCACGCCCACGGGGAACGCGCCGCCCCCCGCATCCGAGCGTCGGGCGATCAGGCGCTCGCGCTTGGCGAGTCGCACCGCCTTCTGCTCGTGGACGTCGTCCTCGGGGGAAGAGTCGGTCGTGGCCGATTCGGGCGCGGCGGACGCGTCAGTCATGTGCGGGGCTCCTTGAAAGTCTCCCCCAGTTTACCGAGGCGCGATGCGGGCCCGCGGCCGTCGCTGGGTAGCCTCGGTGCATGGCCCTCTCCAGGATCGCCCGCGCTTCCGCCGCCCTCGTCCTCGCCGCCGGCGCCATCGTCCTCCCCGTCGCCTCGGCCTCCGCCGCTCCGGCACTCACCTCCGCCCGGTCGGACCGCGCTGCGGTCGCGCCGGCAGCCGCGGCCGCCACGGGCACCGCGGGCACCGCGGCGCGTACGGTCGCCGCCGACGTGGACGACTTCTCGTACGCGTCGTGGGACGCCACCTACGACCTGAGTCTCGTCGACGGTCGCGCTCGCCTCCACGTGACCGAGACCCTCGTGGCACGGTTCCCTGAGTTCGACCAGAACCGCGGGATCGTCCGGGGCCTCGCGACCTCGTACGAGAACGCCCGCATCGACACCCGCGTGCTGTCCGTCACCGACGGCGAAGGGCGCGACGTCCCGTTCGAGACCGACGACGAGGACGGACTGCTGCTGGTGCTCACCGGCGACGACCAGTACGCGCGCGGCCTGACGACGTATGTGATCGAGTACGAGATGAGCGATGTCGTCTTGGCCACGTCGCCGAGAGACTCCGCGACGCCCGCGGTCGACGAGTTCTACTGGAACCTCCTTCCGCTGGACAGCACGCAGCCGATCGAGCGGTTCGACGCCGAAGTCCACGTGGACGCTGCGCTGGCCGCGAGGCTCACCGGTTCGACCCGCTGCTACCAGGGGCCGGCGGGATCCACGACCGCGTGCACGCTCGACGGTCCAGACCCCACGGGCGACGGCGCCACGTTCCGCACGTCGGCGGCGGACCTTGCGGCCGGGGACGGCGTGACGGTCGCGATCGGGTTCGAGGCGGGCACCGTCCAGCAGCCGCCGGCCCGCACGCCCGACCCGGTCGCGGACGTCGGGCCGCTGATAGCGGCGATCGGCGCGGTCGGCGTCGCGGTCGCGGGGTGGCTCGCCGTTGCAGGTTTCACCCGACGTCGCCGCCGCGCGACGGGGATCGTCGTCGCCCAGTACGACGTGCCCGAGACGCTGCCGCCGCTCGTCGCCGCCGCGGTCATCCCGAAGGCGCAGGACGTCATCCCCGCGGAGATCGTGCACCTCGCGGTCCGCGGAGCGCTGCGCATCGAGGAGGGGGACAGCCCCGAGCAACCCCGACTTCGCCGTCTTCCTGCTGGTTCCGCACCGGACGAGCTCGACGCGGCCGCCCTCGACGCCCTGTTCCACGGCGCCGACGCGGAAGGCGTGGTCGACCTGCCGACCGCGAGCGAGAGCTTCGCCGCCCGCATGTCGGCGCTCACCACCGCCGGGGCCACGGCCGCCGCCACGCGGGGCCTCACGGAGCGGGCCCGGAGTCGCGGCGCCGTCGTCGTGCAGTGGTGTGCCATCGCGATCGCGCTGGCGGGCCTCGGGGTGGGCATCTGGGCCGTGGCGAGCGGGCGGCTGGCCGCGATCCCGGCGCTCGTCGCCGCGGCGTTCGCCGTGGTACTGGTCGGCATCGCCGCCTTCTACTCGTTCTCGAAGCACACCGTGCTCACCCCGGAGGGTGCCCGGACGCTCGAGTACCTCCAGGGCGTGCGCGAGTTCATCCGCGTGGCCGAGGAGGACCGCCTGCGCATGCTGCAGTCGTACACCGGTGCGGAACGCCGTGAGGTCGATGGTGCCGAGGTGATCCACGTGTATGAGCGACTGCTGCCGTACGCGATGCTGTTCGGGATGGAGGACGAGTGGGGCGAGGTCCTCGAACGCGCCTACACCCGAGAGCAGCGCGGCGCGGCCTGGATCGGCGATCCCACCTCGCTCGCGCTGCGCGTGCAGCTCGCGGCGTTCATGTCGTCGTCGCAGTCGGCGGCGACGTACACGGCGCCGACGACCGGGTCCTCGTCGAGCGGCGGATCGTTCGGCGGCGGCTTCTCGGGCGGCGGGGGCGGCGGCGGCTTCTCGGGCGGACGGTGAGCGCCGTCAGATCAGGGGTGGCGGCTCGGACGACTCGCGCAGCGCCCGCTCCACCGTAGACTGCACGAGCGCAGACAGGTACCCCCCGGGATTGTCGACGCCGATCTCCCGCAGCCGGGACGTGGACTGCCCGATGATCGACCGCGAGAACTCGGTCACGGTCGCGATCGCATCCGCGTACGCCGGCCGGTCCGCGTCCGCGATCACCACCGGTTCGCAGCCCATCTCCACGGCCAGCGCCTGCGCGATGGGAAGGACGGCCGCGGGAGCGGTCACCGCGGCATAGCCGGCCTGCAACTGACGGAGATCGATCGATGTCCCGGTGAACGTGATCGCCGGGTGCACCGCCAGCGGGATCGCTCCGCGCTCAGCGGCAGGACGGAGCACCTCGATGCCGTGCGCCGCATCGGTGTGCAGCACCAGCTGACCCACCTGCCACCCGCCCACTTCGGCGATGCCGGCGACAAGCGCCGGGAGCTGCTCGGAGGGCACGGCGAGGATCACGAGCTCGGCCCGGCGGACGACCTCCTGCGTCTCGAGCACGGGCACACCGGGGAGCACGGCCGAGGCTCGTTCGTCGTCGGATCCACTGGTCATACCGACGACGGCGTGACCTGCACCGGCGAGCGCAGCGCCCAGCACGGGCCCGACGCGACCTGCACCGACGATGCCGACGCCCAGCCGGCCGTCCCGCATGGCGCTCATTCCTCGGTCGGAGCCGGCCTCGACGACCGACGGGTCGGCGGAACCACGGGCGGCTGCACGGGGGGCGTCGGCGGCGGCTGCACCGCGGGAGGCTGCACCGGAGGCACCGGCGGCGGCTGCACCGCAGGCGGCGGCACCGGCGGCGCCGCGGACGGCTGCACGGCGGGCGGCTGCACCGGAGGCACCGCGGGCGGCTGCACCGGAGGCACCGCGGCGGGCGACCCCACCGGAGGCACCGCGGGAGGCTGCACCGGAGGCGGCCCCACCGGAGGCTGCACCGCGGGCGCCGCGGGAGGCTGCACGGCGGGCGGCTGCACTGGAGGCACCGCGACGGGCGGCACCGCGGCGGGCGGCACCGGAGGCACCGCGGGAGGCTGCACCGGAGGCGACCCCACCGGCGGCACCGCGGGCGACCCGACGGGTGGGGCGAAGGGCGCGGGCCGTGCACCCGGAGGTGGCGGCGGACCGGTGAACGCCGGGGGCTCCGGCGCGACCGCGTGCTCGCTCCACCGGTGCGTGCGGTCGCGCGACGCCGCCTCAGCGGCCGCGCGGCTGACGTCGTCCAGCAGAGCGAGGGCGTCCGCGCGCTCCAGCCCCGCGAGGATCCCGGTGATCGGGCCGGGGACGGTGTGCACCTGCGCGCCGGACACCCGCTGCGCCCGATCGATCGGCCCCTGGTTCAGCGACACGCCCTGCAGTCGGGCCAGCGGGAACACCGCGAGCTTGCGCCAGACGATGCCCCGCCGCAGCAGCAGCCCGTCCGCGGTCACCGCGTAGCCGTGGCGTCTCCAGGAGAAGGGCCGCCGCCACCACGCGCGCTGCGGCATCGTGCGGTAGGGGTCGTCCGCGGCGGGACCCACGACGCCCTGCTCCCACAGCAGCGGGATGCTCGCGGGCGGAAGGTCGGGAAGCACCAGCGCGAGCACCCGCTCGACATCGGCGCGCTTGCCCACCGGCAGCACCACGTTGAACTGCTGGCCGCTGCCGGAGGACTGCTGCGCCGCGCTCTTGCCGCTCATCCGGTTGATCTTGATGGTCCACCAGCCGAATGGACGCCACAGCAGCGACTGCGACACCTCGACCGCGAAGATGCGGCCGGGCGGAAGCGTCTCGGTGACGGTGGTGAGCAGCCCGTAGGTGATGCGCACGCCGTCCGGCGTCGGCGCGATCGAGTAGCGCAGCGACTTGGAGATCTGCGCCCAGGTGATACCGACGACGGCCACCACCATCGGCACGCCCATGCCGAGCCCGATCCCCAGCAGCACGATGCCGCCGTCCGGATCACCGTCGACGAGGACCCCGATGATCGTGCTGCCGATCGCGATCGCGAAGATCGCACCGAAGAACACGAGCCACAGCAGACCCGAGATCACCTGCGAGCCGATCAGACGCCCCGTGGGGATCTTCACGACGCTCTCCGGCACCACGTCTTCCAGATCGACGCCCGCGATGAGGCCGGTGACCCCCTGGTTCATCGAGCCGACGAGCTGCGACCGAGCCGACACCCGCTCCCCCGGCACCTCCGCACCCGGGTTCATGGCGGCGTGCCGGGCGGCCCGTGCACCCGACGCCAGACGCAGGATCTCCGCGCGCACGCCCTCCGCCCGCGGCGTGGCCAGGTATTCGAGCTCGACATTGGCGTCGTTGCCCGCCCCGACCACCTCCAGCTTCGCGAGACCGATGATGCGCGCGGGGAACGGGCGCGTCAGGTTCACGCCCTGCACGCGGTCGAGCGGCGCACGCCGGTGCGACCGGAAGATGATGCCCTTGCGCACCTCCACGTGGTCGCCCGTGATGCGGAACTGCTGGAAGCGCCACACGAACCAGAAGATCGCCACGAGCACGACGACGAGCGCCAGCACCCCGAGCAGCGCCACGAGCGCCAGGTTGTTCGAGAGCACCCAGTCCACCGGATCGCCGCCGGTGTAGTCGCCGTAGTGCGCTTCCTCCGGCGTGAACATGCCGACCAGCCATGCGATCACACGATCGCGCATGTTGGCGATCACGATGCCGGCCACGATGATCAGCGCCAGGCCGCCCTTGAACAGCGGCGTGAGCGGATGCATGCGGTGCCACTCGCCGTCGGCGAGGTTCGTCGACGGCGCCGCGGCCTGACCGACCGCGGAGCCAGGGAGCTGCGCCTCGCTCACAGGCCGGTCCGGCGGGTCTCGGCCACCTGGATGAGCGTGTCGCGCAGGGCCTCGGCCGCCGCCTGGGTGAGTCCGGGGATCTGCACGCCCGTCGTCGCCGCCGCCGTCACCATCTTCAGCTGGGACACGCCGAACGCCCGGTCGAGCGGGCCCTGCGTGATGTCGACCAGCTGCATGCGCCCGTACGGCACGGCGATCATGCGCTGCCACAGGATCCCCTTGCGGAACACGATGTCGTCCGCGCGCAGCATGTAGCCGATCGCGCGCGCCTGCCGCGGGAGGATCACGAGCGTGATCAGGGTGATCAGGATGATCGCGCCCGCGGGGATCCAGACCCAGTCCTGCTCGAGCACGACGTTCAGCACCACCGCGGCGACGGCGACGATCACCAGGAAGATGACGTTCTGCACGATCTGCGACACGACGTACCGCGGCGAGATCTGGTGCCACGTGCCGTCGAGCTCGAGGCGCGCCTCGTTGCGCGCCGTGCGCAACTGCGTGTACGTGCCGCGGTCCAGCGCGTCGAGGTCAGTGCCCTCCGCCGGGTTCAGGGGCGCGGTCTCTGGGTTCTGAGTCATCAGGATCCTTCGGGAGGGTGCAGAACTGTTCAGCGATGAGGGCGGCCACGACGAGCACGACTGCACTCGCGATCAGCGCGGCCATCGCCACTGTCGACCCTACCGGCGGATCGATCGGCCTCGTCAGAAGGAAGAGCAGCAGTCCTGCGCCGAAGCCGGCCATGATCGCGCCGAGCAGGCTCGACGCCCGCGCCAGTGTCGCGGCACGAAGCGCGCGGAACGGGTCGATACGCGTTCCGGAGCGGACGCTGCGGCGCACCGGCCAGGCGACTCCGAGCGCCGCGATCGCGATGAGCACGAGCAGCACGGGCAGCAGCAGCGACGGCGTGAACGTGGCCCGCCCTCCCGCGGTCAGCATCTGGTCGAGCGCGAACCCCACGGCGCCCCCGAGGAGGGCGAGCACGGCGAGCAGCCCGACGGACGTGCGCTTCATGCGTCGCCCCGCGCCCGCAGCCCCGCCACGAGGTCGTCGACGCGTCCGTGTCCGACCAGTGCGGCGCCGGGGTCGACGTCGAGCCACGGCTCCAGCACGAACAGGCGCTCGGCCGCGCGCGGATGCGGCAGCTCCAGCCGCGGGTCGTCCGATTCGACATCGCCGTACGCGATGAGGTCGAGGTCGAGCGTGCGGTCGCCCCACCGTTCCTCCCGCACGCGCCCGTTCTCGTCCTCGATCGCGTGCAGCATGCTCAGCAGGATCTCCGGCGCCAGCCGCGTGGTGACGAGCGCGACCGCGTTGACGTAGCCCGGGGCGTCGGGGTCGGGACCGTCGAGGCGCACCGCCACCGTCTCGAACAGCCGCGAGACGCGCACGTCGCTCACCAGCGGCAGCCGACGGATGCGCTCGACGGCCGCGCGGATCGTCTCCTGCCGGTCGCCCAGGTTCGCCCCGAGCGCCACGACCGCGACCGTCTCCGGGCGACCGGGACGCGGGGCGGGAACGTCGGGCGGGCGCGTGAGATTGCGGCTCATACCGTGATGTCCTCCAGGGTCTCCGGCGCCCGGGTGCGGTGCACCGTGACGGCCACATCGGCGAACTCCAGCGGGATGGGCGCGTGCGGCTTGTGCACCGTGACGGTGACGCCCTGCACGCGACGGTCGTCGAGGGCGACCGCGGCGATGCGCTCCGCCAGGGTCTCGATGAGGTTGACCGGCTCGCCGGCGACCACCGCGGCCACGCGTTCCGCCAGTTCGCCGTAGTGCACCGTGTCGGCCACGTCGTCCGATCCGGCGGCCTGCTCCAGCGAGAGCCGCAGACGCAGGTCGATCGTGAACTCCTGCCCCTCCTCGCGCTCGTGCGCGTAGACCCCGTGGCGGCCGAACACCGTCAGCCCTGTCAGCACGATCTCGTCGAGGAAGTCCATGCCTCTAGCGTACGGCGCGGCTCCGACGCCGCCTCAGCCGCGCCAGGCTTTCGCGACCGCGAGCGCGTCGCGCGTCGCGGCGACGTCGTGCACCCGGACGGCCCAGACCCCGGCCTGCGCGGCGAGGGCGCTCGTGACGGCGGTCGCCAGATCGCGCCGCGCCTGCGTCACCTCGCCGTCTTCGGGCCGTGCACCCTGCAGCACCTCGGCGAGGAACCGCTTGCGCGAGGTGCCGATGAGCACGCGCGGGCCGAGCGCGACGATCTCGTCGAGGCCGCGCAGCACGTCCCAGTTCTGTGCCCCGGCCTTCGCGAAGCCGATCCCGGGGTCGAGGATCACTCGCGACGGGGCGATGCCGGCGGCGGCGGCCTCCCCCAGCCGCTCCTGCAGCTCGCCCGCGACGTCGCGCGCCACCCTGCGGTACTCCGCCCTCGCGTACATGTCGTCCGAGAAGCCGCGCCAGTGGCCGATCGCGTAGTCGGCGCCCGACTCGGCGACGGCCGCACGCATGTCCGGATCGGCGAGGCCGCCCGACACGTCGTTCACGATCCGGGCGCCCGCGCGCACGGCCGCCGCGGCCGTGGCGGCGTTCAGCGTGTCCACGCTCACCGGCACACCGGACGCCGCGAGCTGCTCGATCACGGGGAGCACGCGACGCTGCTCCTCGTCTGCACCGACACGCTCCGCGCCCGGCCTGGTCGACTCCCCGCCGACGTCGAGCACGGTCGCGCCGTCTGCCCGCAACCGCAGGCCGTGCTCCACCGCGCGCTCCACGTCGAAGTAGCGGCCGCCGTCGCTGAACGAGTCGGGCGTGACGTTGACGATGCCCCAGATACCGGTCATCAGCGCGCGCCGGCGGACGGGACGGACATGCCGATCAGGGTCACGAGCTCGGCCCTGGCGACGGCGTCGGTGTACTCCCCGCGCGCGGCGATCGTGAGGGTCGACGCCTCGGTCTGCCGTCCGCCGCGCATCGTGACGCAGCCGTGGCTCGCATCGAGCACCACCAGCACGCCTCGCGTGTCGAGGTGCTCGGCGATCGTGTCGGCGATCTGCTCACCGAGCCGCTCCTGCACCTGCGGCCGCGCCGCGAGGATCTCGACGACGCGCACCAGCGCCCCGAGGCCGACGACCTGCTCGCCCGGAAGGTAGGCGATGTGCGCGTGCCCGGCGAACGGCAGCAGGTGGTGCTCGCACACCGAGCGGAACCGGATGTCGCGCAGCAGCACCGCACCGGACGGCAGGGTGTCGGGGGCAGGACCGCGCGTCACGCTGATCGTGTGCGCGAGGGGCGCTCCGGGGTCCTCCCCCACGCCGGAGAAGAACTCCGCGTAGAGCTCCGCCATGCGCGCCGGGGTCTGCTTGATGCCCGGTCGGTCCGGGTCCTCGCCGATCGCCTCCAGCAGCTCGCGGGTGAGCCGCTCGACGCGCTCCCTGTCGACCGTCACGTCACGCCGTCGCGGGGCGGGGGTTGCCTGCTCCTGCCGATCCCTGCTGCGCACGCGGGGCAGCGGACGGCGCCTCGACGGAGGCCGCGAGCGACACGTCCTTCTTCGGGACCTCGATCGGCGGGCGCTCCGACACCGGACGGTCTTCGCTCGACAGCCACAGCGGGCGCTCGGGCAGCTTCTTGACCTCGGTGAAGATCTCGGCGATGCGGTTGTGGTCGAGGGTCTCCTCCTCGAGCAGCGCCAGCGCGAGACGGTCGAGGATGTCGCGGTTCTCGCTGATCACCGCGTACGCCTCGTTGTGCGCCTGCTCGATGAGGGCGCGCACCTCGGCGTCGACCCGCTCCGCCACCTTCTCGGAGTACTCGCGACCGCGGCCCATGTCCCTGGCCACGAACATGTCGCCGCCCTCGGTGCCGAGCTTGACCGGGCCGACCTGCGTGGTCATGCCGTACTCGATGACCATCTTGCGGGCGATCGAGGTCGCCTTCTCGATGTCGTTCGATGCCCCGGTGGTCGGGTCGTGGAAGACGATCTCCTCCGCGACGCGGCCGCCCATCGCGTAGGTCAGCTGATCCTGCAGCTCGTTGCGGGTGACGGAGTACTTGTCGTCGATCGGCAGCACCATCGTGTAGCCGAGGGCCTTGCCGCGCGGGAGGATCGTGATCTTGGTCACCGGGTCGGTGTAGTTCATCGCGGCGGCGGCGAGCGCGTGACCACCCTCGTGGTACGCCGTGATGAGCTTCTCCTTGTCCTTCATCACGCGGGTGCGGCGCTGCGGGCCGGCGATCACGCGGTCGATGGCCTCGTCGAGGGCGCGGTTGTCGATCAGCTGCGCGTTCGACCGCGCGGTGAGCAGAGCGGCCTCGTTGAGCACGTTCGCGAGATCGGCGCCGGTGAAACCCGGGGTCTTGCGGGCGACGACCTCGAGGTCGACGCTCTTCGACAGCGGCTTGCCCTTGCTGTGCACCTCGAGGATCTTCTGCCGGCCCTTGAGGTCGGGCGCGTCCACGCCGATCTGGCGGTCGAAGCGACCGGGGCGCAGCAGCGCGGGGTCGAGGATGTCGGGGCGGTTGGTGGCCGCGATCACGATGACGTTCGCGTTCGGGTCGAAGCCGTCCATCTCGACGAGCATCTGGTTCAGCGTCTGCTCGCGCTCGTCGTTGCCGCCGCCCATGCCGGCGCCGCGGTGGCGGCCGACGGCGTCGATCTCGTCGATGAAGATGATCGCGGGGGCGTTCTCCTTCGCCTGGCTGAACAGGTCGCGCACGCGCGAGGCGCCGACGCCGACGAACATCTCGACGAAGTCCGAGCCGGAGATCGAGTAGAAGGGGGCACCGGCCTCCCCGGCGACGGCACGGGCGAGGAGCGTCTTGCCGGTTCCGGGAGGGCCGTACAGCAGCACGCCCTTCGGGATGCGGGCGCCGATCGCCTGGAACTTCGCCGGGTCCTGCAGGAACTCCTTGATCTCGTGGAGCTCCTCGATCGCCTCGTCGGCACCGGCGACGTCGGCGAACGTGACGGTGGGCGTCTCCTTGTTGACGAGCTTGGCCTTGGACTTGCCGAACTGCATGACCTTGCCGCCACCGCCCTGCATCGACGACAGCAGCCACCAGAACAGCAGGCCGAGGAGCACGAGCGGGAGGAGGAGCGAGAGGAAGCCGTCGAACCAGGTCGCGCGCGGCACCGCGTCGTTGAAGCCGTCCTTCGGGGCGGCCGCGTCGATCGCGGAGACGACCTCGTCCGCCCGCGCCTCGACGTAGTAGAACTGCACGTTCTCGGAACCCTCGAACGGCTTCGACAGGGTCATGTCGACGCGCTGGTCGCCGTCGGTCGTGACGACCTCGGTGACGGTCTTGCCCGAGAGGAGCTCGAGGCCCTGCTGCGTCGTGATCTGCTTCGGCGCACCCAGGTTCGAGATCAGCAGGAATCCGCCGAAGAGCAGCACGCCGATCAGTGCGACGTAGATCAGCGGGTTGCGGGTGAGCTTCTTCACATCCATGGTCGGATCAGCGTATCGCCTCCCCGCTAGGGGGCCGCTGTGCGTTCACCCACGGCGCAACGGTTCCGCGGCGTGCTCGGAGGTGTGCGGAGGCTCAGCTGTAGACGTGCGGCGCGAGGACCGCGACGTCGCGGAGGTTGCGGTAGCGCTCGGCGTAGTCGAGGCCGTAGCCCACCACGAACTCGACCGGGATGTCGAAGCCGACGTACTTGCAGTCGATCTCGACCTTCGCGGCCTCGGGCTTGCGCAGCAGCGCCAGTACCTCGATCGACTCGGCACCGCGCGACTCGAAGTTCTCCAGCAGCCAGCTCAGGGTGAGGCCGGAGTCGATGATGTCCTCCACGATGAGCACGTGCTTGCCGTGCAGGTCGGTGTCGAGGTCCTTGCGGATCTGCACGACGCCGCTGGACTTGGTGCTCGCGCCGTAGCTCGACACCGCCATCCAGTCCATCGGGGCGTGGAACGGCAGAGCCCGCGCGAAGTCGGCCATGACCATGACCGCCCCCTTGAGCACGCCCACCAGCAGGAGGTCTTTGCCCTGGTAGTCGGCCGCGACGCGCGCGGCGAGCTCTTCCAGCTTCGCGGTGATCTCCTCCTCGGTGACGAGGATCTGTGCAAGGTCGTCCTGGATCTCCGCGGCGCGCATGGATCGATTTTAGGCGACGTCGCCGGATGCTCCGACCCCGGCGGGCGGCATCGGCGTCAGGAGCGGATCTCGTCGTGGTCGCCGCGGGTCGTGCGGGGGCTGAGGACCGAGAGCTCGACGGTCTCGAACTTGCCCTCCTCCGTGCGCACCCAGGTCACCTCGACGTACCAGTCGTCCTTCGCGTAGGCGTCCGCGGTCCGCCGGCCCTCTCCGGTCTCGCGCGCATCGGTGTGCTCCCACCCGTCGTCGAGCAGACCCGCCGCGATCGCCTTCGCCGCGTCCTCGGAGGCTGCGGCGCGCTGCACCGGCTCGACGTAGACGTCCACCTGCCACCACACCTGGTCGTCGGGCGAGGGGTCGGCGGAGACCGGGTTCTGCACCATGCGTCCGCTCGACTCGACGTCGGGAGCGGTCGTCGGGGCCAGCTCCGCCGGGATCATGCCGACCATCTCGTCGGCCAGCGCCTCGGCCTCTGTCCGGTATTCGTCGAGTCGGCTCTCGTCGGTGGTCATGGTGCATCCTCCCAGCGTCAGGGCTACGAGGACGCCGGCCATCAGCGCGATGGCACGTGCGGTCCTGGTCATCCCTCGATCCTCGCGTACTCCGGCACGAAGTCCGGCTTGTCGATGCCGTCGGTGCGCACCGGGGCCTGGACGATCGGGGCGCCACCCGGCACCACGATCGGCCGCGGGTTGTAGACGTCGTCCGGTGCGAACAGCATCGCGTCGCCGCCGGTGATCACGGCGATGATGTTGTCGAAGGCCACGGAGCGCGGGTCGTACACCGAGCTGTGGCTGTCGATACCGCGCGGTGTGCCGTTCCCCTCGACGTTGTAGTCCTCCAGGTCGACGACGCGTCCGCCGCGCTCGTCCTGGATCCACCCGGTCTCCAGGCGCGTCACGCCGTCGGCCGTGAGTGGCGACTGCCCGTGCATCTGGCCGGCACCGTTGCCCTGGATGAGACCGACGACGAGATCGCCGCGCGCCATCATCGAGTAGTGCGGCACGCCCGAGGTGTGCGGGAAGTCCTCGACGCCGCTCACTCCCGCCCCCATGCCGGCCGCCGAGACGTAGAGGATGCGGTCGGCGACGAGCCCTGCCTTCTCCGCGAGGCCCACGGTCGCGCCGCCGTAGCTGTGCCCCAGCACGGTCAGGGTCGAACCGCTCGGCTTGTCGATCCCGGCGACGAAGTCCACGAGCTTCGGGGCGAGGTCGCGCGAGTAGGAGGCATCGGTCGGACCGGGGAGCTCCAGCTGCGGGAACGTGCCGCCGGCCCACTGGAACACGGCCGTGTCGGGTCCGGCCGAGCGGTACAGCTGCGCGCCGGTGCCGTCGCCGAAGCTGGTCATCGTGGTCGTGGTACCCGGCACCGACACGGCGACGTTGCGGATCCAGGCGGGGATGTCGCCGGTCGTCGGGTCGATGGGGCCGTGGTAGGTGCCCACCGCGTCGGCACCAGGGTCGAACACGACGACGCGCGCACCGGCGCCCTTGTCGGTGTGCTTGCGTTCGCTCTCGTCCCACCACGTGTAGTCCTGGTCGAGCAGGCTCTGCCAGTAGTCGATCGGCTCTCGGAGCTTCGCGATCTCGTCGAGGTAGCCCTTCGCCTCCCACGCGTCCGCGCGGTCGCCCGTCTTGAGGCTATCCACGAGCGCCTGCAACCGGGCGATCTCAGCCTCGCGTCGCGCGATCTCGTCGCGGATGTTCTTGTGGTTCGCGGTGACGCGGTCACGGATCGGGATGCCGTTGAGGTTGCCGAGCAGGAGGGAGGATGCCGCCAGGAGCGCCGTGCGGGTCTCCTCGTCCATCGCGTTCCACGTCTCGCGGATGATGCCGGGGTCGCCCAGCCCGGCGAGCGACTCCGCCGTGATGCCGTTGACGTCGCCGGCCCAGATGAGCCCGGCGGCCGAGAAGCCGCCGGGGCCGACCTTCCCGCCCTGGGTCACCGCGACGACCAGGGGCACCGCGGCGAGCGCGGTCACGGCGCGCTGATCGATCGTCGCGCGCTCGTCGGCCAGCGCGTTATAGGAGGAACGGGCGGCGTGGTACGCGTCGATCGCCGCCTGCCAGCGGTGCAGGTAGCCCGGGTCGTCCAGGTACATCCACGACGGCAGCACCGCGTCCCAGGGCAGCGCCCACCCGGTGACGAACTCACTGGCGGCGTTGAGCGCCTCGGCGCGTCGGACGAAGATGTGGTCGTAGGCGTTCTGCGCCGCCCTGAGCCGGCGGGCGGCCTCGCCCTTCAGCGCCTCGAGGTCGGTGGCGTACGTCGTGATCGCGGCGGAGATGCCGTCGAGGCCCTCCGCGGCCTCCCCGAACCGCTGCGCGAGGAGCAGGACGCGTGCACCGAGGGCGTCGGACGCGGAGGCGGTCATCGACGTCAGACCCGCGAGCGCGGTGTCGGCGTCACCCTTGCGTGCGCGGGCGGAGGTCGCGCGGGTGGTGAACGCGGTGGCCGCACCGGTCACCGCACCCACGTCGCCGCGGGCGGGGTCGTCGATCAGTCCGGGCAGGCTCATCGTGCCGCCTGCGCGAGCGTGTCGTCCGACGCGGTGAAGGTGCTCGCCGCCGCAGCCGCGTCGGAGGCCGAGTTGGCCGCCGTCTGCGCGAGGGCCGACAGGGCCTGCGACACGAGCGACTCGATCTCGCCGAGCGCCGCCTCCACCGTCGGCGAACCGGTACCGGCGAAGGACAGGCACGAGGTGACGACCGGCGCACCCGCCGCGGTCAGTCGCGCTCGGGCCGCCTCCAGCGTCTCGCCCTGCACATCGAGGTCCGTCATCGATGCTCCTTCCCCCCGTGCCTTCACGATAGGAGCAGGCCCCGGTCGCGGTCGATGGGGACATCTCCCCATCCGCGCACGAGCGCACTACTGTGAGCGGGACACGGGCGGACGCCCCCGACGGAAGGATCCCCATGGCCCTCGACGACATCCTCAGCCAGGTTCCGATCGACGACATCGCGAAGAAGCTCGGCGTCTCGCACGACGAGGCGAAGACCGCGGTCGAGCAGGGCGGCGCGGTGCTGCTCGGCGGGCTGGCGAAGAACGCGGAGACCCCCGAGGGCTCCGACGCGATCCAGAAGGCGCTCAAGAAGCACGAGGGCGCGACGGGCGCCGCCTCGGTCGACGACATCGACCAGGCCGACGGCGGCAAGATCGTCGCGCACATCCTCGGGTCGAAGGAGAAGGAGGTCACCACGCAGCTCACCGAGTCGAAGGCGACCCCGGGCATCGACTTCGGCAAGCTCCTGCCGATCCTCGCCCCCATCGTGATGGGGCTGATCGCGAACGCGACGAAGGACAAGACGGCGAAGACGGAGCCGACGGCCGAGGGCTCCGGAGGGATCGGCGATGTGATCGGCGGCATCCTCGGCGGCGGCGGTCAGAGCGGCTCGGGCTCGGGCGGCGGCCTGGGCGACGTGCTGGGCGGCCTGCTCGGCGGCGGCAGTGGCTCGGGCGGCGGGATCGACCTGGGCGGCATCCTGGGCGGGCTGTTCGGCGGCAAGAAGTAACGCTCGCCCGACGTGCCGCGCCCGGCGACTCAGCGCCCGGCGGCGGTGAACACGAGGCGCCCACCCTGGCGCCGCGCCGAGCAGCCGGGCAGGTCGATGGGGCCCTGTCCGCTCCAGTCGGTGACCAGGCGGGCGACCTCGACCGTCTGGGTGCGGGTCAGGCTCACGCCGAACTCGCTGTCCACCACGAGGCGGATGATGCGGTTGCGCAGCGCGGCGGGGTTGGCGGCGAGGGCGGCGACGCTCACGGAGATGCCGGCCTCGGCGTGCTCGACGATGTCCTCGATGGTCTCGTGGATCATCTCGTCGAACGCCTCCGCGTCCTCGCGCAGCTGCTCGGCCGTGCGGGCCAGGGCCTCCGCGATCCCGGGGCCGAGCTCGGCCTCCAGCACCGGCAGCACGCGGTCGCGCACGCGGACACGGCTGTACCGGTCGTCGCTGTTATGCGGGTCGTCCCAGGCGTCGAGCCCGGCCGCCGCGCAGAACGCCCGGGTGGTCGCACGGCGCACGCCGAGCAGCGGCCGAAGCCACCGCACACCGTCGTCGTCGGCACGCTCGACGGCCATGCCCTGCAGGCTCGCGGCGCCGGAACCCCGGGCGAGCCCGAGCAGCACGGTCTCCGCCTGATCGTCGAGCGTGTGGCCGAGCAGCACCGCCGCGGCCCGGAGGTCGTTCGCCGCGTCGCGCAGCACACGGTACCTCGCGTCGCGGGCGGCCGCCTCCGGTCCGCCATCGCCCGACACCTCGACCCGAACGACGAGGGGGTCGAGGCCCAGGTCCGCAGCGGTTCGCGCGGCCCGATCGGCCACCGCGGCGGAGTCGTCCTGCAGCCCGTGGTCGACCGTGACGGCGGCGACGCGGAGACCTCGCTTGGCGGCCTCGAACGCGGTGGCGGCGGCGAGCGCGAGGGAGTCGGCACCGCCCGACAGCGCGACGATCACGGTGCTCCCTTCGGGGAGGTCGGCGAGCGCGGTGCGCACGGCGAGGCGGATCTCGGCGACGGCGGGATCGAGCGACGGCATCACTCCACGCTAGGGCACCGCCAGCGCCTCGCGACCCCCTGGCTCCCGCCCACCCTCGCCGATATTCTGGCGCGGTGACCGAGAACGCGAGGCCGTACCTGTATCGGACCGAGCGGTTCACGGCCTTCGTCGACGCGGTCGTCGCGATCGCCATGACGCTGCTCATCCTCCCGCTGCTGGAAGCCGTCTCCGACACGGCGGCGGGGAATCGGAGCACGGCCGAGTTCTTCACGGAGCACTCCGGCCAGCTGCTGAGCTTCGCGCTGAGCTTCCTCCTCATCGCGGTGTTCTGGATGGGGCATCACAGCCAGTACCGCGACGTCGAGCGGATCACCCCGGCGCTGCTGTGGATCAACGTGGGCTGGATGGCCACGATCGTGTGGCTGCCGGTGCCGACGGCGATGCTCGGCCAGCTCGACTCCGATCCGCTGCAGGCGGTCGTGTACATCGGGACACTGATCGGCACGCAGGTCACGACCCTCGGCGGCTGGCTCTACCTGCTGCGCCACCCGCAGCTCACCACGGCGTCCGCGTCGGTGCTCCGCGCGGGCGTCGTCGGCGACCTCGCCGCGATCATCCTGTTCGCGATCGCCCTGGTCATCGCCGCGCTCGCCGCGCCGAACGGCTACGCCGCGCTCCTGCTCCTGCTGCTGAACGGGCCGCTCGCGCGCCTGCTGAACCGGCGCGCACGCGGTCACCGCACGGACGTCGAGCCGCCGGCCCGCGAGTAGGCTGGTCGGCGGCATCCAACCGAACTTTCTGAGGAGCACACGCATGGGCGCACACGACGCCGTCATCGAGATCCCGCGCGGCAGCCGCGTGAAGTACGAGGTCGACCACGAGACGGGGCGCGTGCACCTCGACCGCGTGCTGTACACGACCTTCGGCTACCCGGCCGACTACGGCTACTTCGACAACACGCTCGGCGAAGACGGCGATCCGCTCGACGTGCTGGTGCTGCTCGACCACGCGATCTACCCCGGTGTCGTCGTCGAGGTCCGCCCCGTCGCGGTGCTCAAGATGAGCGACGAGGCCGGCGGCGACGACAAGCTGGTCGCGGTCCTGTCGAAGGACCCGCGCTGGGCCCACATCCAGGACATCGACGACATCGCCGAGTACACGAAGAAGGAGATCGCCCACTTCTTCGAGCACTACAAGGACCTGGAGCCCAACAAGTGGGTCAAGGTCGACGAGTGGGGGAACGCCGCCGAGGCGCAGCGCATCCTCGACGAGGCGATCGCCCGGTTCGGCGAGCAGGGCCACTGAGCTGATGCAGAAGACCCCCGGAGCACGGCGCTCCGGGGGTCTTCTGCTGCGCGACCGACCTCAGACGGAGATGCCCCGGTCGGCCATGAAGTTGATGGGGTTCGTGTAGCGGCCGTTGATGTACACCTCGAAGTGCAGGTGGCAGCCGAACGAGCCGCCTGTGTTGCCGGCGTAGGCGATGACCTGTCCGGCCTCGACCCACTGGCCGTTGCGGACCGCGAAACCACCCGGCTTGATGTGCGCGTAGCCCGTGGCGACACCGCCGCCGTGCTGGATGCGCACGTAGTTGCCGTACCCGCCGTTGTAGAAGGCCGCGTCGACGGTGCCCGAGTGCGCCGCGTAGATCGCCGCCCCGCAGCCGTTCGCGAGGTCGACCCCGTAGTGCCAGCTGGACGAGCAGCCGCGGGAGTTGCACTGCTGCGAACGGGGACCGTAGCCGGAGCTGCGGTAGCCGCCGTGCGGACGGACCCATCCCCCGGAGCCCGGAGTTCCTCCTCCACCGCTGTTGCCCCCCGCGTTCGCGGCGGCCTCCTCGGCGGCACGGCGCTCGGCCTCCTTGCGGGCGGCCTCGACGCCGGCCTGGTACTGCGCGACGGTGGTGGCGGTGGTGTCCTTGAGCGCGGCGAGCTGCGCCTGCATGGTCGCCAGGTTCGCGGACTGCTCGTCGAGGGCGGCCTGCGCCGCATCGGCCGCCTGCTGCGCGGCGACCATCTTCCCCTCGGCGATCTTCTGCAACCGGTCGCGCTCGTCCCGCGCGACGACGGCCTGGTCGCTGAGCGACTGCGCGGCGTTGCGGGCGGCGACGGCGTCGTCGTACACCGAGCGGTTGTACTCGAGCAGCTTGTCCATCGAGCCCAGTCGCGCAAGGAGCTCATCGGCGTTGCTGGCCGATCCGGCGAAGAACAGCTCGAGCGAGGTGTTGTCGCCGCCGTTGCGATACAGCTGCGCAGCGACCTGCCCGGCCTTGCGGGCGGACTCGTCGGCCGCGGCGGCCTGGGCGTCGGCCTTCTCCTGCAGCGCGTCGGCTTCGGCGATCGCGGCGAAGTAGGCCTGCTGGGCGTTGTAGAACTCGTTGGACGCAGCCTCGGCGGCGGCCTGGGTCTCGGCGACCTTCTGGGTCAGCGACTGGATGAGGCCTTCGATCCGCGAGACCTCGGCCGCCTTGGCGGCTTCGTTCTGCTTGGCGCGCTGCACGTCGTCCCAGCTCGGGTACGACGCGGCATAGGCGGCGGAGACGCCCGACGAGATGCCGAAGGCGCTGAGGGCGACCACGCTGAGGGCGCCGAGGCCGATGGCCCCGCGACGGCTGATGCCCGCCTTCCAGAACGCATGGCTCTCGGCCGGGCTGGGCGCGCAGCCACACTCCGCGGAGGCGGCGGAGGCAGCATCCACCGGATTCTTGTCGTTCACGCGGCCCCTTCCGCCGGTTTCACAGATGTCACACTAACAACAACATTCACATCCGCACCAGCGAAATGGCACGGCCCCCGCAGCACCATCGTGACCTCCATGGTCCTCCCGAAACACGCCCGGGGGAAGACGCATCGCCCTCGATTCGCGATTTGCTCGCGTCATCCCTTATGCTTGAGCGTCGGCAAGGAAGTCCTCCCGGGACTGACTCGGCCCCATCGTTTAGCGGCCTAGGACGCCGCCCTTTCACGGCGGTAGCACGGGTTCGAATCCCGTTGGGGTCACTCCATCCGATACAATTGAAAACACCAGTATGGCCCTGTAGCGCAGTTGGTTAGCGTGCCGCCCTGTCACGGCGGAGGTCGCGGGTTCAAGTCCCGTCAGGGTCGCTCCGTGCGACGAGCTCTTTCTTCGGAGAGGGCTCTTCGTCTAGGACGCGGCAGCACCATCGCCGCGCGGCTCTGTAGCTCAGTTGGTAGAGCGTTCGACTGAAAATCGAAAGGTCACCGGATCGATGCCGGTCGGAGCCACAAGGCTGATCATTACAATCAGCCCAGAAACCCTCGCCTAGCTTCTACATGGCGGGGGTTTTGCTTTGCCCGCCCACCGGCATCGCGTCGACCGCATGGGGCAGCGCGCGGGTGACGAGACTCACGAGGAACGTGCCCGGCTCCTCGAGCATGCACAGATGCGCCGAGTTCTCGAACCAGACGACGTGCGTCGACGGTGCCGTCACGTGCTCGAGCCAGCGCACGACGGGGCCCGTGGGCGTCGTCCAGTCGTGGCGTCCGAGGAACTGCAGCATCGGCACCTCGAACGCCGTCTGATCGCGGGCGTCGAAGCCGAGCAGGGCCGGGAGCACCGCGGTCATGGTCACCTGCTGCCCGGCGCCGATCAACCCCAGGTCGGCATCGGTGTAATACGGAGACAGCTCCTGCGACTCCGTGAAGTACGCGAAGTCGGACCGATACGCGGACAGACCCCCGTAGTGCTGGGCCCACCTCCGGCAGGTCACGATGCGTTCGACGGTCAACGGCTCCGCGCCGGGATACTCCCCGAGCGACTGCAGCTCCGCGACCGCCCGCTCATTCCCATCCGCGACGGCACTCCGCATCGCGTGACCGAAGCTCTCGACCTCGTTCTCGGGACCGCAGATGACCTGGCCGACGCCGATGTACGCCCACAGCAGGTCGGGTCGCTGCCTGGCCACAGTGAGGCCGATGATCGTCCCCCAGCTGTGGCCGAGCACCCCGACCTTCCGGACGCCGAGCTCGGCCTGCACCCACGCGATCAGCTCCACGAGATCGTCGACATACCTCTCGACACGGAGATCCAGCCCGTCGGACACGCTCGCCGCGGACTTGCCACTGGCGCGCTGGTCGTAGTTGACGACGGTGAAGTACTCCTCGACCCCGCGCTGCCAGATCCACGACGACGGCAACGACGGGAGCGCCGGACCGCCGTGGCACACGACGAGCACCGGGTTCGCCCTGCTGCGGCCGCGGATCGAGACGAACTGCTCGACGCCGCCGAGCTCGACGAACGCCGTGCGGTCGATCGCCTCGGGGTTGGGAAGGCGGCACAGATCCGCGATGACGGTGCGGCCGAGGTCTTCGCTCATGTCGGTCAGCCTAGGAGGGCCGCGCATCCGCGGCGACGCGACGATGTCGTAGAGTGCCCGACGTGGAGCTCACAGACGCACTCGCCGCCGTCGGCCTCGTCCTTCTCGCGCTCGGAGGCGGCACGTTCTGGTCCTTCTCGACCGGGGTCATGCCGGGCCTCGGGCGCACGGACGACCCGACCTTCGTCACCTCGATGCGCGCCATCAACCGCGCGGTGGTGAATCCGCTGTTCCTCCTGCCGATCTTCCTGCCCCCGGTGTTCCTGGTGTGGGCGGGCCTGCTCGCGCTGGACTCTGCGCGCGGGTGGCTGCTCGCCGCCGGCGGGGTCGTGTTCTTCCTCGGCGCTGTCGTCGTCACCGTGGCCGGCAACGTCCCGCTGAACAACGCGTTGGACGGCTCGACGACTTCTGCCACGACCACACGCGCCGCATTCGAACGCCGATGGAACGCGCTGAACGGCGTGCGCTCGGTGGCGTCGGTCGTCGCGATCGCGGTCGCGGTGTGGGCTCTGCTCGTCTAGCTGCGCGTCCGCTCCGCACTGCGGATACTGATGGGGCTCACCGAGGCGTCGCCCCCGACACCTCTCTGCCCGATCACGGCCTGACCCTGGCGCTGCCCCGGACGCAGACGCTCGCCCTCACCCCGCCGGCACGAACACGTTGTCGAACAGCCGCTCGGTCCCCTCGGGGGCGGGCGAGCCGTCCGGCGCGACCTCGTACGTGCCCAGCTCCCCGCTGAGGCGCACCCAGGTCCCGTTGTCGGCACAGCCCGTGGCGTACGCGTCATCGCTCTGATACGCGACCACGCAGATCCCGCTGCCGGACGCGGGTCGCGCGAGCCACAGCGACACGTCGCCGTCCTTCCCCACGAACCGGGCGGTGTCCGGCGCGACGACGCCGTCGTTGTCGTCGACCGCGGCATCCGGCAGGGCGTCAGCCGCCTGAGGCTCCTTCTCGAGCACGGCGAAGTCCGCCCCGCCCATACATCCGGACAACACGGTGGCCATGACCACCGCGGCCACGCCCACAGCGCCGACCCTCGTGCTCCGCTTCACGGTGCCCCCTCGCCTCTCCGTATGCCAGCCATCGTCGCACACGTGCCGCGCAGACCAGGGTCAGAGCGCATCGAGTGCCCGCTGCGCCGCCTCGCGATCCCGCGCCGCCTCGTCGCGCGACGCCACGGCCTCCTCCTGACGCTCGGTCGCCCCCGGCAGCTCTCCCGCGATGCGCTCGGCCTCCGTGCGCAGCTGTGCGAGCTGCGCCTCGAGGTCGGCGATATCGTCGTCGAGCTCCTCGGCGCGCGCGCGAAGCGTCCGCAGCACATCGTCCTGTTTCGCCACTGCACGCTCCGCCGCCGCGAGCTCCTTCTCCGCCGCGGTCACGCGCCGTTCGGCCTCGCGTCGAGCCCGCCGCGCGGAGAGCTCATCCGCGCGGCGCGGCGCGGCGGGCGCGAGTGTCGGCACCTCCCCCGCCACGGCCTCGCGGACGTCGTCGCCCGACGCGTTCGGCTCCAGGGCGCGCAGGAGTCGCCCCGACGCCACCGCCGCCGCCGCGTCGGGGTCGAAGAAGGCGGCGGAGATCGTCTGCTCGACCGCGTCCAGCGTCGCCGTCGTCACGCGTTCCCCGCGCGACTGCGCGAGCTGTCCCGCCGCCTGCGCCAGCCGTCGCGTGAGGGCGCGCCGCTCACGTCCGAGCTTCGCCAGCGCCGCGGCGTCGAGGTCCGCCTGCGCCTCCCGCAGCTCGGCGGCCAGGCTCAGCGCTTCCCCCAGCTGCTCCGCCCTCTCCCGAGCGAACACGTTCACGACCCACGCCGCGACCGAGGGCTTGCGCAGCTCTCGCACGGCCGCGGCGGTGGCGGCATCCGCGGTGTCCTTCGCGCGAGCGGTGCGCGCCGCCACGAAGTCGCCCGGCGACGCCGCGTACAGGTCCGCGACGATCTCGTCGAACGTGGAAGCCGCCATGCGCCCACGATACGCGGCACCAGACCCTACTCGATCGTGAGGTGTCCGCCCCAGTCGGAGCCCACGAGCGTCTTGGTCCCGAAGGTCCCGTCGCCGAGACCGCTGTACAGGTAGACCTCGCCCGCAGGGGTGCGTCCGAGGAGGTCCGCCCGGCGGTCGCCGTTGTAGTCGACCCCGCCCGTGAGCGCCGTGAACTCGATCCACCCCTCGCCGACGACCCGCGCCGTCTGGAAGCCGTAGTTCGCGCCACGGTAGAAGTAGAGCGTCCCGGTGTCCGAGGCGGCGATCAGGTCGCCCTTGCCGTCGTTGTCGAAGTCGCCGCCCACGATGAAGTGGAAGCCCTCCCACCCGACGCCGAGTGTGGTCACGCGCCCGGTGAAGCCGCCGGAGCCGTTGCCTTCGTACAGCGACATCGCCCCGTTGGGGGCGACGCCGATCACGTCCTGTCTGCCGTCGCCGGTGAAGTCGGCGCCGGAGACGATGTGCAGCAGGCCGTACCAGCCGTTCCCGATCGCGGTCCCGGCCGCGAATCCTCCCGCACCGTTCCCGGCGTAGAACTCGAGCGTGCCGTCGGATCTCGCCGCGATCAGGTCGGCCTTCGTATCGCCGTTGAAGTCGGCGTGGGTGACGTGGCGACGGCTGCCGCCCCAGAGTCCGAGGGCCGTGGTCGCCGCGGCGAACGACCCCTGGCCGTTGCCGGTGCGCAGACGCAGGTCGCCGTTGCCGGCGACCACGAGCACGTCCGCGTTGCCGTCGCCCGTGTAGTCCGCGGAGGCGACGGTGCCCGAGCCGGTGCCGAGACCGGGGAAGAACAGCGGGATGGTGGCACCGCGCGTGACGTTCGACAGGCACGTGAAACCGTTGTTGATCTGCGAGTAGACGCGGCCGTTCAGCCAGACCTCGAAGTGCAGGTGGTAGGCGGCGGAGTTGCCGGTGTTGCCGACCACGCCGATCTGCTGGCCCCGCAGCACGCGGGTCCCCGGCGGGTACCACGCGGTGCTGGCCATGTGGGCGTAGCGGGTGACGTAGCCGCCCGCGTGCTCGATGTCGGTGTAGTTGCCGTATCCGCCGTTCGACGTGCGCGTGCGGACGACGCCGTCGTAGGCCGCCAGGATCGGGGTGCCGCCGTTGCGTGAGATGTCGATGCCGTCGTGGGCGCGGTAGTTGCCCAGACAGCCGTCACCGACCTTGGACTGGATGTTGCCAGACGCCGGGTAGACCATGTAGCCGTCGGGCGCGGCGGCCGCGGCCGGGTCGCCCGTGGTGAACGCGGGAGCCAGGGTGCCGAGCATCACCGCGAGCACGGCGACGATCCCGATGCGGCCAAGGCGCAAGCGGGACGTGCGCTTCATCGTGACGTTCTCTCTTGCTCAGCGGCCCCAGGGACATCATGTCCACCGCGGTCACCGTACCAAGCGCGGAGCGCGATACCCGTCAACGCCACCCCGCGGGCGACGGATCGGTCGGGGCGGGTTCCGGCGCTGTCCGCGTCAGAGCAGCTCGTGGTCGAAGAAGTCGCCTCGGGGGAAGATCGCGACCGGAGGCTCATCGGGTTCGGCGTCGTGCGGTTCGACCGAGATCACGACGTGACTCATCGGGGAGACGAGCACGTTCACCCGCGACCCGTCCGCCACGGTGAACGCGACGAACCCGCCTCCCGCCCGGACCGCGGCATCGATCTCCTGCTTCATCCCGTCCGCCGACTCACCGGGTGCGAGCACGAAGCCGACATCGTTCACGACGATCCGCACGCGCGCCGTCCTCTTCGCCTCATGTGTCACTGCCGTCACCTGTCCCGTCTGCGCGTTTCCGAGGCCCGCCTGTCCGGCGACAATAGGCCTCCGGTTCCTCGCACCGAAGGGGGTTGCGCCGATCAGGGATGAGAGGCAGAGGGCCTCGGAGCGGTGTACGGTCAGCACTATGGGCAGACTCCGCTACGACGGTCATTCCGACCCGATTCTCATCGAGGATGAGACCCTGGCGCACCTGAAAATCGTGATCTCCACGAAGCTCCGTCGACAGGAGAGCTTCATGATGACCTGGCTGCCCGTCGCAGCCGGGGTGGACAAGCGCGCGACGATCTGGATCCACCCGGCCATCCCGCTCCAGTTCGGCTTCGACGCGGCGGAGCCGCCCCGCATCGACCCGCACCGCGTGCAGGAGATCATGCAGGCGCTCAACTCCTCCGGTGAGCTCGTGCTGGACGCGCTCACCGCACCCCGCTGAACGGACCGCCGTTCCGCCCACACGGATCAGTCGTGGTTCCCACTCTCCTTCTCTTCGGACTGCTCATCCTGGCGATCATCATCGGGGCCGCCTTCCTGCGCCCGTGGCTGAACCGCAGCACCGCGGCCGCAGGACGCCGCGCGGGCGACCGCTTCGCGCGAGACCAGCTCGACAAGGCCCTCGCCGAGTTCGGTCGCACGCTGCGGATCCACGCGCCCGCCCCGGAGGCACGTGAGCTCCTGACGATGGCAGCGGCCGCCGGCAAGGACTTCCTCCCGGTGGAAGACGGCGCCATCGGCATCCGCTTCGTCGACCCCGACGACACCGTCGTGCGCGTGACCGCCGACCCGATGGGCGCGGTGCTGCGCGTCGAGACCTTCCGCGAGTACATGGGGTTCCCGCAGACCACGGCGCTGTGGACCGAGCTGCGCTCCCGCGTCGCGGCGGCGGCGGGGGCGCGGGGCATCACGGTGTCCGACGGGCCGCCGGTCTCGTACGTCCGTGGCGCGCTGCTCGACGATCGCAATGCCCGCTGGTCGCGCTCCGGATGAACCGTCCGTCGGCACCGCCCTCCCCGGTGTGAAGAGGGGCTCACGATCCACAGCCGGCGCAACTAGGCTAGGACCGCGTCGCGCCCGGCACAGCGTCCGCTGAGGACACGGTCGCGACGTGCGCCGGGCGGCCTCCTCGTCCGTGCGTGCGATCCCGTTCGGCGGTCGGAGCCCCCGCTCCGCGTCCGGACACGCCAGAAAGGCCCAACCATGAGCGACTCCCCGGACGGCTCCCGCGACGAGCGGTCGCCGGACTTCTTCGACCAGCTGATCGAGACGGCACCGCGCGACCAGCAGTCGTCGTCGGCGTCGAACGCCGCGTTCACGATCGGCTTCCGCGGCTACGACAAGGGCGAGGTCGACGCGGCGCTCGCCTCCCTGCGGGCGCAGGTGCAGCAGTTGTCCGACCAGCTCGCCGAGACGCAGACCAGGGAGACCGAGTCGGTCGAGGCCATCCGCGCGGAGGAGCGTGAGGCGCGCGAGGCGCTGGAGAGCGAGCTCGCCGCCGCGAACGCCAAGGCCGCCGACGCCGAGCAGCAGGTCGCCACGCTGACCTCGGAGCTCGTCGACACCCCGCAGCCCGATGGCGAGGAGGCGCCGTCTCGTCAGCAGTTCGAGGCGATCCTGCGCGTCGCGGAGGAGCAGGCGAACGTGCTGATCCAGAACGCCGCCGTGCAGGCCGACCGGCTCATGGCGGCGGCGCGCGAAGAGGTCGCCGCGCAGCGCGCCGAGGCCGAGGCCGACGCCGATCGCATCACTTCGCAGGCCCAGCGGGACGCCGACCAGGTGCGCCTGAAGATGGAGACCGAGTACACGGCCCACGAGGCACGCATCGAGCGGGAGGCGTCGCACGCCGCCGAGAAGGTGAACCAGGCGTCGCAGGAGGCCACCGCGATCCGCACGGAGGCCGAGAAGGGCGCGGCGGCGCTGCGTTCGCTCGTCACGAGGGAGACCACGCAGCTGCGGGCGGATGCGGAGCGCGAGGTGCGCGAGATGAACGCCCGCGTGCTCGAGTTCGAGGAGACGCTGACCCGTCGCCAGGACGACGCGCAGCAGGAGTTCCTGGTGCTGCACAACCAGGCCGTCGCGCACGCGGAGCGCATCACGACCGATGCCAACGAGCAGGTCACCGCTTCCCTGGAGCACGCGCAGCGGATCTCCGCGAAGGCAGACGACTACGAGCGGCTCATGCGGTCGCAGGCGCAGGCGATCGAGGCGGACGCGCAGGTGCGCGCCAGGGAGATCCTCGACCGCGCCAGGGTGAAGTCGCAGAAGATCGTCGATGCGGTCACCGGTCACACGACCGCGGTGCTGCACGACGCCGAGGACCGCACGCGGCAGCTGCGCTGGCAGCAGCAGCAGCTGTCGAGCTTCATGGCCGAGGTGCGCGAGCTCATCCGCCCTGACGGCATCTTCAGCGACGATGCGCTGCCCTCGTCGATCGCGGTCGCCGAGGCCACGATCGACGACGAGGACGAGTCGGGTTCGGAGGCCACCGAGACGGTCGTGGAGACGTTCCTGGGCGACGAGGTGCTGGACGACGAGCTCGACGACGACAGCCCGCTCGAGAAGATCACGATCGACGTGGTGGAGACCGACGACAGCAAGCGGTAGAGCCGGACACGACGAAGGCGCGAGCAGCTCTCTGCTCGCGCCTTCGTCGTGTCGTCGGTGTGGTCAGGCCCTGGCCCGGCGTACGCGGCGGCGTCCGGAGCGCGGCACGGACCGGAGCCCGGAGCGCGGTGCGGGCCGGGTCGCAGCGTCGAGTGCGTCGCAGGCGTCGTCGAGCGAGGCGTAGGTACCGAGGTCGGTACCGCGCTCGTCGCGCAGCACGTGTGCGGCGCCGTCGAACTCGACGAAGCCGGCGAACTCGCCGCCGCGGGTGGCGACGTGCACGTCGATGTCGGCCTGCTTCCAGGTGAGGGGGTCGGACGGAGGGACGGTGGTGGTGCTCATGGTGATGCTCATTGCTATGTGGCGGGCACGCAGGGCGGTCCGCAAGTGAGGAGATCGAAGGCGGCGTCGCGCGCGTCGATGTGCGCGAACCGTGGATGGGCCCTGATCAGTGGCGACGCGGCGGCCGAGAGGGGCGAAACGCACACGTTGCATCGTCAGTCTAGCAGAGATGCCGTGACGACGGTTTCGGGGGCGCGACGGAGGAGGTGGGGACATCGCTCCGCCGCGCACGCTGCCGAGCGAGAGTTCGTCAGGCAGCGGTTGCCGGGGCGACGGGGAATCGCGCGCGCGGCGTGGTCGACGATCGGGCGCTGGGGACGCTCACGATCGCGATCCATCCAGTGCATCACGGGATTGGTCAAGTGTCAAGTTTTTCTTGGATGAGTGTCCAGTTTTCACTTGACGACTGTTCAAATCCGTGACGGTGCCCACTAGCATGACCGATACCGAACGCAGGGACGGAGTCGAGACGAGACGATGAACACAGCGATCAAGAGGGCCGAGCGCGCCGGGACCGACAAGTTCGCCCTCCGTCGACGGAGCCTGGCGGAGGCCGCGCTGGAGGCGATCGCCGAACGCGGGTTCGCCCGCACGGGGCTGCGCGAGATCGCCCAGCACTCCGAGCTCTCCCACGGCTCGCTGCACTACTACTTCACCGACAAGAACGACCTCATCGCGGAGGCCGTCCGCATCTCGCGCGGCCAGCCGGCCGAGCGCTACGCCGCCATCATCGAGACGGCGACCACCCCCGACGAGCTCGCCGGGCGCGTGGCCGACGAGATGGCCAGGAGCCTGAAGGACGACGCGTCGCTGCACCGCCTCTGGTACGACCTGCGCAATCAGGCACTGTTCGAGTCCGGCTTCGGCGACACGATCGAGCAGATCGAGCAGATGCTGCAGGAAGCGATCGGCGAGGTGCTCGCGCGCTACGCGGAACTCGCCGGGAAACCGTGTCGCTTCGACGCCACCCTGGCGTACGCCCTGACCGACGGCATGCTCCAGAACGCCCTCATCCGCCATCTGCGCGGCGACACGGAGGCGGTCTCGCGACTGCGTCAGGAGTGCCTCGCCCTGTTCGCCGCCTGCGTCTGAGCGGCGCGGCGCCTACGTCCCCACCGGCGCCTCGGCCTCGCGCGTGACCGGCGGTCGGACCACGAGCACGACCACGACGGCTGCCAGGATCAGTGCGGTGAGCGTCACCGGGACCGGCAGCACCGGATCCAACAGCACGAGTGCCGCTCCGGTCGGCACCACCGTGTTGACCACACGGTCGGCGTTCTCCTTGATCGCGATCCACCAGACGCCGAGGAGGAACACCGCGATGGGGACGGTCACGGTGAACGAAGCGGCCATGCTCGACAGGTGGCTCTCACCGGTGAGCACGTCCAGCTCCACCTCGATGCCTGCCGAGAAGGCGGCGGCCGCCGCGAACACGAAGTAGTGCGTGTAGCCGTACCGCAGCGACCGGCGGAACGAGGTGATCGCGCGGTGATGCGGCGGCCAGAAGTAGATCCACCAGAGCGAGGCGGTGACCACCAGCGTGAGCACCGAGATCGCGATCAGCGGCCCGAGCGCCTCGACCTCGTCGAGCGCGTCGATGATCGCGTTCGCCGAGGCGAGCAGGCTCTCCCCCAGCACGATGAGAGTGAACAGCCCGTAGCGCTCTGTGATGTGGTGCCGGTGCCACGGGGTCTGCCGGCGGTATTCGGCGAACACCGGAACGGAGATCTCGATGAGGGCGAACACCACGAACGCCACGAGCTGGGCGGGCCCCGTCGGGATCAGGAGGAACAGCACCCAGAGCACCTGCACCCCGGCGATGCCCGCCGCGTACCGGCGGGTGGCGGAGCGCAGCGCACCGGCCGACCGTGAGGCCCTGAGCCACTGCGCGACCATGGCCACGCGCATCACGACGTACCCGATGACCGGCACGGTGAAGTCGCCCTCGTCGAAGGCCCGCGGCACACCGGCCGCGAGGATGAGCACCCCGCCCATCTGCACGAACGTCGTCACGCGGTAGAGCCAGTCGTCCGTGTCGAACGAGGTGGCGAACCACGTGAAGTTCATCCACGCCCACCAGATCGCGAAGAACACCATCGCGTACGACGTGATGCCGTGGACGAAGTCCCCGTGCGAGAGGGCGTGGTGCAGCTGCGACGAGGCGATGCTCACGGCCACGACGAACACCAGGTCGAAGAACAGCTCGAGGGTGCTCGCGGTGCGATGCGGCTGCGCCGGGTCACGGGGCAGCATGGTGCGCAGGCGAGAACGAGGAGAGGGTGGGGGCGCCATCACCGCGTCAGGATAGCGCCCGGCTCGCACCCGGCCGTGCACCACCGCCGACGGGGTTTCATCCATTCCCCGGATTTGTCTTCCGTTTCATAGCCGGTTCCGCTACAGTGTTCCAGGTCTGCAGCGCCTGCTGCACGAAGCCGCCGGTTGGGACGGCGCCTTCGACTCCGAGATGTGGGATCACGGAGTTCCAGCAGGACCCGAGGGGTCGGGACGCAGACGACTGCCGTGAACGTGGGGTTCACGGTCTGGGGATATCAAACTGGGGAAATCAATGTCGCACTGGGGAATTCTGCGTACATTCACGGCTCAAGGGGCCTCGGCATGACGTCCGTCGAGGATGCTCTGAGCATCTCTCGCACGGGATTCGTTCCGGCCACCGCTCCGCGGGCCACCACGTCGTCCACGCGCCCGGCGACCACGCCGCGCGCTTCGGCGACGCTGGAACGGCGTCGGCAGTGGGAACGTCACTATCGGATGCGGCTGCGGATCACGGATGCGGCTGTCATCCTGATCGCCGTCGCTCTGACGGTCGCGGTCCAGCTGACCTCCGGCGTCGTGGCGATCGAGGCGGGGCGCAACGCTGCTCTGCTCGGCCTCGCCTGGTATCTGATGCTGTCGGCGCTCAACACCCGCGACGCCGCCATCTTCGGTTCCGGGGCCACGGAATACCGCCGCGTGGCACACGCCAGCGGCCTGGCATTCGGCATCACCGCTATCGCGGGCGTCCTACTGGCGTGGGAGGGACTGCAGCCGCTGTTCCTCGTCGCGCTGCCTGTCGGGACGTTCGGGTTGCTCGGCGCGCGCTGGGCCTGGAGACGGTGGCTGCAGCGCCGCCGGATCCGGGGCCAGTACGCGTCGCGCACCCTGGTGGTCGGCGCGACCGAAGACGTCGAGTATGTGATCACGTCTCTGCAGAAGGGCGCAGAGAACGGCTACCACGTCGTGGGGACGACGCTGGTGGATCGCAAGGCCGGCGCGTTCGCGATCGGGGAGAGCATCTACCCGGTCGTCGGCGATCTCGACAGCGTCGCCGCCGCGGCGGCCCAGCTCGGGGCGGACACGATCATCGTGGCGAGCCGTCCCGATGGGGACCCCGACTTCGTCAAGCAGCTCAGCTGGCAGCTCGAGGGCACCGCCGCCGAGCTCGTGCTCTCGAGCCGACTGACCGACGTCGCCGGTCCTCGCATCTCGCTGCGTCAGGTCGACGGCCTGCCGCTGATCCAGGTGAAGATCCCGACGTACGAGGGCGGGGTGCACGTGCTCAAGCGGGCGCTCGACATCTTCGTCGCGACGGTCGCGCTGATCCCGATCGCCCTCCTCACCCCGGTGCTGATGGCGCTCATCAAGCTCGACTCGCCCGGACCCGCGTTCTTCTTCCAGGAGCGCGTCGGCCGCGACGGCCGCCGCTTCAAGATGGTGAAGTTCCGCTCGATGAAGACCGACGCCGAGCAGCAGCTCGCCGCCCTCAAGGCGCAGAACGACGGCGCCGGTCTTCTGTTCAAGATGAAGGACGACCCCCGCGTCACCCGCGTGGGAAAGGTGCTGCGCAAGCTGTCGCTCGACGAGCTGCCGCAGTTCTGGAACGTCCTCACCGGCGACATGAGTGTCGTCGGGCCTCGTCCGCCGCTTCCCAGCGAGGTCACGGCGTACGACGGCACCGTGTTCCGCCGCCTGTACATCAAGCCCGGCATCACGGGCCTGTGGCAGGTGTCCGGGCGCAGCGACCTGTCGTGGGACGAGAGCGTGCGCCTCGACCTGCGGTACGTCGAGAACTGGTCGGTCATGAATGATCTGCAAATCATGTGGCGGACCGCGAAGGTGATGATCCAGCCGAAGGGGGCTTACTGATGAATGACGAAGGTCAGGTGATCGAGGGCGAGAAGGCGCCCGCGACGCACCGCAGACGATGGATCGCGATCGGTGCCGTGGCACTGCTCGCGCTGGGCGCCGCAGGGGTTGGCGTCGCCCTCGTGACGAACAACGGCGGAGCGCCGTCGGCCTCGTCCACCCACAAGCCCGTCGACGACGGCGACGAGGACAAGGCGGCATCCGAAGATCCGCTGAAGTCCGTCCCGAAGGTGGTCGACGGCCCGATGAGCGATGACCAGGACGCCGAGGTCAAGCGGGCGACCGCGGCCGCCGACGCCGTGGTCGCCGCCCTCGACGAGGTCAGCCAGCGCGGCGACGGCTCGGCGGTCGGCGTCGACGCGGTCGCGACCGGCTGGGTGCTCGGCGAGGTGCAGTCCCACGCACGGGAGCAGATGGACCTGGGCTACACGCAGACGGGCAAGGCGGTCGTCACGAGCGTCACCCCGACGGCGGTGGACCTGGCGTCCTCCCCCGCGACCATCACCCTCAAGGTGTGCGTCGACGTGTCCGACATCGACGTGAAGGACGCGGCGGGCAACTCGCTCAAGGACTCGCTGTACAACCCCGGCCACCCCGTGGCCCACATCTACGGAGCCGTCTTCGAGGACGACACCTGGAAGATCTCGTCGCACGAGATCCCCGACGTTCAGGACTGCCCCGCAGCCTGACCTCCCCCACACCCCCCCGGGGGATCGCCGATCTCTCGAACACCCGAACGTGGCTCACCCGCACCTGGAGCGACTCACCCCCGAGTCGCTCCAGGCGAGCCTCACACCCGAAGAAGGACTCCATGAACACTGCAGCACCCGCGCGGAGAGTGAAGGCGACCCGCGCAGCCGCTGGCGCCATGATCGCCGCGGCCGTCCTGGTGGGCTCACTGCTCACCCCGCTCGCGGCGAACGCCGCACCCCCGGCACTGCCGGACGGCCTCTCTCAGGAGACCGCCGCCGCGTCGTGCTGGGAGATCAAGCAGAACTACCCGCAGTCCACCGACGGCGTGTACTGGCTGGTCACCCCGGCGCTCGTCGCGCCGGAGCAGTTCTACTGCGACCAGACCACGTCCGGCGGCGGCTGGGTGCTCATCGGCCGAGGCCGCGAAGGCTGGAAGGAGGGGTACAACGGTTTGCGCACCGCAGCCCAGATCCGCAACACCCCGACCGGCACCGACGCGTTCCAGCCGGCACAGCTGCCGGCGGCGACGGTCGACGGACTCCTGAACAACGGCCGCGTCGACGCGCTGGCCGACGGCATCCGCCTGCGCCGCGCCACCAACACGGCCGGCACCACGTGGCAGGAGGGCCGGTTCACGTTCACGCAGCGCGATCGCTGGGTGTGGACCTTCGGCGCCGAGCACCGCGTGAAGAACTACAACTTCGACGGCTCGACCGGCACCGGCGGTCAGACCAACAACTTCGGCAACAACAACCAGCTGCGCCGCGTCGTGTTCAGTGAGCAGGCGTCGCACAACTACATCAACGGCTGGGCGTTCGGCTCGAGCATCGGCGGCAGCACCGCGGCCACCTCGTACCTGTGGGCGCCGTCGGGCCAGGGCTACGCGCGGCCGTTCACGCAGGTCTTCCTGCGGCCGCAGCTGAAGCTCGCGAACCTCGACTTCGGCGCCGTGCCCGCCTCGGGCACGCCCGCCTCCACGGTCGCGGCCATCCCGGAGAGCAACGCCATGACCACCGTCTGGGGTGTCTCCGGCTTCGCCAACGGCAGCAGCGGCGAGCTCAACACCGAGGTGGCCGAGTTCGGCGAGGTCGCCGGCAAGGTCTTCGTCGGCGGCAACTTCCGCTACGTGCAGCGCAACGAGGGCGGCACCGGTCAGGTCGAGCAGCCGTACCTCGCGGCCTTCGACGTGAACACGGGCGAGTGGGTCTCCACGTTCCGTCCGCAGCTCAACGGTCAGGTCAAGGCCATCGCAGGTCTGCCCGACGGGCGCGTCGCGATCGGTGGACAGTTCTCCACGGTCAACGGCACCCCGCAGGCGGGCATCGCGATCCTCGACCCCACGACCGGGCAGCTCTCGGGCTGGCAGGTCAACGCGGAGCACCGGGCGACCGGCAGCGTGCCCTACGTGCGCGACCTCGACGTGCAGGGCGACTTCCTGTACGTCGCCGGTGCCATGACGCACCTCACCGCGGTCGGCTCCACCATCAGTGCAAGCACCTGGAACGGCGGTCGCATCAACCTGACGACGGGTCGTCCCGACACCAACTGGAACGCGTTCCTCAACGGCAGCTCGATCGCCGTCGACGCCTCCGACCAGGGCGACCGCACCTACTTCTCCGGCTACTTCAAGATGAAGCAGACCACGTCCACCCCGAGCGCGGCCGCCATCCAGACCGCCGCGGGCGCCCCGCTGGTCGACCCGCTGTGGGTGCCGAAGTTCAGCAAGGCCACGCTCAACGCGGACGGCTCCTACTCCGGCAACATCTGGCAGCTCGGCGTGACCGAGGCCGGTGGGAAGGTGTGGCTCGGCGGCTCGGAGCACTCGCTCTTCGCCTACGACCGGAACACGTTCGAGCGCGTCAGCGGGTCGATCACGAAGGTCGGCGGCGACTTCCAGACGGTCGAGCACAACGCGAACCTCGTGATCGGCGGCTGCCACTGCGGCCACTGGGTCTACCAGGACGCGTACTCGTGGAGTGACGTGGGCACCGGCTGGACGCAGGCCGACAAGATGAACCTGATGGGTGCGTGGGACGCGCAGACCGGCAAGTTCGTGGCCGCCTGGTCGCCCGTCGTGCAGGCTCGCGCCGGCTACGGCGCCTGGGGCACGTTCTTCGACAGCACCGGCGTGCTGTGGGCCGGCGGCGACTTCAGCCGCTCGGTCAGGGCGGGCGAGGTCAACCAGTGGTCGGGCGGGTACATCCGCTTCGCCCCGCGCGACACCACCGCTCCCACGACGCCGGGCGCGATCACGGCGACCCCCGGCAACGGCGGCACCGAGGCGACGCTCACCTGGGCGGCCTCGACCGACACCGGAGGCGTGACCTACGAGGTGCTGCGCGACAACCGGGTGATCGCGTCGACGACGTCGGCCACCTACACCGTGCCGATCACGGAGACCCCGACGAACTACTTCGTCCGGGCACGCGACGCCGCGGGCAACCGTTCCGCGAGCACGGCGGCCTACGTCGCGCAGCCCGCACCGGCCTCGGCGCTCACGTTCATCGAGAACGGCTCGACCTGGTCGTGGCGGTACTCGTCCGACGCGCTGCCGTCCGACTGGAACACGCTCGCGTTCGACGACGCGTCGTGGAACACCGGCAAGGGCCTGTTCGCCCGCGGGGTGGCATCGGCGACGACCAACATCGACCCGACGAACCTCGCGACGAAGCCGCTGAGCGCGCAGTTCCGCAACGAGTTCCAGGTCACGAACGCGCTGAGCGTCGTGAACGGCAGCATCTCGGTCATCGCGAACGACGGCGTGGTGCTGTACCTCAACGGCGTCGAGCTCGGACGGGTGCGGATGCCCGCGGGCACCCTCACGCAGAACTCCTACGCGAACGGCGTCGTGTCGCACACGACCGCCGCCGCGAACCGGGTCGTGTTCGAGGTGCCGCAGGGCGTGCTCGTGGACGGGACGAACGTGCTGGCCGCCTCGGTGCACGCGAACTACCGCACCACTCCGGACCTGAGCTTCGACCTCGCCTTCACGGCGGAGCGCGGCCAGGCACCGGCGGCTCCGAACCCGGTCACGGGTCTCTCGGGGACCACCACTCTCGATTCCGCCACGCTCACCTGGACCGCTCCCGCGAGCGGCACCACCCCGCAGTCCTATGTGATCAGCCGGGGCGGCCAGCAGGTCGGCACGACGGACGCCGCGACGACGACGTTCACCGAGAGCGGCCTGACCGCCGCCACGGCGTACGACTACAGCGTGGTCGCGGTCGGGATCGGCGGTCTCGCGTCGACTCCCGCGACGGTCCAGGTGACGACGGCGACTCCGCCGTCGGACAACGAGCTGCCGGTCAGCGTGCCGAGCGGTTCGGCCTGGTCGTGGCGCTACTCGGCCGATCCGCTGCCGGCGGACTGGAACGCGGTGGCGTTCGACGCCTCCTCGTGGGCGAGCGGCTCGGCCGTCCTCGCCCGCGGGGTCGCGACGGCGGCGACGAACATCGACCCGACGAACCTCGCAACCAAGCCGCTCAGCGCGCAGTTCCGGCACTCCGTCACGGTGACGGACGCCGCGAGCGTCGCGAACGGCACGGTCACGGTTACGGCGGACGACGGTGTCGTGGTATACCTCAACGGGGTGGAGCTCGGGCGGGCGAACCTCGGGGCGGGGACCCTGACGCAGAATTCGTATGCCACGGCGGCACCGCGGGCGACCACGGCTGCGGCCAACAAGGTCACCTTCGCGGTGCCCGCCAATCTGCTCGTGGAAGGGACGAACGTGATCGCGGCGTCTGTGCACGCCAACTATCGCGGAACTCCCGACCTGAGCTTCGATCTCGCATTGGACATGCCTCGTAAATGACGAAAATCTCCTACGCAGAAGCGCGTCGAGCGCTCGCCTCCGCACAGAAAGCGGGGGCGGGCGTTCCCGCGTACCTGCGCTGGATCAATCGACCGCTCGGCGGCAGGGCCGCCGTGGTCGCCGCCACCTGGGGCGCCAGCCCCAACGGGGTCACGGCGGTCAGCGCGTTGTTCGGCCTCGCGGCCGTCGTCGTGCTGGCCGGCGTCACCGCGTGGTGGGCGGGGCCGCTCGCGGCCGTGCTCCTCCTGATCGGGTACATCCTGGACTCTGCCGACGGCCAGCTCGCGCGCATCCAGAAGCGCGGCGGCCCCGCCGGCGAATGGCTCGATCATGTGGTCGACGGTGTGCGGGCCCCGCTCGTGCACATCGCCGTCGCGGTGCACCTGCTCCGCACGGACGCGTGGCCGTGGTTGGTGCTGGTCGCCGGCCTGTTCTCGGTGCTCGTGTCCGGCTGGTTCCTCTCCCAGCTCCTCGCCGAGAAGCTCCTCCCCAAGACTCCCCCTTCCCCGGACGACGGACGCCGTGGCATCCTGGAGTCGTTCGTCAAGCAGCCTCAGGATCCCTCCACGACGTATGTCGTCCTGGCGTTCATCGGACTGCCGTTCGCGTTCGCGGTGCTCTACACCGCACTGTTCGTCTGGCACGTGCTGATCTTCGCCGGCTCGCTCCGCCGCAAGTACACGCAGCTGACCGCACTCTGAACCTGGACGCATCCGCATGGCACTCATCTCTTCACCGAGCCGTTCGCTGATCGCAGCGACCGGTCAAGACCCCAGCCTGGAGGTCGAGCCGAGATCGCTGCCCGCCTGGCCGGTGCTGACCGTGCTGTGGGGCTACCCGCTGTTCTGGCTCCTCGGGATGCTGCCCTTCGCGTCGGTGATCATGGCGGTGCCCATGGTGGCGCTGCTGATCATGCGGCGGCGCATCCTCATCGTCCCCGGCATCCTGCCGTGGATCGGGTTCGTGCTGTGGATGATCCCCTCGGCGCTCATGATCGATCAGCTCGGTCGCGGCGTCGGCCTCGGCGTACGCATCAGCCAGTTCCTCGCGCTGGCGATCATCATGGTCTACATCGTCAACGCGCGCAGCTCGCTCACGCCCAAGCGCATCTTCAACGGGCTGACCTTCATCTGGCTGTTCGTCATCGTGGGTGGCTACCTGGGGATGCTGTTCCCCGAGGTGCAGCTGACCATGACGATCGGTCGGCTGCTGCCGGACGCGATCTCGAGCAACGACTACGTGTCGGAGCTCGTGTTCCCGACCCTCGCCGAGATCCAGACGCCGTGGGGAGCTGCCGAGCCGTTCGTCCGCCCGTCGGCACCGTTCTCGTACACGAACGGCTGGGGAGCGGCGATGGCGGTGCTCACCCCCATCGCGATCGGCACGGCGATCGGCCACCGCACGGCGCGCGCCATGTGGTTCCTGGTGATCGCCCTCGTCGCGGCGATCCCGCCGGCGATCGCGACCACGAACCGCGGCCTGTTCCTCGGCATCGCGGGCGCGATCGTCTACGTCCTGTTCTGCCTGCTGATCCGCGGACGCTTCCTCGCCTTCTTCTGGGTCACGGTGCTGGGTATCGCCGCGGCCGTCATCCTCTTCCTCTCCGGGTTCCTCGACGGCATCGTGGCCCGCCAGGAGACGGTCGACACGACCGAGGGGCGCGGCAATCTCTACGCCGAGACCTGGGAGCGGACGCTGCAATCGCCGGTCATCGGGTGGGGGGCTCCACGACCGAGCACCTGGAGCGAGATCTACGTCGGCACGCAGGGCGCGATCTGGAACGCCATGTTCTGCTTCGGGCTGGTCGGCCTCGTCCTGTTCCTCGGGATGATCGTGATGGGCGCGGTGCGCACGTTCGACGCGCCGAACCTGTCGGCGGTGTGGATCCACGCCAGTGTGGTCGTGGCGGTCGGTCTGTCGATCTTCTACGGCCTGGACAGGCAGCTGGTGTTCGTCGGCATCGCCCTCGCGGTGCTGCTGCGGGAGAAGTATCTCGGCAAGTCCTCGTACTGGACACCACAGCCGACGCCGTTCGCGAAGGCGGCGAATGAAGAGTGAGGGGCTGGCGAAGAGTGGTCTGATCAGCCTGTTCGGCTCCGCTTTCGCCGCCCTCGCCGCCCTGCTGCTCACCGCGATCGTCGGTAACACCCTCGGTGCCGACGGGACCGGTCTGTTCTTCCAGGCCATGGGGATCTTCACGATCCTCACCCAGGTGCTCCGGCTCGGGACCAACAGCGGCATCGTCCGCTTCATCGCCGAGCAGCGCGCCTTCCACCGCGCCGGGGCGGAGTGGCGCATCGTGATGTTCGCGGTCGGCCCGGTCGCGGTGGTTTCCGGTCTCGTATCGCTCGCGATCTGGCTGCTGGCGGATGCGCTCGGAGAGTGGCTGGCCGCGCCGCGCGACGCAGCGGCGATGGCCGATCTGATGCGTGCGATGGTGCCGTATGTCGTGGTGGGCGCTCTGATCGGCGTCCTGCAGATCGCGGCGCGCATGCTTCGGGGCGTCACTGCCTTCACGCTGCTGCAGAGCATCCTGCTCCCGGCCAGCCGGCTGCTGACCGTGCTGCTCGCGGTCTCGGTCGCCGGGGTCGGCGCGTGGGGAGCGTTCGAGGCGTGGCTGCTGCCGCAGCCGTTCTGGCTGGTCGTGACGCTCGTGGTGATCGCGGCGCCGTTCGTGCGCGACTTCCGCCGTCGCCGGGAGAGCACGCCGGGCACGCGACCCACGATGGGCGAGTTCTGGCGGTTCAACGCCCCGCGCACGGTGAGCTCTGGCCTGGAGACCGCGCTCGAGTGGTCGGACGTGCTCATCATCGCCGCCCTCGCCTCGCCCTCCGCCGCGGGCGTGTACGCGGTCATCACCCGTGCCGTGCGCGCGGGCGGCGTGGTCGACAAGGCGATGCGCGTGGCGGTGTCCCCGACGATCTCCGCTCTCCTTGCCCGCGAGAACTACGCCGAGTCCACACGGCTGCACACCAAGGTCGTGCGGGCGATGATCCTGATGAACTGGCCGTTCTACATGCTGCTCATCTCGATGGGTCCCGCGGTCCTCGGTATCTTCGGCTCGGAGTTCCGCTCCGGCTGGGGTCCCATGGTGCTGCTGGCTCTGGCGATGATGTTCCAGACCGCGTGCGGCATGCTGCAGAGCATCCTCCTGCAGGGCGGGAAGAGCACGTGGCAGATGTACAACAAGGCGATCGCGCTGGCTGTGAGCATCGGAGGCAACCTCGCCCTCGTGCCGCTCCTGGGGGTCTGGGGTGCCGCGATCACCTGGGTCATCGTGATGCTGGCCGACAACCTCATCGCCGCCGTGCAGGTGCACCGCCTGATGCATGTGGACCTGCAGCCCTCGAAGCTGCTCGTGCCGATGCTGCCGCCCGTCTTGATCTTCGGCGGGGGCGGACTCCTGTTCACGTGGTTCGCGGGGTCGAGTCTGCTCGTGCTGCTGGTGGCCGGTGTCGTGCTGTGCGCGGTGTACGCCGCCGTGCTGTGGCTGTTCCGGCACGCCCTGCACATCGAGACGCTGTGGCGCCGGATCCCGTTCCTCGGCCGCTGGGCCTGACGGGAGTCCGGCGCCCGAGCGTCAGCGCCGCAGCTTGGTCGCGATGATCGCAGCCCCGCTGCGGAACAGGCGCGGGACGAAGGCGAACCACGGCGCGCGGCGGACCGGCTGCTCGAGCAGGGCGCGCACGGTGTCCGCCCCCGGCGTGGCGATCGTCCCGGGGGCTTCCGCGCCGCCGGAGAGCGCGCGGTCGAGCTGGGCGGCGAGTTCAGCGGAGGACAGGGCGCGCCGGATGATCCCGAGCTCGGCCATCTCCGCGCTGAACACGAGCTGGTGATCGTCGACCACCTCGCCGTCTCCGGGCACGCGCGGCACGACGATCGGCACGATGCCGAGGGCACGCATGTCCATCACGCCGCCGGCGCCGCCCTGGAGCACGACCGCGTCGGCCTCCCGGCACAGCGTCAGGAGTTCGGTGTAGGGCAGGATCTCGACGTTCTCGGCGCCGTCGACCGGAGCGGACGGGCCGTGCTGCATCACGAGGCGCACGCCGGGGTTCCGGTGCAGCCACTCCTCCACCCACTGCGAGAGCCGGTCGAAGGGCAGGTGGTACGTGCCGGCGGAGACGACGACCAGCGGCGCGCTCACAGCACGACCCCCACGTTGCGCGACCCGGGGTAGAACCGGCGCATCCGCTCCCACTGCACGAGGAACTCGTCCGCGAACGGGTAGACGAGTCGCCCGCTGAGGCCGGGTGAGGTGATGCGATCGACGGGCTCCAGGTACACCGTCCGCGCCCCGAAGAACCGCGCCTGGGTGAAGAACGGCAGGGCGATGGCCGCGCCGGTCGAGAACACGATGTCGGGCCGCTCCTCGGCCAGCACGCGTCGGGCGAGACCGAAGTTGCGCAGCAGATTCGGCACGTTCCGCACGGTCGGGTAGTGGATCTCGTACACCTTCTCGTCGGCGAGGCGCGAGCGCGCATCCTCCACCGGGAACGTGGCCCAGCACCGCTCGTGCTCGCCCCACCAGTCCCGCAGCGCCAGAGCCTGGGTGAGATGCCCGCCGGAGGAACAGGCGATGAGGATCTTCATGGCGTCAGATCCCCCGGCCGAGCTTCTGGACGACCTTCGTGATCGCCTGCGGGGTCACGAGCTTCCACGAGATGGCGATCGCGAGCGCCGCCTTGACCTGCTTCGGGTTGTGGCGGAGCGCGCGCCAGGCCCACGAGCGGGCCTCCTTGCCCTGCCCGGCCGAGGCCAGGGAGAACGCGACCTGGGCCTCGATGCGACCGAGGGCCGCGGGGATGGTCGCGAAGTCGGGGTGCTTGCGCAGCAGGTACTGCAGGGCCTCGGCGTACGCGGCCCACTTCCCGAAGTAGTACGACTGCCCCGTCCACAGCACGCGCACCAGCGGCTCGTTCACCACGGTCACGAGCCCGAGGGAGGAACCGCGCAACAGGATGTCGTAGTCCTCGCCGTAGCTGCGCGGAAGCTCCTCGTCGATCAGTCCGAGCTCGCCCAGGAGCACCTCGCGCCGGAACATCAGGCTCGACGAGTGCAGGCCGGGGTTGCGGTTGCGCAGGAAGTCCTCGTGAGTGAGGTCATCGGATGGCACACGGCGGACGATGCGGTTGGTGCCGTCGTCGACGACCATGGCGGTGCCGACGATGATCGCCTCCGGCTTCTCCTCGAAGCGGCGCAGCTGCGCGGCGAGCTTGCCGGGCAGCCACTCGTCGTCGTCGTCGAGGAAGGCCACCAGCCGCCCCTCCGCGGCCAGGATCCCCGAGTTGCGCGCGCCGGCGAGTCCGCGGGTGCGGGTGTTCGAGATGCCGCGCACCGTCCACCCCTCCGGCACCTCGACGTCCGGCACCTCGATCGGGCAGGCGTCGAACACGATGACGACCTCTCCCGTGGCCGAGGTCTTCTGCGCGAGCACGCTCTCGACGCCGAGCTTCATCAGCTCCGGTCGGTTGTGTGTCGGCAGGACGACAGAAACATCCAACTGCATGGTCACTCCCCTTGTGTGACGCGTCCGACCCACGCCGTCGGCGTGCGTCGGAATCCCCTGAGATGCACCGGGCCCCATCCCGGCGCGAAGTTCGCACTGCCATCAGCGCGGACTTCGGGTTAGTATAGCGGCTGGCGTCTCTACGGGGAGAGGCGCTTCTGAAGGGGAAACCAACTGGGGAAGGGGATTTCGTCGTGCCAGAAAACACTGACACACGACGTGTTCGGGTCGGAGTCGTCGGCGTGGGGAAGATGGGGCTCTCCCATCTGTCCATCGTCCGGGCTCTGCACAACGTGGAGCTGGTGGGCGTCGTCGACGCCACGGACTACCTGCTCGACGTGCTGAACAAGTACACGGGGGCGCCGACGTACTCGACGCTCGACAAGATGCTCGACGACGCGGCACCGGAGGCGGTGATCATCGCCACGCCGAACGCCTCGCACGCTGCACTCGTCCGCAGCGCGCTCGAGCGCGGTGTGCACGTCTTCTGCGAGAAGCCGCTCACGCTGAGCGCGGCCGAATCGCTCGAGCTCGCCGCGCTGGCCGCCGAGCGGGGGCTCATCGCACAGGTGGGCTTCCACAACCGCTTCATCGCGACGTTCCAGGAGGTCAAGCGCCTGCTCGACGCCGGAGCGCTCGGTCGTGTGACGCACGTCCTGGCCGAGGCCTACGGGCCCGTCGTGCTCAAGCCGAAGGGCTCGACCTGGCGCACCAAGCGGTCGACGGGAGGCGGATGCGTCTACGACTACGCGGCACACCCGCTCAACCTCGTCAACTGGTACCTGGGCACGCCGGAGCGCGTCCGCGGATCGGTGCTGAACAGCATCTTCTCCGCCGACATCGACGACGAGGTCTACTCCACGCTCGACTACCCCGACGGCCTGAGCGTTCAGCTCTCGGTCAACTGGTCCGACGAGTCCTTCCGGAAGATGTCGACCTCGGTCACGATCTCCGGCTCGCAGGGCCGCATCATCGCCGACCGCCAGGAGTTGCGCGTCTACCTCCGCGAGGGGGCGACGATCCCGGCGGGCTATCGTGCGGGGTGGAACATCTCCTACACGACCGACCTCACCGAGCAGGTCGCCTTCTACCTCCGGGGCGAGGAGTACAGCGCGCAGCTGGCATCGTTCGTCGACGCCATCGCGGCGGGCGAGACGGAGGCGCGGGAGAACGGCTTCGCCGGAGCGGCCGAGACGGACCGCGTCATCGAGTGGATCCTGCAGGATTCCGCTGCCGCTGCGGAGTCCGCACCGGCACCTGCCGTGGTCGCCGCGGCACCCGCGGCGAAACGCGGACTGTTCGGACGCGGGAGGAAGGCATGAGCGAGATGACGACGACGACCATGGATCGGCTGCTGCTGGGCGACAACCAGTTCTTCGGCATCAACCACATGTCCGAGGAGAAGGCGCGGGCGCAGGCCATCCGCTTCCAGGACACCCAGGCGATCATCGACGTGGTCGACATCGCCCTCGACAACGGCATCCGCACCCTCATGTGCACCACGCACGAGCGCATCGCCGAGGTCTGCGATCACATGCGCGCGAACCCGCAGCGGTACGCCGACTACCGCTTCTACCCGTGCATGCCCTACGCGCACAAGTACGCCAACGCGGTGACCGACAACGGCATGCTCGGCGCGCTGAAGCAGTTCCTCCCGGAGGAGGGTCTGCTCAACGCGGCGGTGCGCGGCGGCAAGTCGTTCATGAAGAAGGACATCGAGGGCATCATCACGCTGCTCGTCGACGCGGAGATGAAGATGTTCCAGGGCCTCAACACCCCGGTGGTCTTCCTCCAGAACGTCGTGGTCGACCTGATGCTGGGACTCGGCTTCGACGAGGCCTTCGCGATCTTCGATCGTCACGTGCGCGAGCGCTACAACGCGGAGCCCGGCTTCATCACGATGAACCTGCCGATGCTGCTCGACACGCTCGACCGCGTCGGAGTGAAGAACCCGATCGTGTGCGCGAACATCAACGAGATCGGCTTCCGGATGTCCGGCGGCATCGAGGCGTACGAGCAGGCTCTGCGTGAGCGCCCGTTCCGCCCCGTGGCCATGTCGGTGTTCGCGTCCGGGGCCATCCCGCCGCGGCGCGCCCTGGAGTGGATCCACGACCACGCGAACGTCGAGTCGATCGTGTTCGGCGCGTCGTCGCGGTCGTCGATCGAGAGCACCACGGGAATTGTCAGGGAGCTTTGGGGGAGCGACGCCGTATAGTAGGCGGACAACACCCGTCCACAGGATGCATCGAGGGGGAATGCTCGGCCCGCATCCGCAACCCGGACGGTGCTGTGCGAGCGACCGGTTTGCACAGCACCGTTTCGCTCCCCCTCGAGATGAAACTGAAGACACACACCCGAACCCCCATCCATCGCATCCTCTTCGCCTTCGTCGCCGCGCTCGCGGTCGTCGGGGCATCCGTCGTCGCCAGCGGGCCCGCCGTGGCCGCTGACACCACGATCACCTCGGTGATCCCCCGCGGCTCCGCGGGGTGGTCCTACTACCGGGCCGCGACACCTCCGCCTGCCGGGTGGCAGACGGCCGCCAACACCTGGAAGACGGGCACGGCACCGCTCGGTGCCGGCACCGGTGTCGGCACCATCGGCACGCTCATCCCCCGCACGTCGGGTCAGCAGCCGATCGCCACGTACGCCACCAAGACCTTCACGCTCACTTCCGATATGCCGGAATGGGCGTGGGTGAACACGTGGGCCGACGACGGCATCGTCATCTGGATCAACGGCGTCGAGATCGGCCGCAAGAACGCCCCCACCGGGCGCATCACCGACAAGAGCTACGCGACCGCCGCTCCGTCGTCCACCGCCGCCCGCAAGAACCCGGTCTCGTTCTCCATCCCGAGCCGACTGTTCCGCACCGGCACCAACACCATCGCCGTGCAGGTGCTCTCCAACTGGCGAGAGACCCACAACATCAGCTTCGACGCCCACCTCGTGCGCGAGGACAAGCCGGCCGTGACACCGCCGCCGAAGCCCACGCCGACTCCGACGCCGACTCCCACGCCGAAGCCCACGACAACACCGAGCCCGACGCCGAAGCCGACCACCCCGCCGGCGCAGCCGCAGAAGCCGACGACGCCTCCCGCATCGGACGGCAGTGTCCCGGGCTGGGGCGCCCCCACCTGGCGTGACGAGTTCACCTACCGCGACTCCTCCGGCAGCCCCGCGGTCGACCCCGCGAAGTGGAACGTCCGCGGCCAGGACGACCTCGGCCTCCTCTTCGACGCGGCCGTCCCCTCCCGCGACCAGGTGTCGGTGGACGGGAGCGGCGTCCTCCACATCCGCGCCGATTGGCGGACCACCCCCGCGATCCGCCCCTCCACGCAGAGCGGCCCCCGCGAGCTCTGGCACAACACCGGATACCTGGACCAGCGCCGCCTCCAGTCGGATGACGTCAGCATGAGCCAGCAGTACGGTCGGTGGGAGATCCGCGCCAAGACGCCGAGCGGCCCGAACACGTTCGGTTCGCTGGCCGCCTTCTGGCTGCGCAACAACCAGTCCGGAGAGATCGACATCATGGAGGCGTGGGGCTACGACGACGCCGCGGTCCGCGACCAGCGGATCGACACCGCCACGACGACGGTCCACACGCACACCTCGACGCCCTCGGCCAACCAGCGCTACATCTGGCATCACGCCGACTACGGCGCCGCGACACCGGTGTGGAAGGACTTCCACACGTACGCGTTCGAGTTCACGCCGACGTACGCGGCCGTGATCGTCGACGGGAAGCAGCTGCTGCGCGCGACCCCCGCGACCCACCCGAACCTGTGGAACCCGAACTACTTCGGCTCACCGCTGCACATGCGGTTGAACCTCCACGTGGGTCCGTCGACGACCTACTGGGGCCTCCCCAACCCGGCCGACAAGGCGGCGACCCAGAACCTCGACTTCCAGGTCGACTACGTGCGGGTCTGGAGCTACGCCGGCTGACGGGACAAGCGAAGAGGGCACCGGGTCGTCATGACCCGGTGCCCTCTTCGTCTTCTGGTGGCGTTTCAGCGCCGCGAGGTCGTGTGCCCGCGTTTCGGAGCTCCGATCGGACGCGAGACCGGCAGCCCCGCGTCTTCCGGCTCCAGCAGCCGGTCGTCCTCATCGAGGGCGACGTCGTCGTGCTCCGGCACCTCTTCGGTGTCGTCGGCATCGTCGGCGTCGACCTCGTCAGCGACACTGCGCTTGTAGCTGGCGCCCGGTCCGTTGCGCACGCGCGACACGATGAGCGCAGCGATGGCGCCGACGAGGATGCCGAGGAAGAGACCCGCGGCGATGAAGACCAGCACCGAGGGCCGGTTCGACTTCTGCGGCGGATCGGCCGGCGTCACGAGCGTGCCCGAGTAGAACGGCGTCGCGGTGATCCGCGCCTGCTGGTCGAGCAGACCCTGCAGCTGGAGCTGCGTGGCAGCCCGCTCGCTGCTGTCGATGGGCTGCGAGTCGACGACGGCCTGCAGCTGCGCGATGGAGTCCCCCAACTCCGCCGTGGTCTGCTCGACGACGGCACGCGCGTTGTCGGTGCGCTGAGCACCGTACGCCTCAGCGAGCGCGTTCGCCCGGTCGGCCGCCTCCTGCGGCGTGTTCGCGGTCACCTGGAAGCTCAGCACCTGCGAGTTCCGCGGCACGTCGATCACGGTGTTGTTGCGCAGCGCCTCGATCGACGTGTCGTCGAGGTCTTCCACGGCGCGCTTGAGCACGGCCGTCGAGGTCGCCACGACCTTCTCGGTCTCCATGTTCACCGTGTTGAAGCTCGATCCGGTCGAGAGCACGCTGATCGGCTCGACCGTGTGCTGCGCTTCCGCCGTGTACTTCTGCGGATAGATCAGGAAGATCCCGAAACCGACCAACGCGAACGCGACGATCGTCCCCACCAGGACCATCCACGACTGCATGACCCCTCGATAGAGGTCTTCCAATGTCCAGTGTGTTGCCACTTGTGCACTCCCCCAATGCGGCGCCCGACACGTCGTCGGGCGCAGAACGGCGTAAGTCTAGTACTCGGTCCTGTTCAGGAGCCGTGAGCGTTACGCGCCTCAGGGGGCGTCGGGAGCGTGCGAGATCACGAGCCGAGCCTTGCCGCCCTGGCTCTCGATGCTCTCGACCTCCATCGCCGACACCGCGACGGCGTCATCATCGAGCAGCGTGCGCAGGGCACGCACCGCTGTCGCGGCGGCATCGCGCGCCCCTCCCGGCGTCGTCGGGACGTAGCGGATCGTGACCGCGTAGTCCGCCGCCTGCACGACCTGCATCTGCCGGATGGCTCCGGGGTCGCCGAGGAACAGCCCGCTCAGGCCTCCCGTGATGCGGCGCCCCGACGGGGTTCGCACCACATCGGCCAGTCGTCCCTGCACGGGGGCGATCCGGGGGAAGACCCGCCCGCACGCGCACGCGCCGTCGAGTCGCCGTGATCGGTCCCCCATCTCGTACCGCACGAGCGGGAACACCTCGTTGCTGAAGTCCGTGACGACGACCGAGCCCTCGGTCCCCGCATCCACCGCACGCCCCGCGTCGTCGACGATCTCCACCAGGCGCTGATCGCCCGCGACGTGGAGTCCCTCGTGCTGCTCGCACTCGGCCGCGATCCAGGGGATCTCCGCCGAGCGGTAGGTGTCGAACACGGGAGCACGGAACACCGACTCGAGCAGGGCGCGCTGCCCCGGCTGCAGCATCGCCGCCGTGACGGAGACGGCCGACGTGGGCAGCGTGCGCCCCGTCCGCGCCAGGTGCGTCGCGACGGCCGTCGCGCCCTCGACATAGGCGACGAGCAGCCGCGGACGCACCCGCTGCCAGTCGCGGACGAACGTCTCGATCGCGTCGTCCGTGATCGCCCGCGCATCGAGGTGCAGGTGGCGACTCGGCCACCACTGCGCGGCGTACACCAGCGCCTCCCTGCCCTGCCGGAGGCGTCGATAGATGAAGGCCATGTCGTCCGCGGGATGCACGCCCCACCAGCGGTAGATCCGCCACCACATCGCCGCGGTCGGGGCGGCCTGGTCGTTGCGCACCCGCAACGGCGACCCGGTGCTGCCACCCGTCTGCGACACCAGCGCGCGCGAGGAGGGCACCGTCGTGGAGAGCACGGCATCCCCCGCATCGCGCAGCGCGGCCTTGGTCACCACCGGCAGCGCGGAGAAGTTGCCCGCTTCCGCGACGTCCTCCCGACCGAACCCCGCCCCCGCGTACAGCTCGCGATAGAACGGCGACGAGTCGAACGCGTGCAGCGCGATGCGGGTCGCCGCGCCCCGCGACAGCTCCTCGAAGGCCGCGCCCCCCAGACGTTCATTGCGGACCATCACCTCGAAGGCGCGTCGGTCGTTCCGCATCAGCAGACGCGTCTTGGCGTCGAAGATCGCTCTTTTCACCACTCCCCCAGCAGCCCGGCCCCCTGCCGGTCAGGTCCATGGTAGAGCGCCGGCCTCAGAGCTCGCCCGGTTTCATCACCTCGACGTCGATCGCGCGGATCACGCGCTGCGCCGCGGTGTCGGTCTCGGGCTCCGCGCTCTCGCCACGACGGCGACGCTGCGGCGCGTACACGACGAGCGAATGGAAGAGGAAGCGCGCGAAGAACGCCACGATCAGCGACAGGGCCGTGGCCAGCACGCTGGAGATGTGCCAGGTCTCGACCATGAGCGCCATGACGGGGATGCGCAGCGCCGCCTCGACGTTGTTGAACGCGAAGGAGCTCGCGAAGCGGATGCCGAGCGCTCGGGCGTCCGTGCGCATGTCGGCGAACACGAAGCGCTCCTGCAAGAGGAAGTTGCCGATGATGGTGACCTCGGCGCCGATGATCGCCGCCCAGACGTACGGCACGCCCGCGGCCGTCAGCGCCCACATGATGCCGAGGTTCGCCACGGCCCCGATGACGCCGATCAGCGCGAAGAGCGACATCTTCCCGAAGCGCAGCCGAGCGAGATGGGCGATGAACGTGGCGCCCTGGCGGATACTCGCCTTCGACGTCCCGTGCCGCCGCTCGGCGAACTCCATCGGCACTTCGGCGATGCGCAGGTCGTTGCGCGCCAGGATCTCCAGCAGGATCTTGAACCCCTGCGGCTTCAAGCCGTCGAGGTCGAGGCGCGACCGGTCCACGAGGAAGAAGCCCGTCATGGGGTCGGTGCTGCGGGCCAGCCGGATGGGGAACATGGCCCTGGTCAGCCACGTGGCCGCGCGGGACACCCCGAAGCGCAGCGCCGTGCCGAGGCCGCTGGTGTCGCCGCCGCCGATGTAGCGCGATGCCGCGACCACGTCCGCCCCGCCCTCGGCGTGCCGGTCGAGGAGCGCGGGCAGCAGCTCGGGCGGGTGCTGGAGGTCGCCATCCATCACGATGCAGAGGTCAGCGGCTGCGGCGTGCAACCCGAGCACGACGGCACCGCCGAGCCCGCCGGTGTTCTCGGCGCGATGGATCACCCGCACCGGGAGCGGCGCGTCGACGGCCACGCGTTCGACCTCTGCGACGGTGTCGTCCGAGCTGTCGTCCACGAACAGGATCTCCGCCTGCCGCCCGGCAAGCGCCGCCGCCGTGCGCGCCACGAGCTCGGCGACGTTGTCGCGCTCGTTGAACGTCGGCACGATGACCGTGACGGCTGGCCCCACTCGAGTCCCCTTCGCTCGGCAGGCACCGCGCCTGCGCGCTCCATCGTTTCACGCCGACCTATGGGCGGGGAAACCCGCGTCTGATAGACTCTGGCAGCGCGGCTGTGGGAGTCGCATTAAGTGGGTGGGGATCCGCTTAACTGGGGATTTAGTGATCTGGGGAGATCATGGGGACGCGTATCGGCTATGCCGTCGGAGCATTCGACCTTTTCCATGTGGGGCATCTGAATCTGCTCCGGCATGCCAAGCAGCACTGCGACATCCTGATCGCGGGCGTCGTGAGCGACGAGATGCTGCGGCAGGTCAAGGGCATCGAGCCGGTCATCCCGACCGCCGAGCGCGCAGAGATCGTCAAGCACATCTCGTTCGTGGACGACGTCTACATCGAGACCACGCCCTCGAAGATGGACTCCTGGAGAGACGTGCAGTTCACGCACTTCTTCAAGGGCGACGACTGGCGAGGCACCGACAAGGGCCTGCGCCTCGAGCGCGAGTTCGCCGAGGTCGGCGTCGAGGTCGTCTACTTCCCGTACACCGCGCACACGTCGAGCTCCGCGCTCCGTCGTGCGCTCGACGCCATCACCGCCAACGCGGCCGGCGCCGCTACGGCGTCCACGCGCTGACGCGACGCGACCCTTCGGGGGCGGACACCGGCGTCCGCCCCCGAAGCGCGCCACTCGTGCCATGAACCGAGGAGTGCGCAGGACTCCGAGCGTGCCGGCGGCATGCTCGGACGCAGCGACCTAGGCGCCGTCCGACCCGGGACCCCCACCGGGAGCGACGCCGAGCCCGCGCTCCGCCGCGGATCACTCCGGAAGGACACGATGCGAACCGACGCGATTCGGTGGGGGAACAGATCTGTGCGCACGCTGGTGGCGCTGGCCGCCGCGGCCACGCTGGTCGGCTCTCTGCTCGCACCCCTGTCGGCGCCCTCCGCGCGCGCCGCCGGGACCGGGAGCGCAGCTCCCGACGGACGCACCGCCGAGACCGCCGCCGCATCGTGCTGGGAGATCAAGCAGAACGACCCCGATTCGGACGACGGCGTCTACTGGCTGGTCACGCCGACGCTCGTCGCTCCGCAGCAGTTCTACTGCGCTCAGGAGGAGTACGGCGGCGGATGGGTGATGATCGGGCGTGGCCGCGAGGGGTGGAGCGAGGACTACGCCGGGCAGGGCGCACCGACGCAGCTCGCCGAGACGCCGGACGGCCCCGGCGCCTTCACCCCGATCCAGCTTCCGGCGAAGACCGTGGACGGCCTCCTCGACGGGGGCCGGGTCGACAAGCTCGCAGACGGCGTGCGGGTGCACCGCGCCTCCTCGATCGACGGGACCTACGGTCAGGAGGTGCGCTTCCGCATCCAGCAGCGCGACCGCTGGACCTGGGCGCTGGGCGGCGCCAACCCCGTGCGCGACTGGGTGTTCGACGGCACGAGCGGCACCGGTGGGAGCACCCGGACCTTCGGGGAGGGTGACGGGTGGCATGTCTCGTCGTTCGTCCGCCGCTCGACGCACAAGAAGAAGGCGGGGTGGGCGTACGGCCGCACGGTGACCGGAACCGGCGACAGCTCGTCGTACCTGTGGGCTCCGGCGGGCGAGGGCTACGCGATCCCGTTCGCGCAGGTCTTCGTCCGCCCGAAGCTCCGGCTGTCCGATCTCTCGTTCCCGACGGCACCCGTCACCGGCACGCCCGCCGCAGCCGTGCGCGCCCTCCCCCGCAGCACCGCGATGAAGACGCAGTGGGGTGTGGCCCAGTCGGCGGAGGACGAGGACCGGAGTGCCGCCGTGCGCGCCTTCGGGCAGGCGGGCGCGAGCGTGTTCGTCGGCGGCGACTTCCGGTACGTGCAGCGCACCGAGTCGGGGATCGGTCGTGCGGAGCAGCCGTACCTCGCGGCCTTCGATGTGACGACGGGCGAATGGCTCCCGCGATTCCGACCGGACCTGGACGGCGAGGTGACCGCCATGACCACCCTGCCCGACGGTCGCCTGGCGATCGGCGGCCGGTTCACGACCGTCGACGGCGCGCCGCAACCGGGGCTCGCCCTGCTCGACCCGAGCACCGGCCGCCTGGCCGGCCCCCAGGTGACGGTGGAGCAGCGCGAGACCGCGCGCACACCGGCGGTGCTCGGCCTCGACGTGCACGGCGACGAGCTCTACCTCGCAGGGTCGTTCACCCACCTGTCCGCCGCGGACGCCGACGCCGCGACGCCCGCGCACAACGGCGGACGGATCGACCTCGCCACCGGCCTCCCCGACCCGGAGTGGAACCCCGATCTGAACGGCACCGCGCTGGCGGTCGACGCGTCCGACCTCGGCGACCGCGCGTACGTCGCCGGGTACTTCACGGCGACGCGCACCACCCCGACCCGGAGCGCGGCTGCACTGACGACCGCGCCGGGTGCCGCTCCGGTGTCTCCCCTATGGGCACCGGCGTTCAGCGCGACCGGAGTCCCTGCACGCGCCGTGGTGGAGACGGGCGGGCGCGTCTACCTCGGCTCCACGCGCCGCTCGATCGCCGCATACGACCACGCCACCTTTCGCGTGCTCACCGGGTCGACGGCCTCGGGCGGCTCCGACATCCGGAGCATCCTCGCCGCCGGAACGGTGGTGATCGGCGGCTGCGCGTGCGGGCGCTACACCTACCAGTACCAGGGTGAGACGCTGAAGCGGAAGACACGCAAGATGCGGGCGAGGGCGCTCCAGGTCGATCGCCTCGACGGCCTGGGCGCCTGGGATGGGGCCACCGGCGTCTTCCTCCCCGACTGGGCGCCGCGGCTCGGCTTCGCGGGTCACCTCGGCGTGCAGCGCAGCTTCGTCGACAGCGCGGGAGCGCTGTGGGTCGGCGGTGACCTCGACCGCTCGGTCCGCGCCGGCGGATCGACGCAGTGGTCGGGTGGCTTCGCCCGGTTCGCCCCGGGGGACAGCACGCCGCCCACCACACCGGGGCCGATCACCTCCACCCCGGTCGCGGGCGGCGAGCAGGCCGTGCTCACCTGGGGCGCGTCGACCGACACCACGGACGTCGTCTACGAGGTGCTGCGCGGGGACCGTGTGGTCGCCACCACCACGGCATCGACCTACACCGTGCCGATCACCGCCGACCCCACCGCGTACCAGGTCAGAGCGCGTGACACCGCGGGCAACCGATCGGCGGGCACCGCGGCCTTCGTCGTGCAGCCCCCCTCCCCGGCCGACCTCACGTTCATCGGCGACCGCGACACCTGGGCGTGGCGCTCCTCGGCGACCGCCCCTCCCTCCGACTGGACGACGCCGGGCTTCGACGACTCCTCCTGGCACACCGGGTCCGGACTGTTCGGCGCCGGGGTGCGGGGTGCAGCCACCACGCTCAGCCGTGGGGGCGGGCGACCGCTGAGCGCGCAGTTCCGCAAGTCGTTCGAGGTGCAGAACGCTGCCACCGTCACGAACGCACGCGTCTCCGTGATCGCCGACGACGGCGCCGTGCTCACACTCAACGGCACCGAACTCGGACGCATCCGCATGCCGGACGGACAGGTCACCGCGGACACACTCGCGACGCAGGCCGTCTCACCGCCCGAGGCGGCCGGGGGAAGGGTCGTGATCCCGATCCCCGCGGACGCCCTGAGCGAGGGCACGAACGTGCTCGCCGTCTCGGTGCACACCGCCGACCGTGCACGGCCCGCCCTCGGATTCGACCTGGCCCTCATCGGCGAGCGCGCTGCCCCACCGCAGCCCGTCACCGGCCTGTCCGCGACGAGCACCGCCGACACGATCGCCCTCACGTGGCGCGCCCCGGCCGGGGGCACGGCCCCGGCGTCGTACGTCATCCGCCGTGACGGGAAGCAGGTGGGCATCGTCGCCGCGCCGACCGTCGCGTTCTCCGACGGAGACCTCGCCGCCTCGGCGGGACACCGCTACACCGTGGTCGCTGTCGCGGCCGACGGACAGGCCTCGACCGCGGCGACCCTTCAGGCCAGCACCACGGCGGACGCGCCCATCGCGATCGCGAACGGTTCCGCGTGGTCATGGCGGTACACGAACGCCGCCCTCCCCGCCGGATGGAACACGCTCGGCTTCGACGCCTCCGGCTGGGCGACGGGCGCGGCGCTGCTCGGCCGGGGTGCGCGCGTCGCGACCGACATCGATCCCGGCCATCAGTCGCCCTCGCCGATCAGCGCCCAGTTCCGCCACGAGTTCACCGTCACCCACCCCGCCACCGTGCGAGACGGCACGGTCACGGTGATCGCCGACGACGGCGTGGTCGTGTATCTCAACGGCGTCGAGCTCGGCCGGGCGCGCATGCCGGGCGGCGCGATCGGCCAGAACACGTTCGCCTCGGCGTCGGCGGCTGCTCGGGGCGCCTCGGCACGCCGCGTCTCGTTCGTCGTTCCCGCCCGCCTGCTGGTGAAGGGCACGAACGTGCTCGCCGCCTCGGTGCACGCGAACTACCGCACCACGCCGGATCTGAGCTTCGACCTCGCCATGACCATGGCTCGCGGCTGACCTCACGCCGCACCCCGCCCCCCATCAGGAAGGAACAACAATGACCAGAAGCACGCAGAGGGGCTCCGCCCGCGCGGGCGCCCTCGTGGGGATCGCGACGGTCGCGGTCCTGGCGGGCTCGCTCCTGGCGCCACTCGGCGCCTCAGCGACCGAGAACGCGCTCGACGCGAACGCGCCCGTCGAGAACGCGGCGACCGAGAACGCGCCGACCGAGAACGCTCCGGTGGCGGGCGCCAGCGCACCGGACGGGCTCACCCCGGAGACCGCGGCCGCCTCCTGCTGGGAGATCAAGCAGAACAACCCCGGGTCGGCGGACGGGGTGTACTGGTTGGTCACGCCCACGCTCGTGGACCCGCAGCAGTTCTACTGCGACCAGACCACCCTCGGCGGAGGCTGGGTCATGATCGGCCGCGGACGCGAGGGGTGGAAGGAGAACTACAACGGCGTGGGAACGCCCGAGCAGATCACCACGACACCCTCGGGGACGGCCGCTTTCGCGCCGGCACAGCTGCCGGCCAAGACCGTCGACGGGCTCCTCGACGGCGCCCGTCCCGACCAGCTCCCTCCGGACAGCATCCGCGTGCACCGCGCATCGGCCGTCGACGGCAGCCGGTGGCAGGAGGTTCGCTTCAGCCTCGCGCGCCGCGACCGCTGGAACTGGACCATGGCCGGCGGCAACCCGATCAAGGACTGGATCATCGGCGGCTTCACCGGCACCGGCGGCTGGACGGGTGCCGTCGGCTGGGGCGGCCCCTCACAGTCGGGCTTCGGGCACGACACGGGATGGAACGGCTCCTACTTCGCCCAGCGGCAGTCGCACCGGTACCTGATGGGCTGGTCGTACGGCGCCGAGATCACCGGGCAGGACACCCCGACGTCGTACCTGTGGGCCCCGGCGGGCGCCGGCTTCGCGATCCCCTTCGCGCAGATGTTCGTACGGCCGCAGCTGAAGCTCGCCGATCTCGACTTCGGTACCGTGCCCGCCACGGGCACGGCCGCCTCGACGCTGCGTTCGATCCCCGACAGCAACGCCCAGCGCACCGTGTGGGGTGTCTCCGGCCTCGCCAACGGCAAGGACGGGGAGCTCAACGTCGAAGTCGCGGAGTTCGGCCAGGTCGGGAACACCGTGTTCGCCGGAGGGAACTTCCGGTATGTGCAGCAGTCACGAGACGGCGCCGGACGGGTCGAGCAGCCGTACCTCGCGGGCTTCGACGTGAACAGCGGACAGTGGGTGTCGACGTTCCGGCCGCAGCTCAACGGACAGGTCAAGGCGATCGCCGCACTGCCGGACGGACGCGTGGCCATCGGCGGCCAGTTCACCCAGGTCGACGGCACCCCTCAGGTCGGCCTCGCGTTCCTCGACCCGGCGACCGGCCGGCTCTCCGGGCCGCAGGTGGCCGTGCAGAGCCGCGCCGTCGGTGCCGTGCCCTCGGTACACGACCTGGACGTGAAGAACGGCTACCTCTACGTCGCCGGAGCCATGACGCATCTCACGGCCGTGGGCTCGGGAAAGAGCGCGAGCGCCTGGAACGGTGGTCGCATCCTCCTGTCCACCAGCACCCCGGACACGAACTGGAACGCGAACCTGAACGGCACGGCCATCGCGGTAGACGCCTCGGATCGCGGTGACCGGACGTACTTCTCCGGCTACTTCACGCGGAAGCAGACGACGTCGACGCCGAGCGCCGTCGCGCTGCAGACCGTGGCCGGCGCTCCGCTGGTGTCGCCGCTGTGGGTGCCGACGTTCAGCGAGGCGACCATCGACGCGAACGGCAACTATCAGGGCTACATCTGGCAGAACGGGGTGACCGAGGTCGGCGACCGCGTGTATCTCGGCGGCTCGCAGCACTCGCTGTTCTCCTACGACCGCTCCACTTTCCGGCTGGTCGGCGGCTCGATCGCGCACGAGGGCGGCGACATGCAGACCGTCGACGACAACGGGTCGGTGGTCATCGCGGGCTGCCACTGCGGCGACGAGGTCTACCAGGACAAGTACCTCAAGCGGGAGATCACGGAACCCTGGACAGAGGTCGACAAGATCAACCTCGCCGGAGCCTGGGACGCGGCGACCGGACACTACATCCCCGACTGGTCCCCCGTGGTCCGTTCGCGTGCGGGGCAGGGCGTGTGGGGCTCGTTCTTCGACAGCACCGGAACGCTGTGGGTCGGCGGCGACCTGACCGACTCGATGCGGGCGGGTGGCGTGAACCAGTGGTCGGGCGGCTTCATCCGCTTCGCCCCCCGCGACAGCACCGCGCCGACGACACCCGGTCCGATCTCCGCGACGCCCACGGCGAGCGGGGATCAGCAGGTGCTCACGTGGGGCGGCTCCACGGACGCCGGTGGCGGGCTCGTGTACGAGGTGCTGCGCGGCAACCGCGTCGTGGCGACCACCACGGCCGCGACCTATACGGCACCCGTCACCGCCGAGCCGACGAACTGGTTCGTGCGGGCGCGCGACGCGGTGGGCAACCGGTCGGCCAGCACGGCCGCGTTCACGGTCGAACCCGCTCCGGCGTCGGCGCTGACCCTGATCGGCAACGGCGACACGTGGTCGTGGCGGTCATCCACGGACCCGCTCCCGTCGACCTGGTCGGAGGCCGACTTCGACGACGCGGACTGGACGGTCGGCCGGGCACTGTTCGGCCGCGGCATCAGCGGCGCCACCACCGACCTCGATCCGTCCGACGCCGCGACGAAGCCGGTGAGCGCGCAGTTCCGGAAGAGCTTCGCGGTGCAGGACGCCGCCTCGGTGGTCGACGGCACCGTCTCGGTCATCGCGAACGACGGCGTGATCCTCTACCTGAACGGGAAGGAGCTGGGGCGCGTGCGGATGCCGGACGGCACCCCGACGCAGAACACGACGGCGACCGCGGTGGTCTCGCAGAAGACCGCGTCGGGAGCGAGGTCCGTGTTCTCGGTACCGGCGGGCGCCCTCGTCGACGGCACCAACGTGCTCGCGGCATCGGTCCACGCCAACTACCGGGCGACACCGGACCTCGGCTTCGACCTCGCCTTCACGGCACGGCGCTCCACCGCGCCGGGCCCCGTGACCGACCTCACGGCCACCGCCACCGCGGATTCGGCGACACTGTCGTGGACGGCGCCGGCGAGCGCGAACACGGCCGCGTCGTATGTGATCACGCGGGCTGGGAACCAGGTCGGAACCGTCGCCGCGCCGGAGACGGCGTTCACGGAGACGGACCTCGCGGCCTCGACGGCGTACGAGTACGGTGTGACGGCGGTCGGCGCGGACGGCGAAGCCTCACCGGTCACCGCCGTCACCGCCACGACGACCGCGACGGCCCCCGACCCTGTTCCGGATCCCGACGCGGGCGGCGACCAGAAGGCCGATCCCGATCAGGACGCCGCTCCCGACGCCGATCCGGCGGCCGACGCGGTGACCGTCGCCGAGGGCTCCACCTGGTCGTGGCGCTCCTCGACCGAGGCGCTCCCGGCCGACTGGAACGCCGTCGGGTTCGACGACTCGGACTGGAGCACGGGTGAGGCGCTGTTCGCCCGGGGCGTGACCTCCGCGACCACCGACCTCGGCGCGGGCGGTGACACCGCACCGCTGAGCGCCCAGTTCCGGCACACCTTCACCGTGGACGACCCGGCGGCGGTGCACGACGGTTCGGTCACGGTGGTCGCGGACGACGGGGTCGTGCTCTACCTGAACGGGGTCGAGCTCGGGCGGAGCAATCTTCCCGACGGCGCGATCACCGCGGAGACGTACGCCACGGCGGCGCCCCGGGCGACGACCGCGGCGGCCCACCGCGTCACCTTCACCGTTCCGGCGAAGCTCCTCGCGAAGGGAGAGAACGTGCTCGCGGCATCGGTGCACGCCAACTTCCATCTCTCCCCGGACCTGAGCTTCGATCTCGGGCTGACCATGCCGCGCGGCTGAGGTCACGACCAGAGGGCGTCCTTCCCGATCCGATCGGGGAGGGCGCCCTCGTCTGCTCAGTTCGCGACGCCGAGCAGGCTGCGTGCCATCCGGGCCACGTGCGGCGGGGTGTGCGGACCGAGCCAGACCGTCCAGTGCTCGGGCGGCTCCGTGCAGGTCCACTCGACGCACCACGCATGCACGGCACTCGCCAGCCGCTCGCCGCGCGCATGAGCCCTGATCCCCTCGTCGCGGACGAGCCAGCGCACGGAGACACCGGCGGGGGCATCGATGTGCCGGCGCGGAAGATGAGCGGCGGCCTCCAGCAGGATGACGCCCTGCGCGTCCCCCGGCAGCCGCGCCGCGATCCCGGCGATGACGCCCGCGTCCGCCGCATCGCCGGCCACGAGCACCACCCCCACGAGGTCGTCCCAGTCGGGGTCGTCCCGGTGCTCGCACGCGCTGCTCATGAGACCACCATAGGTAAGGATACCCTTACCTATCAAGACCCCACCGGGCTAGCGCGCACAGCCATCGCCGTCAACAGTGTTGTCGGCCGTCGTGGACCCCGCGAGGCTGAGGGCCGTGAGTAGGAGTTCCTCGGATCGACCCGCCCGCGCCGGGCGTACCGCCGCGGCCGTCGCCGGGCTGCTGATCGCGGCACTGCTGTCGGGCTGCGGGATCACGGTGCCCAGCGACCCCGACGGCACGTTGAACGCCGTGACGGGCGGCGAGCTGCGCGTCGGGACCTCCCCCGACGGAGACCTCGTCGAGTTGTCCGGCGACGAACCACGAGGACCCGTCGTCGACCTCGTCGACGGCTTCGCGGCGCACCTCGACGCCGAGACGACCTGGACCGTCGCGTCGGAGGAGACCCTCGTGCGCATGCTCGAGCAGGGCGACCTCGACCTCATCGCCGGCGCCATCACCCCGGACACCCCGTGGATCGACAAAGCAGGAGTCACGCGCGGCTACCCCGGCATCGACGGCGCCGGCGACCGCGAGCTCGTGATGCTCGTGCCGCTCGGGGAGAACGCCTTCCTCTCGTCGCTCGAGTCGTACCTCGACCGGAAGGTGGGGTCGCCATGACGACGACCGGGCAGTTCGGACGGACGACCCTCCCGGACGAGCAGCAGCGCGCGATCCGGAAGGCGGTGCGGTGGGAGGTCTTCACGATCGTCTACACCTCGGTGACGATCGCCGTGATCGCCCTCGTGGTGGGCGAGTCGCAGGCCATGCGCACCGCGTGGATCGAGGACATGCTCTCCCTCATCCCGCAGGTGGCGTTCCTCACCGCGCTGCTCTTCGTGCGCCGCCGCCCCACGCGGAAGCACCCGTACGGGCTGCACAGGGCGATGGGCGTCGGTCACCTCGTCGCGGGTGTCGCCCTCCTCGCCGTGGGCCTCAACCTGGCCATCGAGGCGGTCACGGGCCTCATCTCCGGCGAGCACCCCACCATCGGCACGGTGCAGCTGTTCGGGCAGACCATCTGGCTGGGCTGGCTGATGGTCGCGGTCATGGTCGTCGTGATCGTCGGACCCGTGTTCTTCTACGGACCGGCGAAGTCGAAGCTGGCACCCGTGCTGCACAACAAGCTGCTCTACGCCGACGCCGACATGGCGAAGGCCGACTGGCAGACGACGGTCGCCTCGATCGTCGGCGTGCTGGGGGTGGGCATCGGCATCTGGTGGCTGGACGGCGCTGCCGCCCTGTTCATCTCGCTCGGCATCATCTGGGACGGCTTCCGCAACACCAGGACCGCGATCGTGGATCTGATGGACCAGCGCGCCCGCACGTACGACAGCAAGAACCCGCACCCGCTCGCGGGCGACATCGTGTCGTATCTGCGCAGTCGTCCGTGGGTCGCCGAAGCCGCCGTGCGCATGCGCGATCAGGGTCAGGTGTTCCACATCGAGGCCTTCGTCGTGCCGCGCCGGGGCAAGGTCACCACGCACGACCTGTCCGCCGCGGCCGCCGGCATCACCGATCTCGACTGGAAGGTGCAGGACGTCGTGATCGCCCCGGTGGAGAAGCTGCCGGACGAGGCGGACCCCGGGCGATGACGGACGGCGAGCTGTTCCCGGGGTTCACGGAGGAGGTCGTGCGCACCGGCGCCTCCGACGTCTTCGTGCGGCACGGCGGCTCCGGGCCGCCCGTCGTCCTGCTGCACGGTCACCCGCGGACCTCCGCCACCTGGCATCGCGTGGCCCCGCTCCTGGTCGAGCAGGGGTTCACCGTGATCTGCCCCGACCTGCGCGGTTACGGTCGCTCGCGCGGACCCGCGCCCACGCCCGACCACTCCGCCCACTCGAAGCGGGCGGTGGCGGAGGACGTCCGCGGCGTCGCACGCCACCTCGGCCACGAGCGCTTCCACCTCGCGGGGCACGACCGGGGCAGCTACGTCGCGCTGCGTCTCGCCCTCGACTCCCCGGAGGCGGTCGAACGCGTCGCGCTGCTGGACTGCCTCCCGCTCACGGAGCACCTCCGGCGCGCCGACGCCCGCTTCGCGACGCGGTGGTGGCACTGGTTCTTCTTCGCGCAGCCCGACATCCCCGAGCGCGTGATCGGGGCCGACCCGGAGGCGTGGTACGCGCCCAAGGCGGATCCGGAGACCATGGGCGCCGCGAATCATGCGGAACTCGTCCGCGCCGTGCACGACCCGTCCGTCGTGCGCGCGATGCTCGAGGACTACCGAGCCGGCCTCACGATCGACCGCGCGCACGAGGAGGCGGACGCCGCCGCGGGGCGCCGCCTGCGGATGCCCGCGCTCGTGCTGTGGTCGACGCGCGACGACCTGGAGGACCTCTACGGCGACCCGGTCCGCATCTGGCGGGACTGGGCCGACGACGTGCGCGGGCACGGCATCGAGAGCGGCCACCACATGGCGGAGGAGGCCCCGGCACCCCTCGCCGCGGCGCTGGCCGCCTTCTTCGGCGCCACCCCCGCGGCGCGGACGTAGGCTGGAGGCATGACCTCACCCGTCTCCGACACCATCACCATGTTCGGCGCCGACTGGTGCCGCGACTGCATCCGCACCAAGAAGCAGCTCGACGAGCTGGGCGTCGCGTACACGTACGTCGACCTGGTCGCCGACCCCGCCGCCGCTGACATCGCGAAGGACATATCCGGTCGCACCAACATCCCCGTCGTGGTGTACCCCGACTCGACCCACCACGTCGAGCCGTCGAACGCCGACGTGGAGTCGAAGCTGCGCGAACTCTCGCTCATCTGACCGGCCCCATCGCGCCGCTACACTGGCGCGATGAGCACCGAGGCTCGACCCGACCGCGACCCCGCCCGGCTGTCCCCCCGCACGATCGCGCTGTACGCCGTGGGCTCCGTCGGCACCGGCGGCTACGCGACGCTTCCCGGCCTGGTGCTGACCTACTTCCTCACCGACAACCTCGGCGTCGCCGCCCTCGCGGCCGGCCTGATCGTCACGCTCGCGAAGGTGTGGGACGTGCTGATCGATCCGCTGATCGGTGCCGCGTCCGACCGGCAACTCGCCCGCACCGGCTCTCGCCGCGGGTTCATGGTGGTCGGCGCCGTCACGCTCCCGGTGTTCTTCGCCCTCACCTTCGCGGTGCCGCCCGCCTGGGGTCCCGTGGCCGGGGCGCTCTGCGTGCTCCTGGCCTTCCTCGCGACGGCGACCGCGTTCAGCCTGTTCCAGGTGCCCTACGTCGCGCTGCCCGCCGAGCTGACGTCCGGCTACGACGAGCGCACGCGACTGCTGGGCTGGCGCGTGGTGGTGCTGACGGCCGCGATCCTGCTGTTCGGTGCCGGTGGTCCTGCACTCCGGACGGCCGCGCCCGACCCGGTCGCCGGGTATCTGCTGATGGGCGTCGCGGCGGGACTCGCGATCGGCGTCGGCATGCTCATCGCCGCGCGCACCGCCGCCGCGGCCGGCGACGACCCCGCACGGCCGCGGGACCCCGCGGCATCGTCGGCGTGGCGGGAGCAGTACCTGTCTGGGTTCCGGGCGCTGCGCCGCAGTCAGCCGTTCCGCGCGCTGCTCGCCACGTTCCTGCTGCAGGCGCTCGCGACCGGCACGATGCTGGCCGGGGCCCAATACGTGGCGACGTGGGTCCTGCGCTCGGAGGACGCGGTCACTCTCGTGTTCGTCGCCCTGGTCGGCCCGGCACTGCTGGCGACGCCCGCGTGGACGGTGGTCGCGCGGCGCCTCGGCAAGGAGCGGGCTTTCGCGATCGCCAGCTGCCCGTTCCTGCTGGCCGCGCTCTCCCTCGTCGCCGCGGTGTGGTCGCCCGGCGGGTGGATGTACGCCGCGGTCGCCGTGGCAGGCATCGCGTACGCGGGCCTGCAGTCGCTGCCGATGGCGATGCTGCCCGACGTGATCTCGCACGACGAGCGGTCGAGCCGCCCCGGACAGGCCGGCACGTTCACCGGCATCTGGACCGCGGGCGAGACGGTGGGCTTCGCGCTCGGAGCCACCGCCGTCTCGCTCACTCTGGCCGCGACGGGCTACGTCTCGACCGTCGCCGGGGAGGCGGTCGTGCAGCCGCCCGCCGCGATCACCGGCATCGTGCTGAGCTTCAGCATGCTGCCCGCCGCACTCATGGCCGCGAGCCTGGCGACCCTCCGGCGCTACCGGCTGCGCCGGGAGGACATCGAGGCGCTGCAGACCACCGACGCCTAAGCTGGGACCGTCCGAAGGAGACGCCGATGACCCCTGCGCGCACGACAACGCCCGACTCCGACGCCACCGCCGCGACGGCCCCCGCCTCTCCCCCGCTGGGCGAGGGCGAGCAGGAGCGGTTCGACACCGCGATCGAGGAGCTGCACACCGGGACGCAGCTGTGGGCCGCGCTCACGATCGCCCAGCGCGCGACGCTGCTGCGACAGGTGCGCACGAGCGTCGCCGCGACCGCGGAGGACTGGGCGCGCACCGCCGCCGCCTCCAAGGGCCTCGACGCCCGGCACCCGCTGCGCGGCGAGGAGTGGCTCAGCGGTCCGTACAGCGTGCTCGGCGCGCTCGACGCCTCCATCGCCACGCTGACCCGCCTGGCCGATGGACGCAACCCGCTCGACGGCGTGAAGGTCGACCGCGCGCCGGGCGGACGCGCTCGCGTGCACGCGTTCCCGCTCACGGGGATCGACCGCTTCCTGCTGTCGGGCTTCACCGGCGAGGTGTGGCTGCGGCCGGGCACAACGCCGAACGCCGCGCGGGCCAGGGCGGGACTGGCGCAGCGCACGCCGGCGCGGTCCGGCGGCGTGGGGCTCGTGCTCGGCGCCGGCAACGTGACCTCGATCCCCGTGCTCGACGTGCTGTACGAGCTGCTGGCGCACAACCGCACGGCGCTGCTCAAGGTCAATCCCACGCAGGACCCGCTGGTGCCGGTGTACAAGCGCGCGCTCGCCCCGCTGATCGAGCCCGGCTTCCTGCGGATCATGCGCGGCGGCCCGGCGGCGGGCGCCTACCTCACGCAGCACCCCGGGATCGCGCACGTGCACATCACCGGATCGGCCGCGACCTTCGACACGATCGTGTGGGGCCCCTCCTCGGGCGAGGGCGCCGCGGCGACGAAGCGGCGGCGGCGTGAGAACCGCCCGCTGCTGAAGAAGCCCATCACGGCCGAGCTCGGCGGCGTCTCCCCCATCATCGTGGTGCCGGGCCCGTGGACCGATGCCGACATCGCGTATCAGGCCGAGCACATCGCCACCATGCGGCTGCAGAACAGCGGGCACAACTGCATCGCCGGTCAGGTCGTGATCCTGTCCGCGGACTGGGACCGCGCCGACGCGTTCCGTGCCGCCCTGCGCCGCGCGTACGCCAACGCACCGGAACGCCCGACCTGGTACCCGGGTTCGGCGTCGCGGATGCAGACCGCCGCCGACGCCTACCCCGAGGCGCTCGTGCTCGGCGACCGCCTGCTCGTCGAGGTGGACGGCGACGACGACGCCACGGCGCTGGAGAACACCGAGTACTTCGCCCCCGTGCTGGGCGTGGTGAGCCTGCCGGGCACGGGACAGGCGTTCCTGGACGCGGCGGTCGCGCACTCCAACGAGAAGCTGCAGGGCACGCTCGGCGCCAATCTGCTGATCGACCCGGCGACCGAGAAGGCGCTCGGCAGTGGGTTCGACCGGGCGCTCACCGCGCTGCACTACGGCTCGATCGCGATCAACGGCTGGACGGCGTTCGGCTTCATCACGCCGACCCTCACGTGGGGTGCGTTCCCCGGCAGCACGATCGACGACGTGGGCAGCGGCATCGGCGTGGTGCACAACGCGCTGCTGCTCGACGACGTGGAGCGCTCGGTGCTGCGCGGCCCGTTCCGCCCGTTCCCCCGCTCCCTGCCGGTCCTGAACGGTGGCGGACGGCTGACCATCCTCCCGAAGCCGCCGTGGTTCGTGTCGGCCCGCACGGGCGCGGAGGTCAGCGAGGGTCTCACCCGGCATCGCGCGAACGGCGGTGTCGGCGGGCTGCTGGCGACGCTGACGAAGGCCCTGCGCGCCTGACGCCGCGGGGTCAGGCCTCCGCGCGGAACCGGTCGGTCGCGGCGCGGAGCGCGGCGCTGATGCCGGGCTCCGTGGCCGCGTGACCCGCATCGTCGATCACCACGAACTGGGCCTCCGGCCACGCGCGGTGCAGATCCCACGCGGTCATCATGGGCGTCGCGACGTCGTGCCGACCCTGCACGATCACGGCCGGGATGTGCCGGATCGCGTCGACGCCCGCGATCAGCTGTCCCTCGTCCCACCAGCCGCCGTGCACGAAGAAGTGGTTCTCGATGCGCGCGAACGCGGTCGCCCGGCGCGGATCCGACATCGCCGCGATCTGCTCGGGGTCGGGGCGCAGCGTCACGGTCGCGGCCTCCCAGGTCGACCACGCGATCGCGGCGGGCACGTGCACCGCGGGGTCGGGGTCGAACAGCCGCCGGTGGTACGCCTCGATGAGCCGCGAGCGCTCCAGCACCGGGATCGGGGCGATGAACCGCTCCCACAGGTCGGGGAAGAGCGCCGCAGCCCCGCCCTCGTAGAACCACTCGAGCTCGGCGCGGCGCAGGGTGAAGATGCCGCGCAGGACGAGCTCGGTCACCACCTCCGGATGCGCCTGGGCGTAGGCGAGGGCGAGGGCGCTGCCCCACGAGCCCCCGAACACCTGCCACCGCGGGATGCCGAGGTTCTTGCGCAGCAGCTCGAGGTCGGCGATCAGGTGGGCCGTCGTGACGTGCCGCAGATCGGCGTCGGGCTCGCTCGCCGACGGGGTGCTGCGTCCGCACCCGCGCTGGTCGAGCAGCACGATGCGGTAGGCGTCGGGGTCGAAGAACCGGCGCTGCCACGGCGACGTGCCACTGCCGGGGCCGCCGTGCAGGAAGACCACCGGCTTGCCGTCGGGGTTGCCGCTGACCTCCCAGTACACGCGGTGGCCGTCGCCGACGAGCAGCTCGCCCGTGTCGTACGGCTCGATCGCGGGATAGAGTCCCTCGGTGTTCGTCATCATCGGCCCCCCAGCCGGTCGTGCAGTCGTGCGATCTCCACGGTAGCGGAGCGGTCGCCGCCGCCCGGGATCTACGGGTCGAGCTGGTCGGCGGGCAGCGTGAAGACCTGCCCGCACGCCTCGAGTCCATTGGCGTAGCCCTCCGCGAACCAGCGCTGCCGCTGCTCGCTCGAGCCGTGCGTCCAGCTCTCCGGGTTCACGAAGCCGGACTGCTCCTGGATGTGGTCGTCACCGACCGCGAACGCCGCGTTGAGCGCGTCGACGCGCTGCTCCTCGGTCGACGGCTGCAGGTACGGCACCCCGTTGGGATCCGTGCTCTTCGACATCTGTCCGATCCACGCCCCCGCGTAGCAGTCGGCCTGCAGCTCGGTGCGCACCCCGTTGCTGCCGGGACCCGTGCCGTTGTTCGGGTACTGGTCCATGACCCCGGTGATGTACTGGATGTGGTGGCCCCACTCGTGGCCGACGATGTAGAGCTGCGCGAGGTTGCCGGCGGTCGCCCCGAACTGCTGCTGCATGAGCTGGAAGAACGTGGGGTCGATGTAGACCGTCTCGTCGCCCGGGCAGAAGAACGGACCGACGGCGTTCGACGCGGTGCCGCAGGCCGTGGGGGTCGAGCCGTCGACGACGATGAGCTGCGGGGCACGGTACCCCTCGACGTGGTCCTCCCAGAACGCATCGAGCGCGAGCTGCGATCCGGCCATGCGGCAGTCGACGTCGGCGTTGGCGTCGGCCCCCGTGTCGCAGTTCTCGATCACCGACCCCTCGGCGGGACCGCCGCCGCCGCTCGGTGCCCCTCCGCCGACGAGTCCGGACAGGTCGATCCCCAGCAGCGGACCGGCGATGAGGGCGAGCAGGCCGAGGACGCCGATACCGGTGCCACCGGCGATCGCAGCCGTGCGTCCGCGACGGCGCGTGGTGTTGCCGGAGAGGTCGGCATCGGGATTGAACGTCATGCGTCGAGGGTACTCCGCGCACCCCCGCGCCGACGGTCGTAGGCTCGGGTCATGACCACGACGATCACCATCACGGGCGCGGGCGGACAGATCGGCTACGCGCTGCTGTTCCGCATCGCGGCGGGCGACCTCCTGGGTCCCGACGAGCGGGTGCGGCTGCGGCTCCTCGAGATCCCGCAGGGCCTCGGCGCTGCGGAGGGAGCCGCCCTCGAACTGCAGGACGGCGCGTTCGACCTGCTCGAGCACGTGGAGGTGACGGACGACGCGGCGGTCGGGTTCGACGGCTGCGACCTCGCGCTGCTCGTCGGCGCGCGCCCCCGCGGCCCCGGCATGGAGCGCGGCGACCTGCTGGCGGCGAACGGCGGCATCTTCGGCCCGCAGGGAGCGGCCATCGCCGCGAACGCCTCGCCGGACGTGCGGGTCACGGTGGTGGGCAACCCCGCCAACACCAACGCGCTGATCGCCGCGGCGGCCGCGGACGGGGTGCCGGCCGAACGCTTCACGGCGCTCACCCGGCTCGACGAGAACCGGGCGAGGGCGCAGCTCGCACAGACCCTCGGCACGCCCGTGCGCACGGTCCGGCGCGTGCCGATCTGGGGCAACCACTCGGCCACGCAGTTCCCCGACGTGTCGCACGCGACGGTCGGCGGGGAGCCGGTGCAGGAGGCGCTGGCGCAGATCGTCGGGGACGTGCCGACCTGGCTGGAGCAGACGTTCATCCCGCGGGTCGCGAAGCGCGGTGCGGAGATCATCGAGGTGCGCGGCTCCTCCTCCGTGGCCTCCGCGGCGAGCGCGACCATCGACCACGTGCGCGACTGGGTGCGCGGCACCGACGACTGGACCTCCGCCGCGGTGGTGTCGCACGGCGAGTACGGCGTGCCGGAGGGGCTCGTGTCGTCGTTCCCCGTGCGATCGGTCGACGGCGAGTGGCGGATCGTCGAGGGTCTGGAGCTGAGCGACTGGGCGCGGCGCCGGATCGACGCCTCGGTCGCCGAGCTGCAGGAGGAGCGCGAGGCGGTGCGGGCGCTCGGGCTGCTCTGACGGCCCTGGGGCGCATGGGGAGTTCTGCCCATCGCCGCGTTCGTGCCGCCCCGGTAGATTTGCTGCGGACGGGACACCGTCGAGGAGGGGCGACGACATGGCACAGTGGGACGATCTGCATCCGGGGCGCGGGGTCACGAGCGCGGTGAACGACGCGGCGACGCGCGTGAGCAACCGCAGCACCGGGACCGAGACGGTGCGCTCGGCGCTGGCGAACGCCGCGACGAGCACCACGGACGAGGTGTGGGCGGGTGACGCCGGTGCGGCCTTCCGGACCTCGCTCACCAAGCCGCAGAACCTGTGCACCGAGCTGACCACCGAGTTCGCGGCCGTGCAGTCGGCGCTCACGGCCTACGCCGCCGAGGTCGACCGCATCCGCGCCGCGACCGCCGCCGCCCACCAGGCGTATGCGAACGGCTATGCGACGTGGAAGGCCGCCGAGGCCGAGGAGAGCCCGTTCCCGCTCTCGACCTACACGTTCAACGCCCCCAGCCCCACGCTGCAGCCGGGCCTGTGGGTGCCGAGCGGCACCACCGCGGGCCTCGCCGACATGCGGCAGGCCGCGAACCAGCTCAAGGCCCTCGCCACGCAGCGCGAGACCGCCGACAGCACGCTGGTGGCCGCCCTCGCCCCGCCGGCCTCTCCGCGCTGGGACGCCATGCAGTCGGCGCTGAGCTTCGCGGGCATCGACGACATCGACGACCTGAACTACGACAACCTCGGCGACGCGTTCGCGAACGTGGCGGACGAGATCGCCGAGGGCGACATCACCGACGAGAACCTGCAGGCGATGCAGGACTTCTTCGACGTGTGGGGCGACGACACGTTCGTCATGTCGCAGTTCTTCCTGGAGGTCGGCGGCGAGAACACCGTCTCGATGATCGACAACCTCGGCGACGCCGTCATGGTGGACGGCCTGGCCGGTGCGACGGCGCTCGCCCTGGCGACGTCGATCCGCGGCGGCCTGTCGACCGGATCCCAGATCTGGATGGAGTCGACGTCGAAGGACTTCGCCGAGAGCATGCTCACCGGCGCCTCGTCGAGCGTCGGCGGCGCGGTCGCCGCGATCGGCTTCCTGTTCTCCGACGAGAAGAACCACCCGCTCGGGGTGAACCTCACGGTGGCGATGGCCGACGAGATCGATCGCATCGAGCGCGACCCCGCCAGCATGCTCTACGGGGGCTGGACCGACTTCTCCCCGAACGCGGGCGGCCGCACCCTGGCGTTCCTGGAGGGCGAGCAGACCGGACTCGACGGCAACCGCGTCGACGATCTGGCCGGGCGCATCTTCTCGACCCTCGGCACCTACCCCGACGCGGCCCTCGACTGGCTCACCTCCACCGAGAACGACCCGTTCGGCGACGGCGACCTCGGCGACGGCCGCATCGAGTACTGGTTCGGTGAGCGCGATTGGAGCGCGAACTCGTCCGGCGACGGCTTCGAAGGGCCCGGAGCTCTGTGGGCCGGCGCGCAGCAGGCCGCGGGAGGCCCGGCCGATGCGACCCACACGTACAACCCCGAGACGTGGCAGCGCGTGGCGGAACTCACCACCCAGGTCGTGCGCGAGCTCACCGGCAACGAATCGTTCCTGCCGGAGAACCTCACGAGCATCGGCCAGGTGCGCGTCGCCGAGGGCATCTCGGTCGCGATGCCCTACTTCTCCGAGGCCATCAGCGAGAGCGACCCGGCCGCGGGAACCCGTCCGTACTTCGAGAACCTGCTGATCGGGACGGACGACCCGCGCGCGATCCCCGATGTCACGCAGGCGCAGCTCGCGCAGCTCCTCGGCACGGCCGCCTGGAGCGACGGGGAGACGCCGTCCGCCGGTGCCGCGGTCATCGCCCAGTCGGTGCAGCAGTACCAGGACGCGCTCATCGCGATCGCCGACCTGGCGCCCGCCGACAGCGCCTTCAAGGCCGACGCCCTGGAGCGTGTCGTGGAGCTGCAGGGCTGGCTCGACGGCTCCCCGGCCGGAGCCGCCCTCGGCGAGGCGACCCGTCACGACGAAGCGGTCCAGGCCGCGATCGACGGAGTGGGCACCGTGGTCGGCCTGATCCCGATCCCGGCCGTGGGCGACGTCCTCGTGGCCGGCGGGAGCGTGGTGATCGATGTGGCGCAGAGCGCCGTGATCGGCGGCGTCTCCGACTGGGGCTCCGGACAGGCGACGGCGGCGTGGGCGAACTCGCACGAGGCGCTGCTGGAGGCTCAGGCCGACGCGGCGAACGGCCGCGAGATCGCGACCATGGAGACCATCGAGCAGATGCTCGTGGACCTGGGAATGACCGAGGGCCTCTCGGCGGGGCAGGTCGACGACCTCGCCCGCGAGATGTTCGCCGACTACCAGCGCGGTGTCGAGGCCAACACCTCGTGGGCGGAGGGCACCTGATGCGGCGATCCGGCGGCTGGGCGCTCATCCTGATCGGCGGGATCGCGCTCGTCGGCTGCACGCCCGCCGCAGCCGCTCCGCGCGCGGTCTCCGCGGAGCCGTCGGCACCCTCCGGCGACCCCCGACCCGACCCCACCGAGACCTACTCCCCCGACGATGTGAAGGTGCCGTGATGACCGATCTCCAGTTCGACTCCGAAGCCGTCGGCGCGACCGGCGGCACGCTGCAGAGCACCGCATGGGCCATGAGCCTCGACGTGGACCTCGCACTCGGCGCGTGCGGCAGCTCCGCCGTCTCCGCGGCCGCCGACACCTGGGCGATGTGGGCCAAGGGCACGCTGCTGCAGCTGCAGAGCATGACCGCCGGTGCGGGCGTGGTCGCCCGCGATGCCGCGACCGCGTTCGAGACGCAGGAGGCCGAGATCACCAGTGCCGCGAACGGCGGAACCCCGTAACCTGCGGGGCGCGTTCGCTCAGCGCCAGCGGATCGCCTGATCCGCGTCACCGCCGCTGGAGGTCCACAGCTCCTGCAGTTCGGTCTTCCACTCGTCCGCGACACCCGCCGACTCGGCGCTCGCCGTGAGCTCCACGACCTGGTCGTCGTTCCGCGTCACCTTCAGCTCGACGCTGCTCACGGGAGCATCGGCGGCGGTGACGCCGTCCCACCCGGCGAGAGACGCGAGGAACGCCGCCTGCTGGTCGAACCCGTCCGCGGCGATCGCGCCGAGGCCCCAGTCACCGGTCCACGAGCTCTCGCCCTGTCCGTAGAACCAGACGGCGACGGAGGTGTAGTCCTCGGCGTCGTCCTGCGCGAGCACGAGATCGCGCACGCCCTGCAGCACCTCCACGGAGTCGTCCTCGGACAGCCCCGGTTCGGTCGCGACCACGACCTCGACGCTGTCCACGCGCGCGGTGTCCACGCCGTCGATGCCCTCCAGTTCGGCCGCGAGGTCGCCGCGCCGCTCGTCCTCCGATGGGGCGCATCCGGCCAGCAGGAGGAGCGAGGCGGACGCGAGAAGGACAGCGGTGAGGCGACGCATGACCCCTATTCTGGTCGGGCTCCCGCCACGGGTGCAAAACCGGACGCCCGGCAGGCGCCCGCAGGGCACAGATCCGGTCGCGGACAGGGCACAATGGAGGACGGAGGTGCGCGATGAGCGAGACGATCGAACCCACGACGGCGGCATCCGTCGACGAGGCCCTGACGAGCCCGCTGCATCTGCCGCACGCGGCCGCCGAGTGCCCCAAGTGCTTCACCGAGCTGCAGGCGAACCGCAACTTCTGGCTCGCCCGGCCCGATGGCTCCCGCCTGGTCGGCCTCGTCGTCTCCCGCGACGACATGCCCTCGGTCGTGGAGCAGCGCGCCGACCTCACCCGCTTCGGCGTGCCCATCGAGGGCTTCCGCCATCCGGCCCCGGACATCCTGGAGAGCTGGAGCGACCGGATCGCCCGTCTCATCGGCACCCTGCACGCCGGTGACGTGCTGGTCGTCGCGACGATCGCCGCGCTCGGCCGCGACAGCGAGGAGGGCGCCCGCACGGTCGCCGAGCTGCGTCGCCACGGCATCATCGTGAAGGTGCTCAACCACAACGCCCGGCATCTGGCCGACGCGGCCGCGGCCCTCCGCTGAGCAGACCTCGACCCCTGGACGTCCGGACGTCCAGGGGTCGAACTCTGCGCGGTGGGGGTCGCCGACGCGGTCAGGAACTCGTGCTCACCGCTGCGCGACCGAAACGCGACGAGCGTTCAGCGCCACCACGACGAGAACAGGCTGTTGCCCCACGAGGAGACCTGCTGCGGCGAGTATCCCGAGTTCTGCACGCTGGGCGCTCCGGCCCAGGAGTTGCCCTGCAGCACGTTCTGCACGACGTCGTTCGACGCCCACCAGTTCGACGATCCGTTGGGCTGACCCCACCCGTCGCCGTAGGAGCTGCCGTAGCCGTAGCCGCCGTCGTACCCCTGGCCCCAGCTGTACGTGTTGCCGGAGCCGAAGTCGTAGCCTCCGTAGCCGTCATCGGCCGAGGCGGGAGCCGCGAACGCGATCCCGCAGGCGACCGCGACGGCTCCCGACGCCACCGCCAGCTTTCCCCAGCGCGCGAACCGCCGTCCCTTGTCGTTGCTCTTCATCGTCGTCTCCATGATCTCTTCCTTTCCCGCTGCGGGCAGGATGAAGCCTCGAAACGATGATGCTTTCCGAAACGCCAGCCCCCCGTCAGCGTGTTTCGGAAGTCACGGTATGCACGGGTCATGCGCATGGCAATATGCCGACGCGGGTGACGCGGAGCGTGCCGCATCCGTCCTCGTGCGGGGTCGGGGACAGCGCCCGGAGACGCAGAAGAGGGGATGCCGGATCGGCATCCCCTCTTCTCGCTGAGGCGTTACTGGCGGATCTGCGCCGCGAGCTGCTCGTCGGTCGACTGCAGCGACTGGGCCGCCACGTCGAGGAAGCGGGCCATGCCCTCGATGCCCGCGATGGTCGCGGTGGCACCCTGGTTGAACTGCGCGTACGAGGCGTCGAACGCACCCGAGGCGGACGTGGTCACGAAGCCGCCCGAGACGAGCTGCGACACGTAGGCGCGCAGGTTCTTGAGCTGGGTCTCGATGTCCTGCTGGCCCGTGCGGAGACGGCCAGCAGCGTCCTTCATGTCGGCGTAGCTGACTTTGAGGTTCGTCATTGGTGTTACCTTCCGGTCGCCCCGGCCGGTGCCGGAGGTGTTCTTGTTCTTCGAGAGTAACGAAGGGCACCCGCCACGCAAATGGGGAGAAGTCCCCATCAGCTCCCCGGCGGTCGCCCACCCGCGCCGGGACCACCCTGCGGGGCGCCGCCGGCGCTCGGCGTCGTCGTGGTGTCGACGCCCACCATGAGCGATGCGCGGTAACCGGTGCCGGTGTCGCCGGCGATGCTCGCGAGCTGCAGGGCACCCCCGTCATCGCCGAACACCATGTCGGCGTCGAGCGAGGTCTGCGCGAGGTTCCCGGCCGAGCCGTCGTAGGCCGGCAGCGCGTACACGGCCGTGCACGCGGCTTCGGGCAGCGCCAGCTGCGAGGTCGCGATGGCAGCGGTCGAGTCGGTGATCGCGGAGACGTCGGGGTACACCTCGAAATGGATGTGCGGCCACCGTCCCGAGTAGCAGCCGGGGAAGATCGACGTGAAGGAGACACGGCCGTCCGCATCCGCGACCTGCACGCCGCGGAGGTAGGTCACGTCCTCCAGGCCCGAGGAGTACATCGAGTACTCCCCCTGCGCCGTGCAGTGCCACGCGTACACGGCGACCCCGGCGAAGGGCACCCCGCCGTTCGCGAGGTCGAGCACCGTGAGCTCGAACGTCAGCGGCACCCCCTCGGCCGTCGCGCCCCCGTCGATGCTCGAGCGGATGTCGCGCCGGACGATTCCGGACTCCTCCAGCACGTCGGGGCCGTTCGAGCCGTCGCCCGGATAGGGGCCGGCCGTCTCGTCGGGGATCTCGCCGTCCACGCCCGTCGTCGCGGTGCCGTCGCTCCCCGGGTCGGCGGTGGGTGCGGCGGTCGTGCCGGCTCCGGACGACAGCGGCGCGCAGGCCGCGAGCGCGGCGGACGCGGCCCCCAGTCCCACCAGCCCGAGCACGCCGCGCCGGCTGAACAGCGTGCCCAGGTCGAACGCGGCCCCCTGATCGACGACCTCTTCCTCGGTACGCGGCAGCAGTCGCCCCTCGTAGGCGGGGCCCCGCGGTGTCGGCGTGGGTTCGGGACTCGGGCTCATGGCGGCTCCTTCGGGGGCGTCGGGAGTCACCATGGTGCCCGCCCCGATGATCAGGAGCCTCTGGCGGGGCTATGGCTTTCGTATGGGCGGCGGAGGGCCGCCGGTCAGACGGTCTCGGGGATCACGAGCGGGAACTGCACCCGCACGATCTTGCCGCGCTGCGCCAGCACCGCCCGGCCGACCGGGAACTCGCCGCGGCCGATGCGGGGCAGCGGCGCCTTGAGCACGAGCTCGCCGTCGATCGTCTCCGGCTGGAGCACCACACCGCGCCGCGCCTGCTTGATCTCGCCGAGCAGCCCGAAGTTGCTGGTCCACTCGCTCGTGTCGCCCGTGAACAGCAGCAGCAGCTCGCCGCGCGTCGCGCGCTTGACCAGGTCGGACAGCGGCATCTCGAGCAGCGACGACGCGAACTCCGCGACGCCCTCCACCGCCACGACCGGCTTCAGGCCCTGCTCGGCCTTCTCCACGATCTCGGCCACGGCCGCGCTGCCGCTGATGCCGTCCGCCGCCGTCGCGGTCCACGACACCGCGTGGCGCGCCGGGGAGCGGGTCGACCCGAGGAACAGCGTCGGCGTGCCCGGTCGCGCCCGCAGCACCTGCTGCGTGATCGCGGCCAGCGCGTTGCTCTTGCCGCTCGCGGGCGGACCGGCGATCACGAACGTGCCGGTCGGCTCGATGCCGAACGGACCGAGGTCGCTGTCCGCCAGACCCACCACGAGCTGGTCGCCGACCGTCGCCGGCACCTCCTCCAGCCCGTAGCTGAGCGGCAGCGCACGCACCGGCGGCGCGTCGGGCACGCCGCGGCGCGACATCGACGCGGCCATCCGCTCGATCGCCAGCGACTGCTCCTTCATGCTGCGCGTACCGCCGATGATCGCGATCTGCGCCTCGTTCTCGCCCACGATCGCGCGCCCCGGCACCGATTCCGGCGTGAGCACGTCCTTGGGCACGTTGAGGATGTTGTACGCGTCGGTGTCGGCCATGCGCAGCACCACGCGGCGCTGGATCATCGCGTTCAGAGCGCTCGGGATGCTCTGGAACCGGTCGGCCGACAGCACCACGTGGATGCCGACCGCACGGCCGTCGGACAGCACCTCCTGCAGCGCGTTGTACGTGTCGGTGCGGCCGATCACGGCCTCGTAGTCGTTGCGGAACGCCGCGAACCCGTCGATCAGCACCACGATGCGCGGCTCGTCGCTCTTGCCCGACAGCTGCCGGTACTCGGTGAGGGTCGCCGCGCCCACCGCCGAATACGCGTCGCCGCGGCGGTCGAGCTCCTGACGCAGCGTCGCGAACAGCCGGGCGACCCGCTCGGCGTCGTCGCCCGAGATGACCGAACCCACGTGGGGCAGGGGCTCCAGCATGCGCAGCGCGCCCGAGCCGAAGTCGAGACCGTACACGTGCACGGGTCCGCCGCGCGGCGTGATGCCCGCCGACACCGCGAGCGTGCGCAGGGCCGCGGACTTGCCGGAGCCGCTGGTGCCGTAGATGACCATGTGGCCCTCGGTGTCGGGCAGGAAGTGGAACGGCACCTGCTCCTGACGCTCGGGCTCGTCGATCACGCCGAGCAGCAGGGCCGCGTCGGTGCGCTGCGGCAGCTTGAGCTGGTCGAACGTCGGCGCCAGCTCGTCGAGCCACGGGCGCCGCGGCTGGGCGACCTGCGCGGCCTGCGCGGCGAGCACCATCGTGCTCACCAGGCGCTGCTGGTCGTTCGGGCCGAGGTCGTCGTCGACCACCACCGCGTTCTCGTCGATCGGCAGCTCCCACGGGCCCTGGTCCGTCGAGCCGAACGCGGCGATGGAGACGTCGGTGCCGTCGTCCTCCCCCAGGCTCCAGCCGCCCGAGTACGCCGACTGGAACAGCGTCATGCGGCCGGGACCCGTCTTCGCGATGCCGCGGCCGGGCGTGCCCGGATCGAACAGCGCCGCGTCCTTCGTGCCGATCACGTCGTTGCTGTCGGTCTCGTCGGCCATGCGCAGCGCGACCCGGAGGTTCGTGTTCGCGCGCAGGTTGTCCTTGATGACACCGGCCGGACGCTGCGTGGCCATGATGAGGTGGATGCCGAGGGAGCGACCGCGCTGGGCGATGTCGATCACGCCGTCGACGAACTCGGGCACCTCCTTCGCCAGCGCCGCGAACTCGTCGATCACGAGCACCAGGGCGGGCGGGGCCTGCGGGTCGCCCGCGCGCTCCAGCTCCAGGATGTCCTTCGCCTTCTTGCGGTTGAACAGGTGCTCCCGGTAGTGCAGCTCGGCGCGGAGGCTGACCAGCACGCGGCGCACCAGGTGCTCGTTCAGGTCGGTCACGATGCCCACGCAGTGCGGCAGGCTCACGCAGTCCGCGAACGCCGAGCCGCCCTTGTAGTCCACGAAGAGGAACGTCAGGCGCTCCGGGCTGTACTCGGTCGCCATGCCGAGCACCCAGGCCTGCAGGAACTCGCTCTTGCCGGAACCGGTGGTCCCGCCCACGAGCGCGTGCGGGCCCTGCTGCCGGAGGTCGAGCTGCAGGGCGCCCTCCGCCCCCGCGCCGACCAGGGCGCGCAGCTTCGGCTGGTACCGGCGCGCGGAGCCGACCTTGCGCCGGGAGTGCAGCGAGTCGTTCTGCGTCCACCGGTCGATCACGCTCTCCGGCTGCGTGGCCATGTCGCGGCCGAGCAGGTGCAGCATCGAGATCGTGCGCGGCACGTCGCTGCGGTCCAGGGCGACCTCGCCCGCGTCGGTCAGACGCGCCAGAGCGCGCGCGAACACCGCGAACTGCTCCCGCGTGAGCTCGTCGACGGACAGGTCGTCGATCACCTCGCCGAGCCGGACGAAGTGCGCGCTGTCGGTCGACCCGAGCTCGACGAACGTGCGGCACGACGCGGGCAGGGCGGCCGCGTCCTCCGTGAGCCAGACCGGGAAGATGCCGCGGGTGGCCGCACGCTCGGACAGCTGGATCAGGCGGCCGCGGTCGACCGGGGCGTCCGGCGCGATCAGCACGACGATCGCGGGCTTGGGCACCGCGTCATGACGGCTGCGGGAGTCCTCGCCGACCTTCGAGCCGCTGTTCGTCGCGGCCTTCTCGGCCTCCAGCGCCCCGAGCTCCACCGCGTCGCCGCTGCGGGTCGAGCGCTGCGCGATGAGCTCCTCCAGGCGCGCGACGATCTGTCCAGCGGAGGTGGGACCGTCGCCGATCGGCTGCACACCCAGCACGGCCTGCGCCGACCACGCGTGCGGCAGCCACTTCGCATCGGCCAGCTGAGCGCCCCAGCGCGGACCCCACAGGCCCACCACCCCGACATCGGCGGGTGCGTGCAGCCCGGCGAGCTGCGCGAGCAGGGCCCTGGCGTATCCGGTCGAGCGGCCGCCGAGGCCCGCGATGCCGAGCGCGCCGACGTCGGTCAGGTCCTCCAGGATCGGCACCTGCGGCACGATCCTGGTCGCCTCGACGACCGCGTCCAGGCGGTCGACGTACTCCGGGATCGCGCGGTCGCGGCCGTTGGAGTCCTTCACCGAGCTGCGCGAGGCGGTGTCGCCGATCCCGAGTCGCACGTGCAGGAACGACCAGTGCTCGGTGCGGCGCGTCCACACCAGCGGACCGGCGGTGAGCGCGGCGTCGCTGATCTCGCGCAGCAGCGGCACCTCGCGGCGGCGCACGTCGATCTCCCGGTCGCGCTCGCTCTGCAGCCGCGCGTCCAGGCGCTCCAGCTGCTCCTCGAAGCGCTTCTTGTCCTCTTCCAGCTCGCGCTTCTGCTGGTTCTTCGTGGTGAGCCACGTGCCGATCATCAGCAGCGGCGACAGCGCCACGAACATGATCGACAGCAGGTTCTGCGTGAACGCGTACATCGCGCCGCCCATGAGCAGCGGGGCGACGAGCGTCAGCAGCGGGAACGGCTGCTTGCGGGCGGGCACGGGGAGGTCGGTGCCGTCGAGCTCCTCGCCCAGGTACCGCTCCTCGACGCGCGGCGAGCGCACGAACTCGACCTGGCGGATGGAGGCCTCCGCGGGCGACGGCGTCGTGGCACCCGCCTCGACCTTGACGCGCACGGGGGTGTCGCCCAGCACGACCGACAGCTCGCCCTCCGCCGCCACCAGGCGCACGACCGAGGCGCCGTCGACGAGGATGCCGTTCGCGGAGTTCAGGTCGATCAGCTCGACACGGTCGCCGATCTCCAGTCGCGCGTGCTTCTTCGACACCAGCGGATCGTCGATCACCACGTCGCACGACTCGTCGCGACCGAGCACGATCGTGCCGCGGGTCAGCGCGATCGAGCGCGCACCCGGGCCCGCACCGACCTCCATGCGGCCGACCACGGGACGCTGCTCGTACGACGCGGGGACCACACGGACCGTGGCGCCGTGCGCCAGCCCGACGTGCGCGAACGTGGACTCCGGCGCGAGCAGGTCGCCCGCCCCCGACACCACCGAGCTGTACGCCTCCAGGGTCACGGCGGCCGGGTCGGCGTGCGCGAAGGAGCCCAGCGGATCGGCGCGCACGATCATCGCAGCGATCTCGCCGATCGTCGCCGTGCTCTCCGCCGTGACCTCGATGTCGCTGGATGCCGCGCCCTGACGCAGCAGGGTCAGCCGTACCTTCACTCGTTGTCTCCCTCTGCCTCGCTCGGCTGCGGGGCGTCCAGCAGCGGGAGGTCGTCCTTCGTGACGAGACGCGACGCGATCACGTGCTCCACCAGACGCGCACGGCGGTTGGTCGCGAAGCTGCGCTGACCGCCGCGCATGCCGGGCACGCCGACGCGGTCGAACTTGTCGCACACGTTGTCGAGCTTGCGGTTGAACCGCGTGACCGTCCACCCGAGCCGCTCGGCCGCCTTGGCCGACGACGGGATCTCGCTCATGCCCGTGCCGTCGCGACGCAGCTGCGGCTCGGCGAGCGCCAGGATCAGCAGCTTCTGGCTCAGCGTGAGCGGCACGTCGCCGATCGTGGACATGCCGTCGTCGTCGTAGTCGCGCTTGGTGGCGCGGAACGCGGGCTCCGCGGCGTGCAGCACCAGCTCGTACGTGGTCGGTCCCGCGCTGAAGACCACCGTGGTGGTCTCGAACACGAGCGGCAGCCGCGCCCCCGGCGCGAGCCACGCCTGCACACCGCCGGCCGAATCGGTGACGGTGGCGGTGAGGCGGGTGCCGATGTTCGTCAGCCACCACAGGCCGTCGCCCTCGCTGATCTCCAGGAAGTGCCGGTGCAGGAACAGGTTGTCGTCGAGGGCCAGGTCGCCCTCGCGCCCCACCACGAACCGGTTCCCGTGGTCGATCGGGTAGTACTCGCCCGCGAACTCGACCGTGACCCCCGCCACCGCGCTCACTCCACGCACCCCGTCACGGGCTCGGACGCCCTGCCGTCGCCGCGGCGCAGCATGACCTCGATGCACACCTCGCCGGCCGACGCCGGGGCGAACGTGACGGTCGGCTCCGCCACCTGCTTCACGGCTCCGTCGGCCGCGCTGCCGGTCTCGGTCCAGATGAAGCTGTCGTCCTCCTGCGGGTCGGGGTTCTGCCACGTGAACGTGACCTGCTCCCCGGCCCGGGTGCCCGCGAGCTCGGTGACCTTGGGCACCGCGTCGGACACCGGGTCCTGCGGGTCGACCGCGGACTCGGTGCTCTCCGGCGCCGGGTCGGGCGTGAGCCCGGACACCAGCACGTTGAGGCCCACGATGCCGCCGACGACCACGACCACCGCGGCCGCGGCGAGCCCGATCCACAGCCCGCGGCGCGATCGCGGGGCGGACGGCTCCGCGTCGGCCGGGGCCTGGACGGCCGGAGCGACCGGCTCGGGAGCGCGCACGGGCGCGGGGGCCTCGGGCTGCACGACCTGCGGCGGACGCAGGATCGTGCGGTCGTCGCGGTCGGGGCCGGGCGCGGCGGGGCTCGAGGGGGCGGAGGCCGCGGCGGCGGGGGCGCCGGCGGCGGGTGCAGCGGCGGAGGTCGCGGCGGTGTCGCGACGCTGCGTCTGCTCCACGTCGGGCTCCGGACGCGGCGGGGAGTCGAACCGCGGGGCGTCGGGCACCACGACCGACGGACCCTTGGGCTGCGTGGCCGCGGACGGCCGCGTCGAGGTGGACATGCCGGGGTCGATGCTGACGATCTCCCGCACCCGGGTCAGGCCGTCGTTGTCGTCCTCCAGGTCTTCCGCGGGCGGGTGGTCGTCGACGATGTCGATCGGCGTGACCGAGTGCGACAGCTCGATCTGCACCTTCTGCAGCGCCCGGGCGAAGGCGACCGCGCTCGGGAAGCGGTCGTCGGGGTTCTTGGCCATCGCCCGCTCGAGCAGCCGCTGCAGGCTCTCGGGCGAGTCGGGACGCCCGAGCGGGGGCAGCGCCGCCCGTTCGATGCGCTCGATCAGGTCGGCGCTGGAGTTGCGCTCCCCCGGGCGCTCGAACGGCGAACGCCCCGCGAGCAGCGTGTACAGCGTGGCACCCAGCGCCCACACGTCGGTGCGCGGTCCGCTCTGCGGCGGCTCGGCGAACGACTCCGGCGGCGACCACGGGATCGACATGCCCGACGCCTCGCCCGTCGCGCCCGTGGTGGACGCGATGCCGAAGTCGGTCAGCGCCGGACGGTTGTACTCCGTGACGAGGATGTTCGCCGGCTTGATGTCGCGGTGCAGCACGCCCGCACGATGCGCGGTCTCCACGGCCCCCGCGACCTGGACGCCGACACGCAGCGCCTCGGCCACCGAGAACGGCTCCTTGCGCGAGCGCAGCTGCAGGTTCGGCCGCGGGCAGTACTCCATCACCAGGTACGGGCGCCCGTCGCCCGCGACACCCGCCTGATAGATCGTGACGATCGCGGGGTGCGTGGACAGCATCGCCATCACGTTCGCCTCGTCGGCGAACTCCTGTGCCGCTCCGCTGGAGATGCGGTCGGCGAGCAGCACCTTCACCGCGACCCGGCGCCGCGGCATCTCCTGCTCGTACAGGAAGACGTCGGCGAAGCCGCCCGTGCCCAGCGGCTCCACATAGGTGAAGCCGGGCAGGGCGGGCGGCGGGGAGGGGCGACGACTCACGGCAGGTCCTCGAACGCGACGGTCACGCCGTCACCGAGGTCCACCACGTCGCCGGACAGCACGAGCGTCTGCTCGCCGGGGTGCAGCCGCACCGGGTCGGCACCGGGGCGCAGCAGCGTCGAGCCGTTCGTCGTGTGCAGGTCGATGACCACCACGGTGTCGCCCTCGGGACGCACCTCGAGGTGGCTGCGCGAGATGTCCTGCTGCGGGCTCTCGACCGCGATCAGGTGCGGCATGTTCGCCCCGCTGGCCCTGGTCGAGCGCGGGCGACGGCCGATGATGACCGTGCGGTCGAGCGTGACCACCTGTCCGGTCGAGACGCGGATGCGTCCGGTCGACACCGCGGCGGGCGCGGCGACCGGGATGACCTCGGTGGGGGCGTCGGGCGCCGCCGCGGGCTGCTGCCGCAGGTCGCGCAGCTCGGCGGCGGAGATGGTGGAGCCGTCGTGGTCGCCCGCGGCGGGCGGCGGGACCGGAGCGGACTCGGGCTCCTCGCTCGGACGCACCGCGGCGGCCTCGATCGGCGTGTGCACGGTTGCGCCCCACAGGTGGTCGAACTCGTCCACGGGCGGCGCGAGCGTCGCCTCGGTGGGCACGAGCGTCGCATCGGGCGCCGCGTCGTCGGCGGGGCCGGCGTCGTCGGTGGTCGCGGCGTCGTCGGCCGTCGCGGCGTCGTCGGCCGTCGCGGCGTCGTCTGCGGTCGCGGGGGGCTGCTCGGCCTCCTGCGGCTCGTCGGCCGCGGTGGGGCCCTCGTCGGCGGCGGCCACCGCAGCGGCGTCGGCCGCGGCATCCTCCGACGCGAAGCCCCCGGGCACCGGAAGGCCGGACGGCGGCGGCGGGAGCGGCACCGCGGTGCCCGCGACCGGGGCGGCCGGGGCGGACGGGGTGCCGGACGGTACGGCGGTCGCGGAGGCGGCGGGGCGCGGCGCCTCGGCGAGCACGGGTGCCGGACCCGCGGAGCCCCCGAGGGCCTCGGCGTCGGCCGGCTCCAGCTCGGCGCTGACCGCGGCGGCCAGGACGATCCCGGTGTGCACGGGCAGGGCCGTGCCGGCGTCGTCGTCGTCCACCGTGATCTCGACCGCCGACGCACCGGGGACGAACCGCTCGCTCCACGTGGTCACGTCGGCGCCGGAGAACGACGCGGTCTCGCTGTCCGCGCCGGTCACGCGCACCGTGAGGGCACCGCGCACGGCCACGCGGGCGTCGGACCCCTCCAGCACGGCCGCGACGAACGGCGGCATCGCGGAGAACGAACCGCCGGCCTGCGTCGTGAGCACGTCGATGACCGTGGCGAGGCTGCGTTCCGCGGGCAGGCGCTCCCAGAGCGTCGTCACGGTCGCGCCGGGCACGTCGGGCGGCAGCGCCACCAGGGCGCCGGGGATCACGATCAGGTACCACGGTCCCGGTCGGTAGATCGTCTGCATCAGCGAACCCCTCCTGCTGCGGCCTCGCGCGGGCGCGTGTCGGCGTCGATGTCGGTGTCGTCGGACAGCAGCAGCGTGCCCGGTCGCGACGCGACCGACACCGCGTCGACGACGACCACGGTGATGTTGTCCCGGCCACCGGCCTGCACGGCCTCGTCGACCAGGAGGTCGGCGGCGCGCTGCGGATCAGGCTCCGCGCCGAGGATCTGGGTGATGCGGGCGTCGGGCACCTCGGTCGTGAGCCCGTCGGAGCAGATGAGCATGCGGTCGCCGAGCTCGGCCGGGAACAGCCAGTAGTCCGCGTCGCCCGTGCTGCTCGCGCCGATCGCGCGCGTGATGATGTTGCGGCGGCGGTCGTGCGCGGCCTCTTCGATCGTCAGCTCGCCCGACTCGATGAGCTCCTGCACCACCGAGTGGTCGACGCTGATCTGCTCCAGCTCGCCGTCCGCGAAGCGGTAGGTGCGCGAGTCGCCGATGTTGACCGTGAGCCAGTAGCCCATGCCCTCGACCGAGGCGACGACCACGCCGCTGAGAGTGGTGCCCGCGCGGCCGTTGCCGGTCGTGGACAGCTCCTCGACCGCCGTGCGCGCCCGCGCCAGCGCCTCGAGCAGGTCGTCGAGCTCCAGGTCGGTGCGACCGATGAAGCGCGCGAACTCGTCGATCACCGCGGCGCTCGCGCGCTCCCCCGCCTCGTGGCCGCCCATGCCGTCGGCGACCAGGAACAGGGGGGAGCTGGCCATGTAGGCGTCTTCGTTGAGCGGGCGGCGCAGACCCGAGTGGGTCGCAGCCCCCGTGGACACCACGAGCGGGGCGGTCATGCGTAACCTCCGACCATCACCACGCGGTCGCCGATCTCGATCACGTCGCCGAGCCGGATCGGCACGCGCTGGCCGGCCGGGCACGCGATGCGCTGACCGTCGCGCACGATCGTGAGGCCGTTCGTGGAGTGCCGGTCGAGCACCCAGCCACCCGAGGCCTCGGACGCGGCCTCGAAGTGCGTCTTCGACAGCGACAGCGTCTCGTCGCGCACGGGCACGATCACCGCGCCCTCCTCGACCGCGGGGTTGCGGCCGAACACCGTGCGCCGCGAGACCGGGACGCGGGTGCCGTCGTCCCACGTGAAGACCAGCCGGTGCCCGGGGATGCTGATGCGCGTCTCCTCCAGGTCGTCGGTCGCGGGCGCGACGACGGCAGGGGCAGGCGCGGCGGGCGCGGCGGGCGCGGATGCGGCGGGCGCGGATGCGGGGGCGGGTGGGGTCGGGGTGCCGGTTGCCGGCGTGACCGGAGCCGGAGGGGCCGTCGGGGCGGGAGCCGCCGCCGGAGTCGCCGCCGCGGGCGCAGCCGAGTCCGCGGGAGCCGGAGCCGCCGCGGGAGCCGTAGGCGCCACCGGAGCCGAGTCCGCCGGAGCCGCCGCCGCCGGAGCCGCCGGTGCCGCAGGCCGCGCGGGGCGGGAGTCCTGCGTGATGCCGGGGACGTACGCGATCATCCCGGAGTCCTGCGCGGGAAGAGCGGGCGCGGGTGCCGCGGGCGTCACCGGCTCCACGGCCGAAACCGCCGACACCGCGGGCTCGGGTGCTGCGGGCGCACCGGCGGGCGCGAACCCGGGCATGGGTGCCGGGGGCAGCCGCTCGAACGACGGGGCGGGCAGCAACGGCGGGGCCTCGACCACGGGCTCCGGCTCCGGCTCCGGCTCGGGTGCCGCGACCCGCGCGTCGAGCATCAGCGACCCGACCGCTTTGTCATGCCAGCCCTGGAAGCGTCCGGAGCCGTCGAACAGCGGGCTGAAGTAGCCCACCACGATCGCACCGGCCAGACCGAAGACGATGTTGCGCAGCAGGGCACGCCCGAAGCCCAGCGGGGCACCGTCCGCCGCGGTGGCCAGGCGCAGACCCTGCGCGCGCATGCCGATCGAGCCCTTTCCGGCCTGCATCACGGTGTAGACGACGAACCACGCCAGCAGCACGAGGCTCACGATCGGCCCGCCGATCAGCAGCGTCAGGAGCGAGGCCTCCAGGCCGCCCGACAGCGAGGTGGCCACCAGCAGACCGCCGCCGAGCAGGATGCCGAGGCCCGCCGCGATCGCGGCGTCGATGACGTAGGCGATCACCCGGCGGGAGATCGGCGCGATCTGCGTGAGCGCGGGCGGCGTCATGGGGTCTCACTCTCGGTCGACGGCGGGGGCGTCTCGTCGTTGCTCTTGATGGTGCCAGGTTCGCGGCGCACGCGCGCGGCCGCCGCCTCCTTCAGACTCTGCAAGCCCTGCGACACCGCGGTGCCGCCGAGCAGCGAGCGCAGGCTCAGCCGCGCCTTGACGCGCTTCCAGAACCCGGCCTGCTCGCCGAGGCCGCCGACGATCTCGTCGACCTCGCTCCAGAAGGCGTCCACGTCCTGCGCCGTCGGCTCCGTCGGCCCGAACACCTCGGCGTCGGCGCGCTCGGCGAGGGTCGTGACCTGCGGCACCGTCAGCGTCGACGCGACCACGGCCGCCTCCTCGCCGCGGGTGCCGCCCGGGGCGAGCCGCGCACCGTAGTCGACCGCGCGGTCGGTGAGCTCATCCCACCCGCCGCTGATGCGGTCGGCGGTGCGCGCGGCCGATCGCCGCGCCCGGCGCCTCGCGGCCTTCCACGCCCCGATCACGATGAACGGCGACATGAGCAGCGCGATCACGGCCAGCGAGATCCCGCCGATCAGCAGGATCGCGCCGATGATGCCCGCGAGGTTGAGGCTCTCGTCCTCCGACTCGCGGTCGTCCGGCAGGGTCGGCGGCAGGTCGACCGGTTCCTGCGGCGGGGGCGGCGGCTGCAGCACCTGCGGCTTGGGGTCGACGCGCGGCTTGGTGTTCTGGTCGTTCGGCACCTGGTCCTCGGGCGGCGTGGGGTTGAACGTCACCCACCCGATCCCGTCGAAGTTCACCTCGACCCAGGCGTGCACGGTGTCGCCGGTCGCCTCGAACACCGCCTCGCCCGCCTGCTCCTCGTCGGGGTAGTACCCCATCACGACGCGCGCCGGGATGTCGAGCTGTCCGGCCAGCAGCGCCATCGCCACCGCGTACTGCTCGTCGTCGCCGATCATCTGCTCGCCGCCGATGAGGGTCGAGATGCGCTCGGCCGTGTGACCGGCGCGCGACAGCACCTCGCCCTCCAGGCCGTGGCTGAAGAAGCCGCCCTCGGAGAGGAAGTTCTCCAGCGCCCGCACCTGCTCGATCGGGCTCTCCGCCCCCGACACGGTCTCGGCCGCGAGCGCGGTGAGCTCCTCGGGCACGTTGCTGGGCTTCGGCATGGTCACGCGGCCGAACGGCACCTCGGCGAGCTGCTCGTCGTCGGGCTGCGTCGGGATCACGGCGTCGACGGCGTACTCGTCGCCCTTCTCCAGCGTCGGGGTGGCGACCGCGGTCCCGGTCGAGGTGTTGACGTAGGTGCCGCGGCGCAGGTCGTCCGCGCGGTCGCCGTCGAACCGGATCTCGTCGAGCTGCCCGGCCGTGGGCATCCACACCCCGCGGTAGCCGTCGATCGCGATCTTGAGCGTCACCGGGACGCCCTCCGCCTCGGGCGCCATGGCCGAGCGCAGCGGGGCGAAGGCGCTCGACGACGTGGGTCCGCCGTCGGTGACGTTGTAGACCATGCCGTCGAACTGGTCCATCACGGCCGTGCGGATGCGGGCGCCCTTGGGCAGCCCCTGCACCGTGAACAGCGTCTCGTCGGCCTCGTCGCGCACGTTCTTGCGGAACGCCTGCAGCGGGCTGGGGTAGTCGCGGATGTCGAACGGCGGGATGATCACGTCGCGGAACACGTGCCGCGGCTGCGCGGGCGCGGCGAGGGCGCTCGTGGCCACGCCCGCCCCGCCGGCCACCGCGAGCACGGCGACACCGGCCAGCAGCCGCCGCATCCGCATGTGCGCGGCACGGGCGGGGTCGACCTCGCTCACCGACACGGCCATGTTCTGCGGCGCCCACAGCTGCCGCAGCGCCAGCCAGGCCATGCTGACCAGCGCGAACACCAGGCCCTGCACGAGCGGGAACGCGGGTTCGGGCGTGCCGAGCGCGATCACCAGCATCAGCAGCACGCCGGCCGGGATCAGCGCCCACGCGACCGACCGCAGCCGCAGCGCGAGCGAGGCCGTGAGGGTCGTGGTCACCAGCGCCAGCAGGAACGGTGCCACCAGGTGGCCGTCGGCGGCCGCGACCGGGGCGACCGTCGTGAGCAGCTGCTTCCACGATGTGACGGTGCCGAGCGCGAGCTTCTGCAGCGTCTCCAGCGACGGCACCACCCCGAGCAGTGCCGTGTGCGGAAGCGCGAGGGCCCCGCCGAACACGAAGTACGCCGCGACCGTGAGGCCCGCGACGATCAGGATGCCCCAGCGGCGCCACGCCGACACGGCCGCGATCGCGAGGCCCAGCACGACCCCGCCGACCACGGCGGGCAGGAACGAGGGCCCGGCGAACGTGGGCCAGAAGCCGACGAGCGCCGTGAGCACCAGCAGCGCGGTCGCCCCGAGGTCGAGGATCCAGCGGCGCAGCGGCAGCGCGACCGGGGCGGGGGCGGCGGTGGCGGGCGCGGTCATGCGAGCACCTTCTGCAGGGCGAGGGGGATCTGTGCCAGCGCGCCGACCGTCACCACGTCGGCGTCGCCGATGCGGCGCAGCGCCGGGGTGTCCACCGAGGTGTCGGCGACGACGGCGAGCACGCGGGCGCCGAACGGCAGGCGCGAGCAGGCGAGCCGCAGGTCGTCCGCGCGCACGCGCGACCCGCACACGAGCACCACCACGCTCGCGAGCGGCATGGTCGCGGCGACCACCCCCGCGAGCTCGGCGATGCCGCCCTCCTTGGGCTTGCTGCCCTCGACGGCCGAGAGCGAGTCGAGCAGCTGCTTGCCGGTGCCGGAGGGGAGCTCGCGCCCCTGCACGCGCATGTCGACGCGCTGCGAGTCGCGCAGCGCCCGCAGGCCGATCGATCCCGCCGCCGAGATCGCCAGCTCGAAGTCGTCGTCGGTCGCGTACTCCGCCGTCGAGCGCGACAGCCCGATCACGAAGTGCGAGCGGCGCGTCTCCTCGTACTGGCGCACCATCATGGTGCCGGTACGGGCCGTGGAGCGCCAGTGCACGTGGCGCAGGTCGTCGCCCGGCTGATACTCCAGCAGCGCGTGGAACGACACGTCGTCGCGCGACAGGTCGGCGGCGGGCAGGCCCTCCAGGTCGCGCAGGTAGCCGAGCGACTGCCCGTCGAACAGCACCGTGCGGGGGTGCACGAACAGGTCGACCGGCTCGTCGCGGCGGTGCGCACGCTCGAACAGGCCGAGCGGGTCGCCGCGCACCACGCTCACCGGGCCGACCTTCACCACGCCGCGCTTGTGCGTGGGGATCGCGAACAGCTCCTCCGCCTCCTCGCCCGGCGCGAGGCGCTGGATGCCGAACTCGCCGCGGCCGGAGCCGACGGGCAGCACCACGCGCGACGGGAGGATGGCCCGCGAGCCCCGGTTCGCGAGCGTGAGGGCGCCCACGGCCCGCTCCCCCACCACGACGCGGGTGCGGGCGAGGTCGAGCGAGACGTCGTAGGCCGTGCGACCGATCAGGAACAGCGCGCACACGGCGACGGCCATCGCGATCACGACCGCGGCGATCGTGAACTCCGCCCACCCCGCGACCTGCCCGAGGATCCAGAACCCGACGGCGAGGCCCATCAGCACCCACGCGAGAGGGCGCACGGCCGCGGCCATGAGGCGGAGGCGCGACAGGGCGCGCGCGCCGAGGACCGCCGCGATGTCCCGCCAGCCGGCGTCGCGGTCGGTCGGCGCGGGCGGCGCCTGCAGAGCCTCCGCCGTCATCAGGCCGCCGCTCGGGCCTGGGGGGCTGCGACGCCGTCGAGCACGCGGGCGATCACGGTGTCGCTGCTGGTGCCGGCGAACTCGGCCTCGGCGTCGAGCAGCAGACGGTGCTGCCACACGGGGCGGGCGAGCGCCTTGATGTCGTCGGGCAGCACGTAGTGCCGGCCCTGCGCCGCCGCCCACACCTTGGCGATGCGGACCATGGCGATCGCACCGCGCACCGAGACGCCGAGCCGGATCGCACCGTCGGCGCGGGTGGCCTCGGCGAGCTCGGCCACATACCGCAGCACCGCGGGCTCGACGTGCACGGTCGCGGCCAGGTCGGCCATGTCGGCCACGGCGCTCGTGGTGATGATGGCCGACAGCCCGGCCGACGGGTTGCGGTCCGACGCCCCGGCGAGGATGCTCTCGGTCACCGCGAGGTCGGGGTATCCGATCGAGGTCTTGATCAGGAAGCGGTCGAGCTGCGCCTCCGGCAGCTTGTACGTTCCCGCCTGCTCGACCGGGTTCTGCGTGGCGATCACGAGGAACGGGCGGCCCGTCTCGTGCGTCACGCCGTCGACCGTGACCCGCGACTCCTCCATGACCTCCAGCAGCGCGGACTGCGTCTTCGGCGAGGCGCGGTTGATCTCGTCGGCGAGCACGATCGACGCGAAGATCGGGCCGTTGTGGAACTCGAAGCGGTGCGACTGCTGGTCGTAGATCGTCACACCGGTCACGTCGGAGGGCAGCAGGTCGGGCGTGAACTGGATGCGCGCACTGGTGCCCTGCACGGTCGCGGCGAGCGCCTTCGCGAGGCTCGTCTTGCCGGTGCCGGGGGCGTCCTCCAGCAGCACGTGGCCCTCGGCCAGCATCGAGGCGAGCACGAGCCCGACGATCTCGCGCTTGCCCTGCACCGCCTTGTCGACGTTCTCCACCAGGCGCGTGAAGGTGCCGTGGAACCAGGCGGCCTGCTCGGGGGTCATTGTCATGGGTTGTCCTGTGCTCTCTCGGGGGAAGGGGTGCCCGCTACCAGGGGCGTCGTTCGTAGTCGGTGCCGCCGATCGTGACCCACACCTCGTAGCCGCGGCCGCCCGCACCGTGGAAGCAGCCGAGCTCGACCGCGCCGTTGGCGGGGATGTACCAGCTGCTGCCGCCGGCGAACCGCGGTCCCGCGGTGGGCGCGTTGCTGTTGCACCACACCTGGTAGGTGCCGGCCGGGAAGTTCTGGGTGTTGACGACGAACTTGGCGCACGTGCCGTCGGTGCACTGCCCCGGCCAGTATCCGGCGGTGCCTCGGCTGACCCAGGCGCGCGGCGCGGGCGGCGGGCCGGAGCTCGCCGATGCCGAGTTCTCGGGCGTCCACTGCCCCGCGGCGTCTTGCGCACGCACGCGGATGCTGTGGCCCTGGTTGTAGCCGTTGCCGACCGTGCGCGAACCGGAGATGCCGACGTTCTCCCAGCCGCCGCCGTCGATGCTGATCTGCACGACCTTGATGTCGCGGCCGTTCGGGGAGCCGCTGGCGTTCCACCGCAGCTCCACCTGGGTCGCGCCACCGCTCGCGCTCGCACCGGGCTGATGCGGTGCACCGTACGGGTTCCCTGTCGCGGAGTTCGACACGGCCCCGGCGTACGTGACGCCGTCGACGGTGGCGACCGCCCGCACCTCGATGCGGTAGTTCTGGCCGTTCGTGAGACCGCCGATGCGGGTGCCGGAGAGGGTGTTCCAGTTGCCGCCGTTGAGCCGGTACTGGTACGTGACCTCGCTCTCCTTGGCGCCGTTGCGCGAGCCCTGGCGGTAGGAGATGTCGAGCGCCCTGTCGAGCTCGGCCGTGACCGTCAGGCTGGTCGGCGCTCCGGGCGCGATCACACCGCGGCGCGGGGCCGACGGCGCACTCCACTCGCCCCAGCCGGCCTTGTTGTAGGCGCGGATGCGGTACGTGTACGCGGACTCCGACGTCGGCACGGTCACGGCCTGGCTGTTCGCCTGCGCGCCCGGCGTGAGGGTGCGGACCGTCTGGCCGCCGGAGATCACCTGGAGCTCGTACCCGCGGATCGCGTCGCCGTTCTTGTCCGGCGGGTTCCAGCTCACGAGCATCTGCGCCTGGCCCGACACCGGCTCGAGCTCCTTCGTGGAGGGAGCGCCGGCCGCGAGCGGGGGTCCCGCGGGGATCTCGGAGGCCGACCAGCCGCTCCAGCTCGACGGGTCGGGGGCGCGGTTGTGCGCCTGCACGCGCACCTGGTAGTTCGAGCCGTTCTCCAGCCCCTCCCACGTGAGCGAGTTGCCCGTGGCCTCCTTCTGCGTGATGCCGGAGGGCGGCGCGGGGGAGATCTCGAGCGTGTACCGCTCGACGGGAGAGCCGGGGGTCGTCGGCGTCGTCCACGCGACCTTGAGCGACTTGTCGCCGAAGTCGAGGGTCGGCGGGTTCGGGGTGTCCGGCCGGGCGTCGGGACGCGCGACCTCGGAGACGCCCGACGGCTCGGACTCGCCGACGCGGTTGGTCGCGGTCACCTGGAACGTGTACTCGACGTTGTTGGTCAGGCCGTCCAGCGTGCAGGTGGTGGAGGCGCACTCCTTCGAGTACGCGCCGCCGCCGACCGACTTCACGGTGTACTTCGTGATCTCGGCGCCGTTGTTCGACGGGGCCGAGTACGACACCACCACGGTGCGGTCCTGCACGCTCGTCACGACCGGGGTGCCCGGGGCCGCCGGCACGTCCTGCACCGTGACCACGATCTGTCCGTTCACCTCGCGGTCCACGTCTTCCGTCGCGTCCTGCACGCGGTAGCGCACCACCAGCGTGCCAACGAAGCCCTCGGCCGGGGTCACGCGCACCTCGTCCTCGGTGAACGAGGCCTCGCCGCGACCGGACTCGGTCACCGCGCCGACGATCTTCAGCGGGGTCTCCGGGAACGGGTTGAAGTCGTTCGCGAGCGCCGGCACCGTGATGGTCTTCCCGGCGTCGGCCTCGGAGATCGTGTCGGTGTTGGCGGCGGGCATCGCCCGTGTGGAGGCCGTGACGGTCGCGGTCACGGTGCCCTCGATCGGCTCGGTCTCGCCGTCGGATACGCGGATCGTGAGCGAGGCGCTGGTGCCCTTCTTGGCGTTCGACGACGCCTCGACCAGCAGCCGGTCGCCGTCGATGCGCGCCGAGATGCCCTTGCCGTCTCCGCCGACGAGGGAGTACTCGTGCTTGCCCTCGTCCTCCGGGTCGGGGTCGTCGGTGAGGGCGGCGAGGTCGAGCGGCGTCGCGTCCTCACCCGGGGCGACGTTGACCTGACCGCCGATGAACGTGGGCTGCTGGTTCTCCGGCGGCAGCACGTTGATCGGGATGCTCAGCGTGGCCTTGCGCCCCTCGGGGTCGTCCGGTCCGTCGCCGTCGGTCACCTCGAACGTGAGCGCGTCGGGGCCGAAGTAGCCGGGCGCCGAGGTGTAGACCAGGGTGCTCGCGTCCTTGAGCAGATCCGAGCCGTCCGCGTTGTTGGCGCTGATCTTCGCCTTCTCGGTGATGCGCACGTCGCCGCCGCCCGCGACCGTGACGTACTCCGACAGGGGCAGGTCCTTGGTCTCGCCGCTGACGACCTCGACCGGCTTGGTGGAGGTGAGGGTCGGGCGCAAGCCGTCGCGCGACGGCACGAAGATGAACGCGGACGCCTGGAGGCCGTCCGGGTCGGTGAGGGTGTAGCGGATCAGCTGCAGCTCGTCGGTGACGGTGACGCGCACCTTGCCGTTCTCCAGCAGCGTGCCGCCCGCGCCCACCTCCACGTCGAGCCGGTCCTTGGTGCCGTCCGGGTCCTCGTCGTTCTTGAGGATCTCGAGGTCGGCCGAAAGCCCGCCGTCCTTCAAGTCAGACGGCTGGAGCCGGTCGTCGCGGGCGACGGGCGCCTGCAGCGGCACGTCCTCGTCGACCGTGATCTGCAGGGTCGCGGTGGCCGTAGCGCCGCGGGCGTCGCTCACCGTGTACTGCAGCGACGTCTCCATCTCGCGGTCGGGCACCTTCACGATCACGCGGTCGCCCGAGACGCGGCCCTCCAGGCCCTCCGGCACCTCGAGCCCGTCCTTCACGAGCGAGACCTTGTCGCCCTCGGGGTCGGAGTCGTTGGCGAGCACCGGGACGGCGATCTCGCGGCCGGGCCGCACGACCACGGCGTCCTTCACGGCGTACGGGGGCTGGTTGATCTGCTCGGCCGGAGCGACGCCCACGCGGATCGTCGCGACGCCCTCCTTGCCCAGGCGGTCGCGCACCCGGTAGGTGAACGTGTCCACCCCCGACGACTCGGAGCCGGCCTCGTAGGTGAAGTAGTTGGGTCCGACGGTCGTGATGCGGCCCTTGCGCGGGCTCGAATCGATGCCCAGCAGCTCGACCGAGTCGCCGTCGGCGTCGATGCCGTCGAGCGGCACCGCGATGTTCACCTCGCTGCCGGCGAGCGCACGGGCCGTGAGGTCCTGCGGACGCGGGGCGGCGTTCTTCTCCACGTCCACCGGGAGGATCTGGATCGTGACGTAGCCGGCGGCCTTCTGCTGACGCGAGTCGGCCACCTCGTACGTGAGGTAGACGGTCTTCGGCTCGGTGCCCGCCTTGAAGCGCACCTCGTCCTGCGACACGAAGGCCTCGCCGTCCTCCGGGTCGACCGTCTCGACCAGCTCCGGCTCGACGTGCATCACGTCGTCGCTCGGGTGGGAGTCGTTGTCGAGCACGGGGATCGTCACGACGTCGCCCGCGCGCACGGTCGCCGTGTCGGGGTTGGCGATCGGGGGCAGGATCTCGTCGGGTGCGGGGATCGGGATGACCACGACCTCGCCGTCGGCCGACTTCGAGCCGTTCGAGATGCGGTAGCCGATGCGCACCGGCTCGTCGAGCGCGCCCTGGTCGGTGATGCGCAGGGTCTCGTGGTTCAGCACCGACACCGAGATGCCCGTGCTGGGGTCCATCGACACGGACTGCACCACGAGGATGCCGCCGGCGGGGTCGGTGTCGTTGTTGAGCACGCCCAGCAGCACGTCGCCGCCGGTGGGCAGCAGTGCCACGTCGCGCACGGCGACCGGCGGCAGGTCGGTCTCGGACTCGGGCATCACGTCGACGCGCACGAGCCCCTCGCCGTTCTTCGGCCCCGTCGTCACCTGGTACTGCACGTAGTAGACGCCCGGGTTCTGGGCCAGGAACGTGAAGGTCTTGTTGGGGAAGTCGGGCTGGATCGTGGCGCCCGCGGTGTCGAGCACGCGGCTCAGGCGCAGCTGCTCCCGGCTCGTGCTGGTGTCGTTCGTGAGCGGGGCGACCGTGATCTGCTCCCCCGCGCGGGTCACCACGTGGTCGGCGTTGGTCTTCGGGTTGGTCGAGCCCTGCGGGCGCACGTCGAGCGCGATCGTGGCGGACGTGGACTCGCCGGTCGCATCGGCGACCGTCACCATCACGTCCTTGCGGCCCTGCAGGCTCGCGGTCGCCTTGTACGTCATCTGCCCGTCGCGGCTGAAGTCGACCTCGTCGCCCGGCGCGGGGATGACCTCCTTGAGGTAGATGTCGTCGCCGTCGGGGTCGATCCAGTCGGGGAGGATGTTGTACGAGATCGTGCCGCCGGTCTCCACCGCCAGCGAGGTCTTCCGCTTGGGCTCCGGCGCGGCGTTCTCGCTCCAGTCGCGCACGGTCAGGGTGACGACCGCGGTGTCCTTGCCCTTGCGGCCGTCGTCGACCTCGTACGTGAAGCTGGCCGTGCCCGACGCCTTCTCGTCGACCGCGATCTGCAGCGCCCCGCCGTTGTTGATGGGCTGCACCGTGCCGATGCCCGGCTGCGCCTCGGCGAGCGCGGCGACCAGCACGTCGCCGTCGGGGTCGTTGTCGTTGTCGAGCACCGGCAGCAGCGTGGTCGCGCCGGGCCGCACGCCGTAGGAGTCGTCCTCCGCGATGGGCGGGGTGTTCTCCTCGCTGCGCTCGGGCAGCGTGGTCTCGACCGTCTCCTCCGTGGAGTCGTCCTGGTTCTCGGTCTCGCCCTCGGGCGGGGTCAGGTCGTTCCAGTTGTCGACGCGCTGCAGGCTCTCGTTCGCGAGCCAGGCGGCGCCGCCGACCGCGTCGTTGAGGATGATCACGTCGCGGTTGACGCGGAACGTGAGGCTCGACGAGTCCTCCGCGCCGTCGATGGGGGCGTTGACGTCGTTGCCATCGCCCGGGCACTCGCGGATGAACGTGGCCGAGCCCGCCCACGCGCCATACGTGCAGCCGCGGAGCCACACGGGCGCCGCGGCCGTGCCGTCGGCTCCCGCCGAGGTCTCCTCGGGCTCTCCGCCGTCGAACGGCACGCGCACCAGCGCGGAGGGCGTGGCGAGGGCGACCGCGTCGGTCTCGGCGGAGGCGTGCTGCAGCACGGCGTCGGCGGCGCCCGGAACCTCGGTGCGGAAGCCGCCCGGGCTCGTCACGACGCCGGCGGCCGCATCGAGAACGACCGGGGTGCGGCCGACCGCGGTGATCGACGGACGCTCGGACAGGTCGAGCTCGCCCACCGACGCGGCGGACGGGTCGAGCGGCGCGCCCTCGGGGTCGACCGGGACCGTGACGACCTCGCCGCGCTCGCCCGACAGCCCGAACACGGTGCCGTCCTGGGCGACCGTCACGTCGGAGTCGTCGCCGAGCTCGACCACGGGCTCCGCGGCCTCGATCTCGAACGCGTTGATGCCCCGGACCGGCACGACCCACAGGTCGCCCGAGTCCTGGTCGAGGATCGCCGCGGTGTTCGCGCCGAGCGCGACCTTCGCGGTGGAGGGGATGAGCGCGGAGTCGCCGAGAGAGACGCGCGCCGGGTCGACCGCGGTCACGGTGGACGCGCTCTCGTCGACGACCAGCACGTTCGCGGCGTCCTGCAGGATGTCGTAGTCCTCGCTGGTGGTGCGCAGCCCGCCGTCGAGGATCGTGGACTCGTGGTTGAAGTGCCCGACGAGCAGGCTCGAGGTCTTGGTGATCCAGACGCCGCCGTCGTTCAGGTCGACCTTGGTGGTGGGGAAGCCCTCATACGTGAAGGCCATCGTGGTGAGGGCGATCACACCCACCGTGACCCCGGCGGCGGACGCCAGCGTCTTGGGTCGCGCGCGCATCCACGACAACGCCTTCATACCCGGTTCCCCCCCAGGGTCGTCTCACACTGACTCCACCGCGGCACGACGGCCCACGGAACACTGCTACATCCTAACCACGTCGCAGAATATCGCTCGATGGGGAGATCTCCCCACTCGGCCGGAGCTACGCCCGCCAGCACCCCGCGATGTGATCGTCGACCATCCCGGCGGACTGCATCAGGGCGTACATCGTGGTCGGTCCGACGAACCGGAAGCCCCGGCGCCGCAGCTCCTTGCTCAGCGCGGTCGACTCCGGCGTCACCGCCGGGACCTCGGCGAACGAGCTCGGCCGGGCGCCGGTCGCCGGCGGGGCGAACGACCACATGAGCGCGTCGAGCTCCCCCTCCGCCATCGCACGGACGAGGCGCGCATTGCCGATCGTGGCCTCGATCTTGGCGCGGTTGCGGATGATGCCGGCGTCGCCCATCAGCCGCTCGACATCGGACTCGTCGAACGCGGCGACCGCCTCCGGCTCGAACCCCGCGAACACCTCGCGGAACCGCGGACGCTTGCGCAGGATCGTGATCCAGGAGAGCCCGGCCTGGAACCCCTCCAGCGCCATCTTCTCGAACAGCGCCCGGTCGCCGTGCAGCGCGGTGCCCCACTCCTCGTCGTGGTAGCGGCGGTACTCGGGGTCGTCGCCCACCCACGCGCAGCGCGCGCGGAGGTCGGGGCCGATCAGGAGGGAGGTCATGACTCGACGCTACCGGCGACCGCCGACACGCACCCGCGCCGGATGCGGGATCGGAAGGCGGGCCTCCCCGACCGCTCCGCGGCGCGGTTCCGATCCCGCACGGAGCTGTCGCGCGGGATCGGAAGGCGGTCAGGCGGCGAAGGTGGCGGCGTCGATCACGAAGCGGTAGCGGACGTCGGAGGCGAGCACGCGCTCGTACGCCTCGTTGATCGCCGACGCGGGGATGACCTCGATCTGCGCGGTGATGCCGTGCTCGGCGCAGAAGTCGAGCATCTCCTGCGTCTCCCTGATGCCGCCGATGTTCGACCCGGCGATCGAGCGACGCCCCGCGATGAGCGAGCCCGCGTTCACCGACAGGGCCTCCGGCGGCGCACCCACGCACACCAGCGTGCCGTCCACGTCGAGCAGCCCCAGGTAGGAGCGCAGGTCGATCGCGGCGCTCACGGTGTTGAGGATCACGTCGAACGACCCGCGCAGCTCGCGGAACGTCTCGCGGTCGCTTGTGGCGAAGTAGCGGTCGGCGCCGAGCCGCAGGCCGTCGTCCTTCTTCGACAGGGTCTGCGACAGCACGGTCACCTCGGCACCCAGCGCGTGCGCGATCTGCACTCCCATGTGCCCGAGTCCGCCCATGCCCACCACTGCCACGCGCGTGCCGGGGCCGACCTTCCAGTGCCGCAGCGGCGAATAGGTGGTGATGCCCGCGCACAGCAGCGGCGCTGCGGCGTCGAGCGGCAGCGCGTCGGGGATGCGCAGCACGAAGCCCTCGGTCACCACGACCTGCTGCGCGTAGCCGCCCTGGGTGATCGTGCCGTCGCGGTCCACCGCGCCGTAGGTGCCGATGGCGCCGTTCTCGCAGTACTGCTCCTCGCCGCGGCGGCACTGCCGGCACTCGCCGCAGGAGTTCACCAGGCACCCCACGCCCACGCGGTCGCCCACGGCGTGACGCGTGACCTCGGAGCCCACCGCCGCGACCGTGCCGGTGATCTCGTGCCCGGGCGCGAGCGGGTACTGCTGCGGGCCCCAGTCGCCGCGCACGGTGTGGATGTCGGAGTGGCAGATGCCCGCGAACGCGATGTCGATGAGGATGTCGTGCGGCCCCAGCTCCCGCCGCTCGATCACGGTCTTCTCGAGCGGGGCGGCCTCGGCGGGGGCGGCGTAGGCGATGACGGACGACATGGTGCTCCTCTGGTCGGTACCTGCCGAGACTACGCCCGTTCCCACCTCCTCAGAACACGGCGCCGGACGCGACGATCCCGCCCGGATCGCGGCGGATCCGGGCGGGATCGAGGGGTGGTGAACGGCGAACCGCGTCAGCGCTTCTGCTTCTTCAGCGCCTTCTCCTGGATCGGCGCCCGACCAGACGCCGCGAGATCGGCGTAGTAGGCACGGGCCTCGTCCTGACGCTGCTTCTCGGCCCCGCTCGCGATCGGCGCGCGCACGTGCTCGGGCTCGTACCCGAACGCGTCGACGAGGTCGAGCGCGTGCGGACGCAGTCGGGCGCACAGCCGGTCGATGTAGCTGGACACGGCGGCGGCGCGCTGCGTCGACAGGCGTCCGTGGATGAGGTGCCACGCCAGGTGCTTCTCGATCAGCTGCAGACCGAAGAGGTCGCGCAGCCACGTGAGCACCTTCCGCGTCTCCGGGTCGTCGATCGCGTGGACAGCGTCGGTGAACGCCTCCCACTGCAGCAGCTCGCCGTGCGCCCTGGCGGCCTCGATCAGCTCGGTCTGGTTCTGGTTGAACAGCTCGGCGCCGAGCGTCTTGTCCTTCCCGGCGGCGCGCAGCCGCCCGGCGATGTCCGCGACCATCTGCTGCACGCGACCGGCGAGCAGGTCGTGCTGCTGCTCCTCGCGCAGCCCGCGCTCCACCGAACGGGCGACCTGTCCGAAGTCGCTCACGGCCTGGCCGAGCTGGCGCAGGCCCGCACCGTGGAACACCTTCCCCGCGGTCATGCCGACGGCGTACCGGGCGAGGTACGCCGCGTCCTTGCCCTGGAACTGCTTGGCGTAGTCGGTCAGCAGCCGCTTGCCGACGAGCTGCAGGAGCACGTTGTTGTCGCCCTCGAAGGTGACGTAGATGTCGAGGTCCTGCCGCAGGCCGACGAGCCGGTTCTCGAACATGAAGCCCGCCCCGCCGCACGCCTCGCGCGCCTCCTGGAGCGTGTCGAGCGCGTGCCAGGTCGACAGCGGCTTGAGGGCCGCGGCGAGCGTCTCCAGGTCTTCCCGGTCGCCCGGGGTGTCGGTGCGCCCGGAGAACACGCCGTCGAACTTCTGCAGGAACTCGTCGTGCGCGAAGATCTGCGCGTACGTGGTCGCGAGCCGCGGGAGCAGGCGGCGCTGGTGCTTGCCGTAGTCGAGCAGCACGACCTCCTGGCCGTCCGCCCCGTCGAACTGGCGGCGCTGGGTGGCGTAGGTGACCGCGATGTACAGGCCGAGCGCCGACGCCCAGGACGCGGCGCCGTCGAGCGACACGCGCCCCTGCACCAGGGTGCCGAGCATCGTGAAGAAGCGGCGGCCGGGGCTGTCGATGGCGCTGGTGTACGTGCCGTCCGCGGCCACGTCGCCGTACCGGTTCAGCAGGTTCGTGCGCGGGATGCGCACCCGGTCGAACGAGAGCCGTCCGTTGTCGATGCCGTTCAGCCCGCCCTTGAGACCGTCGTCCTCGCGGCCGATGCCCGGCAGGTCTTTTCCGTCGTCCCCGCGCAGCGGCACGTAGAAGCAGTGCACGCCGTGGTTCACGCCGTTCGTGATGAGCTGCGCGAACACGGTCGCCGCGATGCCGTGCAGGGCCGCGTTGCCGAGGTACTCCTTGGTCGCGCCGCGGAACGGCGTGTGGATGACGAACTCCTCCGTCTCCGGGTCGTAGGTCGCGGTGGTGCCGACCGCCGCGACGTCGGAGCCGTGGCCGATCTCGGTCATCGCGAACGCGCCGGGGATCGACAGGTCCATCACACCGGGCAGCCACTTCTCGTGGTGCTCCGCGGTGCCGAGCTGCAGGATCGCGGAGCCGAACAGACCCCACTGCACGCCCGACTTGATCTGGAGGCTGGGGTCGGCGGCGACCAGCTCCTCGAAGCCGGCGATGTTGCCGCCGTTGTTCTCCTCGCCGCCGAAGCGCTTCGGGAACGCGCGGTGCACGGCCTTGTTCTCCACCAGCAGGTGCAGCTGGCTCAGTACCCGCTCGCGGTGCTCGTCCTTGCCCAGCTCGTCCTGACGCCAGAACGCCGGATCCTTGATCATCTCGCGGGCCTCACGGCGCACGTCGGCCCACGTGCCCATCAGGGCGTCGGTGACGGCGGCGACATCGATGCGCGGAGCTCCCGTCTCGCGACGGGGCTCGTCGGGGGCGGTGGAAGGACGGACGGCAGCGTCGACCATGGGGGTTCCTCCTCGGAGAAGTGACGGTGCCTCCATGGTAGGTGTGCCACAAACCGGGGAGAACTCCGCTGTCTCCTTCCTCCAAGAGCCTCGGGGGTCGCGCCCCGTCCGGCTTGTCGGCTCGCGACAGCCGGGCCTCAATTCGCGGCGATGACCGCGAGCACCCCGTCGCCGTAGGCCTCGCGCTTCTTCGCGCCGATGCCGGTGATGCCCTCCAGGTCAGCGGCGGACGCCGGGCGGTGCTCGGCCAGGGCGCGCAGCGTGGCGTCGCCGAACACGATGTACGCCGGCACCCCCTGCTCGCGTGCGGTCTCGGCCCGCCACGCCCGCAGCGCCTCGAACAGCTCCCGGTCGCCCGCATCGAGCGCGTCCGCGGCGCTGGCCTTGCGGGCACGCGGGGTCGAGGTCGCGCGGCCGATCGTGTCCTTGCGCAGCGGCACCGGGGTCTCGCCGCGCAGCACCCCGGCCGCGGCCTCTCCCGGCGCGAGCGTGCCGTAGTCGCCCTGCGCCACGAGGATGCCGCGGGCGAGCAGCTGCCGCACGACGCTGCGCCAGTCCTGGTCGGACAGATCGCCGCCGATGCCGTACGTGGCGAGGCGGTCGTGCCCCTGCTGGCGGATGCGCTCGGTCGAGGCGCCGCGCAGGATGTCGATCAGGTGCCCGGCGCCGAAGGCCTGATTGCGCTCGCGCTGGAGGCGCACGATCGTCGACAGCAGCTTCTGCGCGGGGATCAGCCCGTCGAACGTCTCGGTGTCGTCGAGGCACGTGTCGCAGTTGCCGCACGGCTGCGACTCCTGGCCGAAGTACCCGAGCAGGTTCTGCCGTCGGCACTCGACCGTCTCGCACAGCGCGAGCATCGCGTCGAGGTGCTGCCCCATGCGCATCTTGAACGTGCGGTCGCCGGGGCTCTGGTCGATCAGCCGGCGCTGCTGCACGACGTCGCCGAGGCCGTACGCCATCCACGCCACCGACGGTTCGCCGTCGCGACCCGCGCGACCCGTCTCCTGGTAGTAGCCCTCCACCGACTTGGGCAGGTCGATGTGCGCCACGAAACGCACGTCGGGCTTGTCGATGCCCATGCCGAACGCGATGGTCGCCACCATCACCACGCCGTCCTCCCGCAGGAAGCGCGACTGGTTCGCGGCCCGCACCTCGGCCGGCAGCCCCGCGTGGTACGGCAGCGCGTCGATGCCCTTCGCCGCCAGCGCGGTCGCGGTCTGCTCGACCGACTTGCGGCTCAGCGCGTACACGATGCCCGCCGCACCCTCGGGCTGCGAACGGATGAACTGCACGAGCTGCGTGCGGGGGTCGACCTTCGGGACGATGCGGTACTGGATGTTCGGGCGGTCGAAGCTCGCGACGAAGTGCTGCGCGCGGTCGAGGTGCAGCCGCTCGGTGAGCTCCTTGTGCGTGGCCCGGGTCGCGGTGGCCGTGAGCGCCATGCGCGGCACGCCGGGGAACCAGTCGCCCAGGTCGCCCAGCGCGAGGTAGTCGGGGCGGAAGTCGTGGCCCCACTGCGACACGCAGTGCGCCTCGTCGATCGCGATCACGCTGAGGGTGCCGCGCTGCAGCAGGGCCGTGGTGTTCGCGTTCGACAGCCGCTCGGGGGCGACGTAGATCAGGTCGAGCTCGCCCGCGACGTAGGCCCGCTCGACCTCGCGGCGCTCGTCGATCGACTGCGTGGAGTTGAGGTACGCGGCCTTGACGCCGTTGGCGCGCAGCGCGTCGACCTGGTCGTGCATGAGGGCGATGAGCGGGCTGATCACGAGGCCCGTGCCCTCGCGCACGAGCGCGGGAACCTGGTACGTGATGCTCTTGCCGCCACCGGTGGGCATGAGCACGACCGCGTCGCCGCCGCCGATGACCTGCTCGACGATCGCGGCCTGATCGCCGCGGAAGTCGTCGTAGCCGAACACCGTGTGCAGCGCCTCGCGGGCGGTCGGGAAGCGGCTCGGCGTCGCGCGGCGCGCGGCCGGCGCGGCCGGCGCACGGGACGCGGTCACCGGCGTGGTGGGACCGGGGCCCCAGTCGAGCGGCGGCTCGAACCCCGCGCCCTGCGGCTCCCAGTCCATCGGCTCCGGCGGCGCGGACGGCTCCCATCCGTCGCCCCAGGGCGCGTCGGCGTAGGGCAGATCCTCGTACGGGTCACGGGGAGTCTGCGGCATGCCTCCAGCGTAACGACCCCGGCCGACACGGGCAGCGGCCGTCCCCACCACCGCGACCGGGGTTAGGTTGGACCCAGACCCCGAAGGAGCACCCGATGACCGACATCTCCGTGACCCGCAACGACGAGGCCTCCCGCTACGAGATCCGCTCCGACGACGTGCTCGCCGGGTTCGCCGAGTTCCAGCTGAGGCCGGGCGCCATCCGCTTCATCCACACCGAGATCGACCCGGCGTTCCAGGGCCAGGGGCTCGCCGGGACGCTCGCCGCCGAGGCCCTGGCCGACGCGGCGGGGCGTGGCGACGCGATCGTGCCGCTGTGCCCCTACATCGCGAAGTACCTCCAGACGCACGAGGTGCCCGGCGCCGAGATCCGCTGGCCGCAGCGTCCCGCCGAGGTCCAGAGCGCGGCGGCACCGGACGCCGCAGTGCAGGACGAGTCGGCGCAGGAGAAGTCGGCGCAGCACGAGTCGGCTCCGCGGGAGTCCGCCGGCGTCTCCGACGACGATCCCACCGGACGGGCGGAATGATCGGGCAGCGCCGCCTCGTCCTCGAGCCCCGCGACGTGCCGCTCGGGGGTGTGCGCGGCATGACGGTGCTGCGCGTGCTCCCGCACCGCAACCTGCCGACCATCGGCGCCTGGTGCTTCCTCGACCGCTTCGGACCAGCCGACACCCGCATGCGCGTCGAACCCCATCCGCACATCGGACTGCAGACGGTGACCTGGCCCCTCGTCGGCGAGATCCGTCACCGCGACTCGCTCGGCAGCGACGCCGACCTGCGCCGCGGGCAGCTGAACCTGATGACGGCCGGCAACGGCATCTCCCACTCCGAGTACTCCGTCGGCGACGAACCCATCCGTCTCGACGCGCTGCAGTTCTGGGTCGTGCTGCCCGAGTCGGCGCGGCACGGCGATGGCGGCTTCGAACGCCACACCGACCTGCCGACCGTCCAGCTGCCCGCGACCGAGGGGCCCGACGCCACGGCGACCGTCGTGCTCGGCGAGTTCGCCGCGACGCGCTCCCCCGCGACCGTGCACACCCCGATCGTGGGCGCCGAGGTCGTGCTGCCCGCCGGGTCGACCGTGCGCCTGCCGCTGCGGTCCGAGTGGGAGCACGCGCTGCTGCTGGTCGAGGGCGAGGCCGCGCTGTCCGAGCACGCCATGCAGCGCAACGCCCTGGTGTACCTCGGCGATTCGCGCACGGAGGTCGAGGTGACCAGCACCGAGGGCGCCCTGCTGTTCCTGCTCGGCGGCGAGCCGTTCGAGTCGGACATCGTGATGTGGTGGAACTTCGCCGGCCGCACGCACGACGAGATCGCGGCCGCCCGCGAGGACTGGGAGGCCGCGGCCCCGCGGTTCGGGACGGTCGAGGGGCACGACGTGCGCATCCCCGCGCCGCCGCTCCCGCCCGTCCGGCTCCTGCCGCGCACCCGCACCGTCTGACCCGCACCCTCTGACCCGCACGCTCTGACCCGCACCCTCTGACCCGCACCTCTGACCCGCACGGACTGACCCGCACGGGCACGCTCGGATTCAGGCGCTCGCGCGGACCCCCGGCCGCCGCGGCCTGATCCCGCACGCGCCGGGCGTCGCCGGTCAGCCGCGTTCGGGGGTGTGCACGCGGGCGAGGAAGCGGTCCGTGCGCGGCGACGGGCCGCGCGGATCGAGCAGCGACACCGCGACCGTCACGGCCGTGGCCAGCGGGATCGTCCACGCCGCGGGCTGCGCGAGGTACGGCGCCGCGACCCCGACCCCGTCGATCACGGCGTGCACGAGCAGCGCCAGCCCGGTCGCGACGCCGCCGCACACCATCCCCGCCACCGCCCCGCGGGCCGTGAGCCCGCGCCACCACACGCCCAGCAGCACCACGGGCGACAGCGTCGATGCGGCCACCACGAACACCACGCCCACGCTCGACACGAGCCCCGCGGGCGCCGTGAGCAGCGCGACCCCGAGCGGCACGAGCGCGCACAGCACCGCGGAGAGGCGGAACGAGCGGACGGACCCGGAGAACACGTCCTGGCTGATCACCCCCGCGAGCGACACCACGAGCCCGGCCGAGGTCGCCAGGAACGCCGCGAACGCGCCCGAGACGATGAGCGCCGTGAGCAGCTCTCCGCCCGGTCCGGGGAACACGCGCGAGGGCAGTTGCAGCACCACCGTGTCGGCCACACCCGGCACCGCGAGGTCGGGAGCGGCGATGCGGGCGAGCAGCCCCATCGCGCTCGACACGGCGTAGAAGGCGCTGACCATCGCGATCACGATCACGGTCGTCCGCCGCGCCGACGCCCCGGTCGGGCTCGTGTAGAAACGGACCAGCACGTGCGGCAGTCCCATCGTGCCCAGCAGCAGCGCGAGCAGCAGCGACGCGGTCTCGTACGCGTCGAAGCCGGACGGGCCCGCCTCGCTGGGGAACACGAGCGCCGGGTCGAACGCGTGCGGTCCGCCGCCGAGCGCGAAGGCGATGCACACCACCGGCACCAGCAGCGCCGTGAGCTTGAGCCAGTACTGGAACGCCTGCACGAAGGTGATCGCGCGCATCCCGCCCGCCGCGACCGACGCCGCCACGAGCACCGCGACCGTCACGGCGCCCACCCACTCCGGCAACCCCGCGACCACGACCAGCGTGATGCCGGCGCCGTGCAGCTGCGGCACGATGTACAGCCACCCGATCACCAGCACCGCGAGGCTCGTGACGCGTCGCGCCGAGGCCGACCCGAGCCGCGCCTCCACGAAGTCCGGGATCGTGTAGGCCCCGCTGCGCCGGAGCGGGGCCGCGACGAACACCAGCACCAGCAGGTACCCGGCCGCGTATCCGATCGGGAACCAGAAGCCGCGCGCGCCGTCGAGCAGCACGAGTCCGGAGAGCCCGAGGAAGGTGCCGGCCGACAGGTACTCGCCGCTGATCGCCGAGGCGTTCCACACCGGCCGGACGGTGCGCGACGCCACGAAGAAGTCGCTCGTCGTGCGCGACACCCGCAGGCCGTACACGCCGATCAGCAGCGTGGCGATCACCACCAGCGCGACCCCGAGCAGGTCGAGCAGCGCGTTCATTCGCGGTCCCGGAGGGCGCGGTAGCGGCGCTCGTTGCGGACCGCCGTGCGCAGATACAGCAGCGCGAACACCACGATGACCGGGTAGAACGCGAACGCCTGCAGCAGCCACGACAGCGGCAGGCCCCACAGCACGACCCGGTCGATCTCGGGCACGAGCGCGATCACCAGGGTCATCGCGACCACGACCACCACGAACCCGGCGACCGTGCCGAGCGCGAGCCGCAGCTGACTGCGCTGGAGCGCCCTGGCGTACACCGCATCGGCCTCGTCGACCGGCGCCCCGGGCAGCGCGATGCCGCGCGTGAGAGCCGCAGGGCCGCGAGGCGGGAGGTCGGCCGTGACCCGCACGCGCTTCGCGGGCTCCCCCGCGCCGCGCGCCGCGGGCTCCGGAGCCGCACGCTCGGGAGACCCGGTCATGCCGGCGCCTCACCGCGCACGAGCGCCTCCCGCACCGCGGGCACGAGCCGTCTGCTCACCGGGAGGGCCGTGCGGCCGACCACCACCGTCGGCTCTCCCCCGGACAGCCGCGCCTCGGTCACGGCGGCCGTGCGCACGAGCGTCGAGCGGTGGATGCGCAGGAACCCCGCGTCGGCCCACCGCGCCTCGAGCTCCGCCATGGGGATCCGCACGAGCTGGCCGGGGTCGTCGTCGTCGGTGTGCAGTCGCGCGTAGTCGCCCTGCGCCCGCACCCACCGCACCTCGCTGCGCCGCACGAACCGCACGGTCGACCCGACCGTGACCGACAGCACCTCGTCGTCGCCCTTCGTCGGATCGGCGGCCTGATCCACGCGGTCGATCGCGCCGCGCAGCCGCTCCCGCCGCACCGGCTTGAGGAGGTAGTCGACCGCGCGCAGCTCGAACGCCTCCACCGCGCGGGCCTCGTCGGCCGTGACGAACACGACAGCCGGCGGCTCCGCGAGCCCGAGGAGGGCGCGGGCCAGGTCGGTGCCGAGCAGGCCGGGCATGTGGATGTCGAGGAACGCGAGACGCACGGCGCGCTGCGACAGCTGCCGCAGGGCGTCGGCTCCGCTCGTCGCGGTGAGGATCTCGCCGATGCGCGGGTCGGAGCGCAGCAGGTGCACCAGCTCGTCGAGGGCGGGCTGCTCGTCGTCGGCGACGAGGACGTCGATCATCCGGGCTCCTCAGTCGTCGTCCGGGTCGTGCAGGGGCTGCGATTTCGGGACTCGCATGCGCACCAGGGTACCCGCGCCCGTGTTGGTCTCCACGACCAGTCCGCCGCTGCTGCCGTACAGCTGTCGCAGGCGCGTGTCGACGTTGCGCAGCCCCACGTGGGAGCCGTCCTCGCGCGCCGTGAGCAGCGACCGCAGCCCGTCGGGGTCCATGCCGACGCCGTCGTCCTCCACGAGGATCTCGGTGTGGGTGCCGTCGTCGCGCGAGGTGAGGCGGATCTCGCCGCCGCCCTCCCCCGGCTCGAGCCCGTGCCGCACCGCGTTCTCCACGAGGGGCTGCACCGACAGGAACGGGATGACCGTGGCGAGGGTCTCCGGCGCGATCTGCAGCGTGACCCGCAGCCGGTCGCCGAAGCGGGCCCGCTCGAGCTCCAGGTACGAGTGGATGCTGCCGAGCTCCTCCGCGAGGGTCGTGAACTCCCCCTGGCGGCGGAAGGAGTAGCGCGTGAAGTCGGCGAACTCCAGCACGAGGTCGCGCGCGCGGTCGGGGTCGGTCGTGATGAACGAGGCGATCGCGGTGAGGGCGTTGTAGATGAAGTGCGGGGAGATCTGCGCCCGCAGCGACCGCAGCTCCGCCTCGGCCAGCTGCGCGCGGGAGGCGTCGAGCCCGCCGAGCTCGACCTGTGCGGCGCACCAGTCGGCGACCTCCTCGGCGGCGCGCACGAGCGCCGCGCGCACCGGCGACGCGAAGGCCACGATCACGCCGATCGTTCGCCCGTCCACGACGATCGGGGCGCCCACCGCCTCCAGGTCATCGGTCTTCGCCGGGGCGGGGAACACCTGCCGCCGACCGCTCGCCCGCACCCGCTCGGCGATGCGGCGCGCGGCCGACTCCAAGCCGTCCGAGGCGCCGTCGAAGGACACGACGCCGGACTCCTCGCCGCCGTCGGTGCCCACGATCGCGACCGCGGCGCTGCCCAGCAGCACCCGCAGGTGCCGCGCCGCCTTCACGACATCGGGCCCGGCGAGCCCGCCGCGCAGGTGCGGGGCGGCGAGGCTCGCCTGGTGCAGCGCCCGCAGGGCCCCCTGCTCCGCATCGCTGCCGAGGTCGGCGGCACCCCGCGCGAACCGGCGGGCGAGCAGCAGCAGCACGGTGAGTGCGATGCCGCCGAGCACCCCCAGCACCGCGGCGAGGACGACGTCGTTCATTCGTTCAGCCTAGGGACGCGAGACGAAGGGCGTCAGCAGCAGCGGGCACCGGGGTTGCGGTCCTGGTCGTCCATGCGCTGCCGCCAGAACTGCCTCTCGGTCAACGGTTCCTCGTCGGGGTGGTGACGGCGGTGATGGGCGACGTAGGTCGCATACGCGGTGTCGCCCATCAGCGTCGTCATGTACCAGCGGATGCCGCGCCCGGCCCGGCCGAGGACGCTCCACAGCGCCCGCAGCGGGGTGGTCGCGGCATCCGTCCGATGCACGGTGTCGGTCATCTCAGTGCCGCGCGGCCGCGCGCTCCTCGGCGAGGATCGGCTCCCACTGCTTCTCCAGCTCGCGCTCCTCCGCGTCGGGGAGGAAGCCCGCGGGGGCGAAGCGCCGGGAGGCCACGGGGGCGTCCTCGGTGTTCTCTCCGCCGCCGTGGCGGATGGCCTTCACGGTCGCGATCACGGCCATGACGATCACGACGATCGCGAGCACCACGAAGATGATCGACAGCGTGCCCTGCACCGCGGTGTTGCGGATCACCGCCTCCAGCACCTCCGGCTCTCCGAGCGCGGTGTCTCCCGAGCTCAGCGCCTCCCGGTAGCGGAAGTGGTTCGCCCAGTATCCGATCGCCGGGACCGGCGAGAAGATCTTGTAGAGCGAGGCCGTGATGGTGACGACCGCGGTGAACGCGAGCGGCAGCGCGATGATCCACAGCCACCGGAAGTAGCTGCGGCCGCGCTTGGCGACGATCGCGAGCACCACGGCGAGCGCGATCGCGGCGAGCAGCTGGTTGGCGATGCCGAACAGCGGGAAGAACGTGTTGATGCCGCCGAGCGGGTCGGTCACGCCGAGGATGAGGATCGCTCCCCAGCCGGCGACCATGATCGCGGTGCAGATCCACACTCCTGGACGCCACGACACGTCACGGAACTTCGGGAACCAGGCGCCGATCGAGTCCTGCAGCATGAACCGGGCCACGCGGGTGCCGGCGTCGACCGCGGTGAGGATGAACAGCGCCTCGAACATGATCGCGAAGTGATACCAGAACGCCATGAGCGCCTGACCGCCGAGGGCCTGCTGCATGATGTGCGCGAGGCCCAGCGCGAGCGTCGGGGCGCCACCGGTGCGGGACACGATCGACTCCTCGCCGACCGCGGCGGCCGTGCCGGTGAGCATGTCGGGGGTGAGGTTCACGCCCGTCAGCCCGAGCGAGTTCACGAACGCGACAGCGCCCTCGACCGTGCCGCCGGTCGCCGCGGATGGCGCGTTCATGGCGAAGTAGATGCCCTGGTCGATGGAGATCGCGGCGACGAGGGCCATGATCGCGACGAACGACTCCATGAGCATGCCGCCGTAGCCGATGAAGCGCGTCTGCCGCTCCTTCTCCACGAGCTTCGGCGTGGTGCCGGAGGCGATCAGCGCATGGAAGCCGGACAGCGCTCCGCACGCGATCGTCACGAACAGGAACGGGAAGAGCGGACCTGCGAACACCGGGCCCATGCCGTTCTCACCGAACACGCTGATCGCGGGGACCGAGATCTCGGGGCGCACCAGCACGATGGCGCCGGCGAGCATCACGATCACGCCGATCTTCATGAACGTGGAGAGGTAGTCGCGCGGCGCGAGCAGCAGCCACACCGGCAGCACCGCGGCGATGAAGCCGTAGACGATGATGCCCCAGGCGATCGTGGTGCGGTCGAGGTGGAAGATCGCCTGCCCCCACTCGGTGCCGGCCACCCAGCCGCCGCCGATGATCGCGAACATGAGCAGCACGAAGCCGATGATCGACACCTCGGTCACCTTGCCGGGCCGCAGGTAGCGCAGGTACACGCCCATGAACAGGGCGATCGGGATGGTCATGGCGACGGAGAAGACGCCCCACGGGCTCTCGCCGAGGGCGTTGACGACGACGAGCGCGAGGATCGCGACGATGATCAGCATGATGAGCAGCGAGGCGATGATCGCGGCCGTGCCGCCGATCTTGCCGAGCTCCTGCCGCGCCATCTGGCCGATCGTGCGACCGCCACGGCGCATGGAGAAGAAGAGCACCGTGTAGTCCTGCACGGCACCGGCGAGCACGACGCCCACGATGATCCAGATGGTGCCGGGGAGGTAGCCCATCTGCGCCGCGAGCACGGGGCCCACGAGCGGACCGGCGCCGGCGATCGCGGCGAAGTGGTGGCCGTAGAGCACGCGGCGGTCGGTGGGTACGTAGTCCTTGCCGTCCTGCTTGACCTCGGCCGGGGTCGCACGGCGGTCGTCGGGGCGGGTGATGTACCGCTCGATGACCTTGGAGTAGAAGCGGTAGCCGATCAGGTAGGTGCAGACGGCGGCGAACACGAACCAGATCGCGTTCACGGTCTCGCCGCGGACGATGGCGAGCATCACCCAGGCGACGCCGCCGAGCAGGGCGATCGCCGTCCAGAGCAGGATCTTCGGCAGGGTCCAGCGGCGGCTCTTCGCTTCATGCTCGGCGGAGAGGGCGACGGGTGGGAGGGTCGGGTCGGTCTCGATGACGGGTTCGTCGTCGACGAGCCCGGCGCCGTCGCGGCGGCGCGACGAAGGTGCGGTCATGGGGTTCTCCTCGGTGGACGCATCATTGCGTCTTCCCACGCTAGGAAGCCCGCCCCGCGGTCGCGCGCCGAGCGGCGGACGGTGCGACGAGCGGTGTCGATCACGCGATGAACGGACGCCCGCGGTACCCCGGCGGGCGATGGGCCGCAACGACGGCACGGCCGCACGACGGGTGTCCGTCGTGCGGCCGTGTGTCACGCGTCCGTGTCCGGCGCTCCCCCGCTCACCCGGGAGCGTCGGTCGCCGGGGGCGGGGTCGGCGTCGGCTCCGGGTCCGGCGTCGGGGTGGGGTCCGGCGTCGGCGTCGGGTCCGGCGTCGGCTCCGGGGTCGGCGTCGGCTCCGGGGTCGGGGCCGGTGCCGGGGCGACGTCGGCCGGGGTGGTGACGGTCACCACCGTGCGCACGGCGGAGTCGCCGTACTGGACGAGACCGAGGTAGCGGGTGCCGGCGGTCAGGCCGGTCCAGCTCAGCTCATAGCTCGTCTTCTCCCCGCGCACCGCGGCGATGGGGTTCGGCGTCGCCGTGAACGCGCCCTGGTCACCGGGGAGCACGGTGGCGTAGGTCATGTCCCACGTCATCGGTCCGGTCGTCGCATACACGTTCGCCACCACGAGGTAGGTGCCGGCGGTCGGCGTGGGCACCGTGACCTGCTCGTCGGCCGAGCCCGTCGCCGACTGCCAGCGCTCGTAGTAGCGCAGGTCGTCCGGCGCGACCACCCGGTAGACGGTGAGGTCGAGATCACTGCCCTCGTCGTCGGAGGAGTCGAGGTCGAACCGCGAGAGCGTGCCACCCTCCGGCACGTCGACGATCCACGCCACGTCCTTGTTCGCGTCGCCCGAGTTCTCGTTCCCGGAGTGCCCCTCGACCGGGTTGTCCGGATCGGTGAGGAGCTGGAACGGGGTGAGGCCCGAGAGGTTCAGTGCCAGATCGCCGTCGAGGCCGGGGATGATGTCGACCGTCGTGCTCCCGTCGACGCCACTGCCGGTGACCTCTCCCGGGGCATCCGCCGTGACCGGATACACCGCGATCGGCGAGCGCACCGTGTTCTTCGCGCTCGTCCAGGTGAGCGAACCGGTGGCCCACTGCTCGACCGGGGCGCTGGTGCTGTCGAATGTGACCGTGAAGGTCTTCGACTGCCCCGGCTTGTCGAACGTGAGCTGAGACGGCGTGACGGTGACGTTCACTCCCGGCACGGAGGCCTTCGCGGTGAACACGCCCTTCTCCGTCGAGGTGACCGTGCGGGTGACGGTCTGCGCGCTGGCCAGCGACCCGATCGAGATCGACGCCTGGTTCAGGTCGCTGCCGTCGATGGGCTCGATGCCGGGGAAGTCCGACAGCCCCTTCCCGTCGAGGAAGGCCGCCCAGTCCCGGAACCCGTTGAGGTACAGCAGACCCGGGTTCAGGTATCGCCGCGCGTCGACCTGCCCCGCGCCCTGCTCGAACGGGTCGGTGTTCTTCGAGCCGTCGGGGAGCACGGTGTCGGAGGCGGTGGTCATCATCGCCGAACGGATCTCCGCCGGCGTCGCCCGCGGATGCTCGCCCAGGTACAGCGCACCGAGGCCCGCGATGTGCGGGGAAGCCATCGAGGTGCCGGAGAGGATGCCGAACGTCGGCTGCTCGCCCGGCGCGTTGTGCGTGGCGGCGAGGATGGCGACGCCGGGAGCGGCGACGTCGGGCTTGAGCACGTCGTTGCCGTCGGCCAGGACCGGGCCGCGGCTGGAGAAGCCCGCGATCTGCGGGGTCGGCGTGGTCACGCCGGTGGTGTTCTCGCCGACGAGGGTGATCGGACGGTCGACTCCGCCCCGCACATACGCGAGGACCGCGTCGCGGTGCACGGCGTTCAGGTGCACGGTCGGCACGGCGTGGAAGTCGTTGTCGAGCGAGTCGGCACCGCCGGGCACGTTCACCAGGACCATGCCGATGCCACCCGCGTCCTTCACCACCTGCGACTTCTCGGCGCGCGCGTTGCCGCCGCGGTCGCAGACCACGATGTGTCCGGCGACCTTCGCCGGGTCGAGGGTGCCGGGCAGGCACAGCGTCGCGTCCACCGCTCCGGGTGCCGCGGCATCCTGTGCCGCGATCGAGGGCCCGGAGACGCTCTCACCGAACGGCACGCTCACCGAGGCGCCGGCCTGCGCGAAGCCGTCGAACTGCACGGTGCCCTCCCACGTGGGGATGGTGGAGGCCGCGACCGTGGTGTACCACGGCGACGCGTGGTCGGCCGTGACCGGGTCGGGACCGTCGTTGCCGGCGCTGGTCGCGACGAACACACCGGCGGCCGCCGCGTTGAGGAACGCCAGGTCCTCTGGTGCCATCACGGTGCTCGCCGCACCGCCGCCGATCGAGTAGTTGATCACGTCGACGCCGTCGGCGACGGCCTGGTCGATCGCGGCGACGAGGTCGCTCAGCGCGCAGATGTCGTCCGTGGTCACGGTCGTGTCGGGCCCGACGTAGCAGGCCTTGTATGCGGCGACCTTCGCGCCGGGCGCGACGCCGGAGATCGTCCCGAAGTCGACGCCCTCGATCGCAGCCTCCACCCCGAACTCACCCGCCGCCGTGCTCGCCGTGTGCGAGCCGTGGCCGTCGCCGTCCCGCGGCGAGAGGTAGTCGTACTGGAAGTCGAAGCCGGCGGCCTGGGCTCCCGCGAAGAAGTACTGCCCGCCGATGAGCTTGGTCGAGTAGTCGCTCGTGTCCCAGTCCTGGCCCTCGACCATCGCGCCGCGGAACTGCCCGCCGTCGGACTTGTCGAAGTACACGTAGGTGCCGTCGGTGTAGGGCTGCTGGCCCTTGTGCCGGGCGTTCTGCTTCTTCTGCTGCTTGAGCTTCTTGCCCTCGAACGACGGGTGCTCCGGGGCGATGCCGGTGTCGATCACACCCACGACGACGCCCTCTCCGGCCTTCTTCACGCCGCCGGTCTGCTGCCACACCCCGCCGCGGCCCTTGCGGTCGTCGCCGAGGCCGAGGTAGTCGGTGGAGGTCAGCGCGTCGGGGTGACGGATCTCGTCGGGGAACACCCCGAGAACGTCCTTCGAGGCCCGGAGCTGATCCACCTGCTCGCCCGTGAGGTCGGCGCTGAACCCGTTGAGCACGACCTGGTACGTCGTGTCCGGCGTCACGCCGACGTCGTTGATGAGGGTGGACTGCTCGGACTCGAGGTGCTTCACGTAGCGCTGCGCGTCCTGCGACTGCGTCTCGAGCTGTTCGCCCTCGGCCGGCTTCGTCGCCTTCAGTCCCTTGACGTCGCCCTCGTAGCTGGCGAGGGGATCGGCCTTCATGACCACGATGTAGTGCCCGGGGGTTCCCGCGACCGGAACGGGGTGTGTCACCTCCCCGGTCGCTGCGTGGCCGGCGGTTGCCGTCGATGCGATGAACAGCGTGGCCAGGGTGGCGGCCGCTGCCATCCGGAGGGGTGTTCGACCCATATCTCGCTCCCGATGATCACGGTGCGGCGTCGTTGCCGCACCGCGGATCACGATAACCCCGCTCCTCGGCGCCGGATCGAGAACTGAACGATGGTCATCCCCGGTCGTGCCGATCGGCCAGGGTGCGCGACGGCCGGGTCGGGCGAAGGTCGCCGGTAGGCTGGAGAGGTGGCCCGAACCCCCGTCCTCACGACCCGCGTGCTGCTCGTCTGCGCCGCGATCGGTGTCGCGACGGGCCTCCTCGGCGGGATCGCCGGGTGGGTCACGCCGGTGCTGCTGGCGAGCCCGCTGCTGTTCCTCTACGGCCTCGTGCTCGGGTCGCACGTGCTGCCGGGCATCATCGCGCAGGAGGTGCTGCGGCTGCCGCTCGTCGCGCTCATCACGCACGTGTTCGCGGCGCTCATCGCGAGCGCGTTCAATCCGGCGTGGGCGCTGCGTTTCATCGGCACCGCGCTGCTGTTCGGGCTCATCCAGGAGGGGGTCGCCGCGCTCACGCGGTACCGCTCCTGGGGCGCCTGGCGCTTCTTCGTCTCGGCCGCGATCATCGGCGTGATCGTCGCGGTCGTGGTGTTCTTCGCCGCCCACCTGTCGGTGATGCCGGTGTGGGCGCAGATCCTCTACCTTGCGATCTCGGTGCTCGGCCCGATCGCCTGGACCGCGATCGGCCTCGCGGTCGGCACGTCGCTGCGCCGGGCCGGGGTCGCCCGCCGCTAGCCCCGGAGCCTCGCTGGATAACACAGGTAAGGCTCAGCTAAGTTAGAGGCACACCCTCCGTCGAGCCCGGGACCTGCCGTGCGCCCATCCGCGCCCCTCCTCCGCGTGCGCGAGCTCTCGCTCACCCACGCCGGTGCCGCGCACCCCTCCCCGCGCGATGTGTCGTTCGACATCCGGCCCGGCGAGGTCGTGCTGCTGCTCGGTCCGTCCGGCTCCGGGAAGTCCACGCTCACCCTGGCGCTCAACGGCCTCATCCCGCACGCCCTCCCGGCGACCATGACCGGCACGGTCGAGGCGGGCGGGCTCGACACCGCGGACACCGCGACCGCGACGCTCAGCACGCACGTGGCCATGGTGTTCCAGGACCCGGACGCGCAGATCGTCACGGGCACCGTGTACGACGAGGTGGCGTTCGGTCCGGAGAACCTGCTGCTCCCCGTCGAGGTGGTGCGGGAGCGCGTCGCGGAGTCGCTGCGGCGCGTGGGCCTGTGGGACCGCCGCGACGACAACCCCGACCACCTGTCCGGCGGCGGGCGGCAGCGGCTCGCGATCGCCTGCGCCCTCGCGATGGGGTCGCCGCTGATCGTGCTGGACGAGCCCACCGCGAACCTCGATCCGCAGGGCATCGACGACGTGTACGCCGCGCTCGCGGAGGTGGTGGTCGCTGGCGATCGCGCGATCCTGCTCGTGGAGCACAACCTCGACGCCGCGATGGCCTTCGTGACCCGCACGATCGTGCTCGACCGGGAGGGGCGGGTCGCGTTCGACGGACCGGCCGCGGAGACGATCAGGGCGCACGCGGACGAGCTGCTCGCGATGGGCGTGTGGCTGCCGGGGGCCACCCTCGCGGCGCTGCGCCTGCGGGAGCGGGGGCACCGGTTCGATCCGCTGCCGCTGACCCCGGACGAGCTCGCGACGGCGCTCGCTGTGCGCGACGCCGTGCCCGACGCATCCGACGAATCCGACGAATCCCGCGAATCCGGCGCCGCCGCGAACCGGCCCGGCGAGTCGATCATCCGCACGCGAGGGCTCACGGTGAAGCGACGGCGCACCGAGATCCTGCACGGGGTGGACCTCGATCTGCCCGCGGGCAGCCTCACCGCGATCGTCGGGGCGAACGGGGCGGGCAAGACCACGCTCATCCAGGCGCTCGCCGGTGTGGTGCCGCCGCCGAAGGGGCAGGTGTCGGTCGACGGCATCGATCCGGGCACCGCCTCCCCGCGGGATCTCGCCGCCCGCATCGGCTTCGTGTTCCAGAACCCGGAGCACCAGTTCATCGCGGCGACCGTGTTCGACGAGCTCGCCCACGGCCTGCGGCTGCGGCACGTGACGGACGACGAGATCGCGGCGCGGGTCGCCGAGATGCTCGACCGATTCGGGCTGACGCACAAGGCCGACGTGCACCCGTTCCTGCTGTCGGGCGGCGAGAAGCGGCGGCTGTCGGTCGGCACCGCCCTGATCACACGGCCCCGGGTACTCGCCCTCGACGAGCCCACGTTCGGCCAGGATCGCGCGCGCGCCACCGAACTGCTCGCCCTGCTGCGGACCCTGCGCGCGGAGGGCACCACGATCGTGCTCGTCACGCACGACCTCTCGCTGGTCGCCGAGCACACCACGCACACGGTCGTGCTCGCGGACGGCCGGGTGCACGCCGCCGGGCCGACCGCGGAGCTGTTCGCCGACCCCGCGGTGTTCACCGACGCGGGCCTGCGCCTCCCCGACGTGCAGCTCGTGCTCGCCGCCGCGGGCCTCGCCACGGAGTCCCCCGCACGCACCGCCGCGTCCGGCCCCATCCCCGCACCCGCATCCGCGCCCCCAGCATCCGCATCCGCTCCCGCTCCGGACCCGGAGGCGTCGTCGTGAGCGGCAGCACCGGCACCGTGTTCGACCCGTACGCGCGTCTCACCGCGACGGCGCCGCACCAGTTCCTGTATGCGCTCAACCCGCTCGCGAAGGTCGCGGGGTTCGCTCCCGCGATGGTGCTGCTCGTGTTCGTGCGCGATCTCGCGACGCCCGCCGCGTTCCTCGCGCTCGCGTACGTGCTGATCCTGTCCGGAGCCAGGGTCACCGGGCGGCTGCTCGCGCTGCTGCTGCTCGGCCTGCCGTTGGGGATGCTCGCGGTCACCGTCGGGTTCTCGCTGTGGGTCGATGCCGCACGGGTCGACGGCACCCCGGCGCTGCTCTCGGTGGGCGACTGGACGCTGTACAGCGGCGCGCTCACGATCGGCGCGGCCACCGCGCTGCGGTTGGGGGCGATCGTCGCGCTGGCGCTGGTGGGCGGCCTCACGACCAGCGGCTCCGACCTGGTGCGGGCGAGCGTGCAGCAGCTGCGGGTGCCGTACCGCATCGGGTACACGGCTCTGGCGGCGTTCCGCTTCGTGCCGCGGTTCGGGCACGAGCTGGCGGTGATCCGCGCGGCGCACCGGGTGCGCGGGTACCACGGCGGGCGCGGTCCCCTCTCCCGCATCGCCCGAGGCTGGGGGTACATCGTGCCGCTGCTCGCCGGGGCCATCCGGCATGCCGAGCGCGTGGCCCTGGCGATGGATTCCCGGGCGTTCGGCGCGCATCCGACGCGGACCGAGCGGCACCTGGTGCCGTTCCGCGTGCGCGACACCGTGTTCACCGTGGCGATGCTCCTCACCTCGGCGGCGATCTTCCTCGTCTTCTTCCCCTGGCAGCTCCCCCTCTCCTGAAAGGCACTCCATGGCATTCAGCAAGATGGTCAAGCCCGAGACGACCGAACTCCTGCACCTCACCGTGCTGCGCTCTGAACGGCTCTCGTCGCACTGGATCCGCGTGACGCTCGGCGGCGGTGAGATCGACCGGTTCCGCCCGATGGGGTACGACCAGTGGTTCCGGCTGTTCCTGCCCATCGGCGGCGAGGCCGGTCTCGACCGGGTGCCGGCGAAGGCGAACAAGATGTTCGGCTATCTCAAGTTCCTGCGCATCCCCGACGGCGAGCGGCCCGTGATGCGCAACTACACGGTGCGCGCCTTCCGGACGGCGACCGCCAAGGCAGGGGCGGAGATCGACGTGGACTTCGTGTTGCACGGTTCTGCGGCCGACGGCACGGCGGGCCCGGCGTCGCGGTGGGCGGAGACCTGCGAGCCCGGCGAGCACGTGCTCATCATCGACGAGGGCCTCACGTTCAACCCGCAGCGGGGGACCGATCGCGTGGTGCTCGTCGGCGATGAGACCGCCCTGCCCGCGATCGCCGGGATCGCCGCCTCGCTCCCGGCGCACGCCACCGGCACCGCGATCGTCGAGGTGCCGGCCGACGACGACGCCCTGGACTTCCCGCGCCCTCCGGGGCTCGACGTGGTCTGGATCGTGCGCCCCCACGACGCGGCGCCCGGTGCTCTCGCCCTGGAGGCGCTGGGCCGGAGCGAGCTTCCGGGCGCGCCCTTCCACGCCTATGCGGCCGGGGAGCAGTCGCTGGCCTCCGGTGCCCGCAGGCTCCTCGTGGGCGAGCGCGGCGCGGACAAAAACGCCGTGAGCTTCTGCGGGTATTGGAAGATCGGAGCGGCGTCGCCCGCGTCGAAGGCCGCCCGCGAGGCCGCGTCGGAACCCCTCGCATGAGCGCTCAGGATACGGCCGACGGCGCACCCGATCACGCGAAGGCGCCGGAAACTACGGACGGCGCACCCGATCACACGAGCGCGCCGGAAGCTACGGATGGCGGACCCGATCACATGAACGCGCCGGAACCCGCGGACCTCGGTACCCCTCGCATGAGCGCGCCGGACGGCGGTGTCTCCGGCAGGCGGCGCTTCCGGTTCCCGACGGCGCTGCTGCTGACGTGCGCCGCGCTGGGCGTGGCCGGCGGGCTGCTGCTCGCTCCCGCGAACTGGGTGTCGACGATCCTGTTCCCGGGGCTGCCGTTCGTGAGCGTCGCTCTCGCCGGCCTGTGGCTGCTGCCGTCGGTGATCGGCCCTGCGCCTGCTGCGCGCGCCGCTCGTGGGTCTGCTGGTCGGGTTGCTGGCCGGGCTTGTGATCGTGCCGTTCTCCGGGTACGGCTTCGGCAGCGTGGCGACGAACCTGTGGTGGGCGGCCTTCACCGAGCTGCCGTTCCTGTTCGTGATGTGGCGCTACTGGGGCACGTGGCTGCACTACGTCGGGGCCGTGGTGGTGGGGGTCGTGTATCCCCTGCTCGCGTGGGCGTCGTTCGACCTGGGCGGTTTCACCCTTCCGGTGCAGCTGCTCTTCTTCGCGATCACACTCGCAAGCTGTGTCGCCGCCACCGCCCTCGGCATCCTGATCGCTGATCGCCTGCGCGCCGCCGGAGTCGGCCGCAGCCGCTGACCCCGCCTCGACGCGACTCGAGCCCACCCCCACCACCCGAACACCCGTCAGGCGGCGATGTCGAAGCGGGCCCGCCCACCGAGCCGGGGCGTGCGTGCGGGGTCGATGTACCGCGGAGGCACGAACCACACCCTCGCCATCCCGCCGCCGCTACCACCGCCACCACTGCCGCGTTCTCCGCTGTCGATGTGGATGTCCCACCCGTTGTCGTGGATGCGATGGTGACACGTCTCGCACAGCAGCACCCCGTTGGACAGATCCGTCGGCCCGCGGTCGCGCGACCACCACCGGATGTGATGCGCCTTCGTCATCTCCGGCGGCAACCCGCACATCGCACACCCCCCGTCCCGCTCCACCAACGCCAGCCGCTGCGCCCGGGTGAACAACCGCTTCTCCCGCCCCCAGTCCAACACCTCACTGCCCCCGCCGAGCACACACGGGATCACCCCGCCGCCCGCCGCCATCCGCCGCACCGCCCCGACGCTCACCGGCTGATCGATCCCGTCCACCTGCGCCGACCCCGACCCCGCCTCCAGATCCCCCAGACCCACCCGCACCACCACCGTCGCCCCGGCCAGCGGCAACCGCGACGCACACCCGAGCACGTGCCCCGCGAACGCCGACAACGCATCCGCCTGGATCATCGGCACCGTACGACGGTCCGCATCCGGAGCCCCCGCATCCGGCGCCTCGTGACGCGCCGCGAACGCTGCCGACACGAACCCCCGGATCGCCGCCACCACCGGCGCCGCCGTCTCCGCATCCAGCACCGCGTTCAGATGCACCATCCCGTCACGCTCGAACAGCGTCAACGACCGACGCGACCGCTGCTCCTCCGCCCGCGGCTCCGCCCCATCCGGATCGACCCACGCCTCCGCCCGCACCACCAACCGCCGCACCTCATCCACCGACAACCCCGCCGCCTGCTCCACCAGCACCCGCTCGGCCTCCGCCACCCGAGCAGCACCCACGGCCACGCGGCACCGGTCGAGCATCGCGACGATCAGCGCGGCCGCCGGCGCACCGAGCGCACCCGCAGCCAACGCCTCCCGCACGGACGGGCACTTCGCCGGCAGTCGCTGCCCCAGGAGGTCGGCGCGCGGGGCCGTGGCCTCGCCCACCGCCACCAGTCGCGCCGCCTCTCCCGTCGAGACTCCGGTCGTCGCGGCGATCAGCCTCGCCGGGTTCCGATAGCCCTGCTGCTTCGCCAGGCTGCCGGCACCGAGCTCAGGCCGCGACTCCCGCGCGATGCCCGCTCCCACCGACACGTGCACCGCGTCGAGGCGTCTCCGCAGCACGCCGATCGCGTCGTTCACCGCGATCAACTGCTCGCGGTTCAGGTCCATCGGATCGCCCGCGCCACCCCACGCGGCGTCGAGGCGGGACATCGCCTCGTGCAAACCGGAGAGTGTGGACATGCCCCGATTCTACCGTCGACGGCGGCGAGTTTCGTATCTTTGTTCGAATCGAGAACCGGGATATCGGGGGGCGTGAGGGCCACCGACGCCCTCCACGAACCGCACGGTGGCGCCCGACGGAACGAGCTCGCAGACCACGCCCTCGCGACCCGATCGTCCCCGCCGGAGCACCCATCGATAGCATCGGCGGCATGGACTGGCGTGACGACCGCATCCGCTCCGCCGCGCGGGGAGAGAACCCGACGCTGCTCGCCGAACTGCCCGGCGGCTACGCGGTGATCGGCGATGTGCAGTTCCTCCCCGGCTACTGCGTGCTGCTCGGCACGGATCCGGAGGCCACCGCGCTGGCGGACCTGCCGCGGGAGGAACGGGTACGGTTCCTCGCCGCCGTCGACCTCCTCGCCACGGCCGTGGAGCACGCCTGCAGAGAGGTCGATCCGGCGTTCCGTCGCATCAACATCGACATCCTCGGCAACAACGACGCCTTCGTCCACGCCCACATCTGGCCCCGCTACGAGTGGGAAGCGCCCGACCTGAGGTCCTGGCCCGTCTGGCGCTACGACCCCTCGAACTGGCACGACGCCGCCACCCGCCTCGGCCCGCAGCACGACGATCTCCGGGCCCGCATCACGGCCCACCTCCGACGCCTCGCCGCCGCCGACTCGATCTCGATCGCGCGCCGCCCCGCCCCCTGACGCGATCCATCCCCCGCTCCGCCCCTGTCGCGGCCTCACAGACGCACCCCGGACCACCTCGCCCGGCACGTCTCCGACCCCGCACACGGGCCGCACCGAACCACTCGGGCTACTTCACACTCCCCTGCGTCAGCCCGCCGACGAGCCACTTCTGCAGGAACAGCGCGAGCAGGTAGATCGGGATGAGGCCGGCGAGGCTGGCGGCGGCCATCTGCCCGAACATCACCTCGCGGCCGCCCTGCATGAGCGCGATGCCGACCGGGAGGGTCTGCGAGTCGATGCTCTGCGTGAGCAGCAGCGGGATGAGGAAGTCGTTGTACGCGAGGATGAACACGATGATCGACACGGCCACGATGCCGGGCGCGGTGAGCGGGAGGATGACCGCCCACAGGGTGCGCAGCGGTCCGCAGCCGTCGATCTGCGCGGCCTCGTCGACCTCGAACGGGATCGCGCGGAAGAACCCGTCCAGCAGCCACACGGCGACCGGGGTGAGCAGCAGGCCCTCCACGATGCCGAGCCCGATCACGGAGTCCATCAGCCCGGCGGTGCGCACCAGCACGAACAACGGGATGATCGCGACGATCGGCGGGGCGACGTAGGCGGAGACGATCAGCCCGAGGGTCTGCTTCCCGCCCGCGCGGAGCCGCGCCATGGCGTAGTTGGCGGGGATCGAGACGACGAGCGACACCAGCACCGCCACGAGCGCGGCACCGAGGGAGTTGCGCAGGTAGGTGAGGATGGGCCAGTTCTCGAACGCGCCGACCCAGTTCTCGAACGCGAGCCGCGAGGGCAGGATGCGGGTGGACAGGATGTCGTCCGGGCTCTTGAACGACATGCCCACCATGTACAGCACGGGCAGCAGGGCGAGCACGATCGCGACGAGGATCACGACCCACTTCACGACGGTGACGAGCACGGACGGGCGACCGGGGCGCGAGATGCTCGAGGTGCGGCTGCGGCGACGACGGCGGCGCGCGTCCGGCACGACCAGCGTGACGGTCGCGCTGTCGGAGGCGTGGTCGGAGGTGCGGAGTGTGAGCGACATGTCAGCTCTCCCTGTGCAGGCGCTGCCGGACGGCGTTGAGCGGCAGGATGACGATGGTGACCAGCACCAGGAACGCGATGGTCTGCGCGGCGGCAGCCCCCACGTCGAAGGTCTGCAACCCGGTGCGGTAGATCTCGAAGCTGCTGACGGTGGTGTCGAAGCCGGGTCCGCCGCCGGTCATGATGAACACCAGGTCGAACACCTTGAACGACACCACGAGCTTGAGCAGCAGCACGGTGACCAGGCTCGGCAGCACGAGCGGGAACGTGATGCGCCAGAACGTCTGCCACACCCCGGCGCCGTCGACCTGTGAGGCCTCGTAGACCTCGGTCGGCAGGGTCTGCAGCGCGGCGAACACGAGCAGCACGCAGAAGGGCGTCCACTGCCACGCGTCGACCACGATCAGCGAGACCATCGCCGCCGGGCTCGAGCCGAGGAACAGGAACGGCTCGGCGCCCGGGCTGAACGACTGACCGATGTTGTTGAGCAGCCCGCCGGTGGGGGCGAGCATGAGCTTCCAGATCACGCCCGCCATCACGGGCGGCGTCATCAGCGGCAGCAGGAGCAGCACCCGGATGATCCGTCCGCCCTTGACGGCCGCGTCGAGTGACAGGGCCACCACGAGACCGGCGACGAGGGCGATCAGGGCGGACGGGATCGCGAAGAGCAGCGACCTGCCGAGGGACGGGAGGGTGACCCCGTCCCCCAGCAGTGCCGCGAAGTTGTCGAACCCGACCCAGTCCGCGAACGGACGCCCCAGCGACGAGTCGGAGAACGACGCGGCGACGATGTAGGCGAGCGGGTAGATCGCGATGATCACGATCGCGAGGATGGCGGGCGCCAGCAGGGCGCGGCCCGTCCACGACGCGCGTCGGGCGCGGCGCCGGGAGGTGACGGGTTGCGACATGAGCTGTCCTTTCGGGTTCGACGAGGCGATCAGTCGGCCAGGGACTGCCAGGTGTCCCAGGTCTGCTGCATCGCCTCTTCCGCGGTCAGGCTGCCCTGCAGCATGAGCGCGAGGTTGTCGCTGAGCGACTGGATCATCTCGGGGGCCTGCGGCGAGGTCGGCCAGGACTGCGCGTTGGGCAGCACCTGGGCGGCGACGGCCGACACCTCCGGCGCGAACTCGATGTACTCCGGGCTCTCCAGGGTGGAGGTGCGCGTGGGGTCGACACCGGAACCGGTCGTGGTGATCAGCTTCTCGTTCGTCTCCTTCGACGAGGCGAACGCGACGAACTGCTTCGCGAGGTCCTCGTCGCTGGCGTTCGGGCTGATGCCCATCGCCCAGCCGGCGTTCAGCGCTCCGGAGACCTTGCCCTCGGGTCCGACCGGCAGCGGCGCGACGCCCCAGCCGTCGACGATCTTCGACTGCTCCGGGTCCTGCGCGAACACGCCCAGGTCGGTCCAGAACTCGATCATGCCGACGGAGCCGGAGAGGAACTGCGGCAGCGCCTGCTCGAACCCGATCTCCAGCGGGCTGGGCAGCGCCGAACCGGAGGCATCGAGCATCGACTGTGCCGCGGCCACCGCGTACTCGGTGTCGAGCTGCGGCATCTGCGGGTCGATCGGGTCGGGCGACATGGTGGCGAGACGGTTGAAGAAGGTCGAGCCGATGTTGAACGCGCTCTTCGAGCCGAGCAGCGCGTTGCCGTACACGCCGTTCGCCTTCTCGGCGTCGGTGATCTTCTGCGACACCTCGACGTACTCGTCCCACGTGGTCGGGACCTCGACGCCGTTCCGTTCGAAGATCGCCTTGTTGTAGAAGAGCACGTGCGTGTCGCCGTCGATCGGCAGCCCGTAGGTCGCGTCCTCGTACTGCGAGTAGGGGCCGAAGATCGCCTCGATGAAGTCGCCCGAGTCGATGTCCTCGTCGGACTCCACCCAGTCGGTGATGTCGGCGAGCGCCCCGGCGTCGGCGAGCGCGCCGACCGACGTGTACCAGTACTGGATGACGTCGTAGTTGTTGGTGCCGGACTGCGCGTCGAGGATCGCCTTGGTCTGGATCTGGTCGTAGGGCACGACCTCGACCTCGACCTCGACGCCGGTGGAGGCCTCGAAGTCCTCCTCGAGGATCTTGCCCGCGCCCTCCTGCGGGGCGGCGATGAGGACCTTGAGGGTCTTGTCGCCGCCGTCGCCGCCGGAGCCCCCCGCGTCGCCGGAGCAGCCGGCGAGCACGAGGCCCGCGACGGACGCCAGGGCGATGACGGGCAGGGCACGGCGCGTCAGCCGCGCGGGGGATGAGGAGCGTCGTTGCACACTCATGGTGCTGTCCTTTCGATGATCTTTCTCGGGTGAGGGGTTCGTGCTCGGGTGAGGGTGATGCGGGTTCAGGGCGCTCAGGCGTCGGGCGTCCAGGGGCGGTCGACCTTGTCGCCGTCGACCCAGGGGGTCTTCACGAACACGGCGCGGAAGGTCTCGTCGAACGGGTTCCGCACGAAGTGCTCCTCGTGCGGCGCGGCGCGCAGCACGTCGCCGGTCTCGACGACGCGACGGGTGTCGCGGTCGAGCCAGATCTCGGCGCGCCCCTCGATCACCACGAACGACTCGGTGTGGTGCTCGTGGAGGTGGTTGGCGAACTCGTCGCCGGGCCGCAGCACGACCACGCCGAACGCCGCGTCGTCGCCCTGCGCGAGGTAGCCGGGGCCCCAGTCGCCGAACCGGAGGGCGGCCTCGGCGCTGCGCAGCACGTCGGCGCTCATGCGAGCACCCGCGTCTCGGTGGCCTCGCGGAACAGCTCGTAGGCGTCGGCGGGGTCGGTGTCGTCGTGCACCACGGCCCGCACGGCCTGCATCATGGCCGCGGGGTGGGCGCTCTGGAAGATGTTGCGGCCCATGTCCACTCCGGCGGCCCCCGCGCGCACGGCGTTCGAGGCCATCGTGAGGGCGTCCAGCTCGGGCAGCTTCTTGCCTCCGGCCATGATGACGGGCACCGGGCACCCCGCGACCACGTCCTCGAAGCCCTCCTCGCAGTAGTACGTCTTCACGAGCTGGGCGCCGAGCTCCGCGATGATGCGGGTCGCGAGACCGAGGTAGCGGGCGTCGCGCACGAGCTCCTTGCCGACCGCGGTCACGCCGAGCACCGGGATGCCCGCGTCGTAGCCCTGGTCGACGAGCGTGGTGAGGTTGCGGATGCTGCGGCTCTCGTGCTCGCCGCCGACGAACACCTGCACGGCCACGGCGTCGGCGTGGAGGCGCACCGCATCCTGCATCGCCATCGCGGTGTACTCGTCGGAGAGGTCCTTGAGGATCGACGGGCCGCCCGAGGCGCGCAGCACGAGTCCGGCCCTGGTCGCCGGCGGGATGGAGGTGCGCAGGGCTCCGCGGGTGCCCATGAGGGCGTCGGCGTGCGCGGCCAGCGGCGCGATGTTCAGGTCGATGCGCTCCAGCCCCGAGGTGGGTCCCTGGAAGTAGCCGTGGTCGAACGCGAGCATCACGGTGCGCCCGGTCTGCGGGTCGAGGATGCGGGACAGGCGGTTCTGCATGCCCCAGTCGAGGTTCGCCGCTCCCCGGATGTTTTGCGTGAAGCGGACGGCGGGCTGGTCGGCGTGGAACTGCTTCGCGGAGGCGTTGCCTTCGAGGTCTGCCATGGGGTGTCTCCTTCGGTGTCGGGTGGTCGTCGTGGTCGTCAGCCGGCGTGACCGGCGGTCGAGAGTCGGGCGGGGGGCGGGTCGAGGGGGCCGCGGGCGGCGCCGGGCGGCGTGAACAGCGGGGGCAGGTCAGAGCCCGAGATCGACATCACGTCGCGGTAGACGCGGTGCCAGCGGGCGGTCACGGCGCGGTACCGCTCGTGCTCGGCGGGGTCGACGCGCTCGATGCGGTCGGGCTCGCCCATCGGCGGGAGTTCTGCGCCGACACCTCGGGCGGCCAGCCGGGCGGCACCGTACGAGGTGGCCTCGGGTGCGGGTGTGACGCGGGTGTCGAGCCCGGTGACGCCCGCGATGACACGCGGCCACAGGGCGCCCGCGCTGGATCCCCCGGTGAACGTGACGGCGCCCTCGGCGACCGCACGCCCGGCGGTGAGCGACGACAGGATCTCGAGGTGCGCGCTGGCGACGATCGCCGCGGACTCCTCGATCGCCCGGATGAACGCGCCGCGCGAGGAGCGTGCCGCGTCGTTGATGTCGAAGCCGACGAACGCGGGGGCCGCGTGGTGCCAGGCGTCGGCCTGCATCACGTTCGCCATGGTCGCGACGACGCCGTTCGCCCCCGCGGGGACCTCGGCCGCCCACTGCTCCATCACGGCGAATGCGGAGGTGCCGGACGCGCGACCGAGCTCGGCGGCGTCGGGGCACATCGCGTCGCGGAACCACCGCATCGCGAGGCCGGAGAGGAAGCCGATGCCCTCGACCATCCAGGTGCCCGGATCGACGTGGCACAGGGTGCGCAGGCGCCGCTCCGGGTCGATCAGCGGCTCCGTGGTCACGGCCGTGGTCTGCCAGAAGGTGCCGGCGACGATCGTCGGCAGCCCCTCGCGCGCCGCGATGCCGTGCAGCGCGAGCTGCGTGTCGGCGCCGCCCGCGACCACCGGCGTCCCCGCGGGCAGCCCGGTCGCGGCCGAGGCCTCCGCGGTCACGGCACCGACGACCTGCCCGCACTCGACCACGGGCGGCAGGATGCGACGGTCGATGCCGACGAGTCCGGCGAGCTCGTCCGACCAGTCGCGCGCCCGCAGGTCGAACAGGGCCGAGCTGGAACCGCTGGTGGGCTCGGTCACGAACGCCCCGGTGAGCCGCGTGGTGACCCAGTCGCTGAGCATCCCGAAGTGGCGGGCGGCGGCGAGCACGTCGGGCTGGTGGCGGGCGATCCACCGCAGCCGGGCGGGGGCCGTGATCGACACCCAGTCGCCCGCGGTGCGGTACACCTCGTCGGCCACGCCCTCGGCCACCAGCTCCTCGGCCTCGGCGCGCGCCCGGCCGTCGGTGTTGGGGCACGCCCACAGCTCGCGCCCCTCGGCGTCGGACAGCACGAAGCCCTCGCGCATGCTCGACGCGGCGACCGCGGCCACGCGTCGCTCGCCCAGCCGCGCGACCACCTCGGACACGGCGCCCGCGATGGCCGTCCAGCCGCCATCGGTGTCGAACACGGTGCCGCCGGGGTGACCGGGCACGGCGACGTGGGTCCACTCGCGGGCGGCCTGAGTGACCAGGCGACCCTCGATGTCGAAGGCGAGGGCACGCGCGGAACCGGTGCCCGCGTCGATCGCGAGGAAGACGTCGCTCAGCGCTCCCATCGCAGCTCACCTCCCGCGAGGAACCGCTCGATCTCGGCGGCGAGCATGTCGGCGCCGCGGGCGAGGGTCTGGTGAGTGGCGCCGGCGAGGTGCGGGGTGAGGATGAGGTTCGGCTGGGCGACCAGGTCGCGCCACGGACCGTCGGGCTCGTTCACGTCGAGCGCGACCCCGGCGAGGTGTCCGCTGCGCAGCCCGTCGAGCAGCGCCTGTTCGTCGACGAGCGACTCCCGGGCCGTGTTGATCAGGAACGACCCCTGCGGCATGCGGGCGATCTGCTCGGCGCCGATCAGGTGGCGGTTGTCGGCGGTCGCCCTGGCGTGCACGCTCACGACGTCGCTGCCGGCGAGCAGCGCGTCCAGGTCGGACACGATGGTCGCATCGGTCACCGTCGCCGGATCGACGTAGGGGTCGTACGCCGCGATGGTGGCGCCGAGCGCCCTGGCCCGCGCGGCGACGAGCCGGGCGACGTTGCCGTAGCCGATCAGCCCGAGGCGCAGGCCCTTCACCTCGCGCCCGAACCACCTGGCGCCCTCGAACGTCGACTCCGCGAGCGGCCGCCCCTCGGCCACGCGCTCGTCGACGTCGCGCAGCGATGCGGGCACGTTCCGCACGATCGAGATGAGGAACCCGATCGTGAGGTCGGCCACGGCGTCGGCGTTCTTGCCCGGCGTGGTGGTCACGCGCACGCCGCGCTCGCTGGCCGCGGTGAGGTCGACGTTGACGGGTCCGCCGCGCGCGCAGCCGAGCAGCCGCAGCCCGGGGAGCGCGGCGAGCACGTCGGCTGTGAACGGCGCGGCATGGAAGGCGACCACGTCGTATCCCTGCGCGAGCCGCGCGACCTCGGCCGGGTCGCCCTCGAACTCGTGGATCGACGACGCGTCCCACGTCGGCTCCGCGATCGTCATGGTGGCCGTGTGCACGGGGATCCCCCGCTGCGCGAACGCGCGGGTGAACACCTCGGCGGTCATGTAGCTGTCGCCGATGACGAGGATGCGGTGGTCGGTCATGTGCGGGTCTCCCGGTGGGGTCGGTGGGGCGGGTGCGGGTCAGCGGAGGGCGGCGGGGTAGCGGCCGGACGCGGTCTCGTTCGAGATGCCGGCGGCGTCGAACCCGGTGTCGACGCTCACGCGCAGACGGTCGGTGCGCACGGATGCGCGGGAGAAGTCGATGGGCTGTCCGCCCTGGTCGTACGCGACGGCCTCGACGACGACGATCGGGTGTCCCGGCTCCACTTCGAGCAGCCCGGCCAGCATGCGGTCGGCGGACACGGCCTCGATCGTGCGGTGCATGCGCGCGATGCGCACCCCGGTGACCCGGGTGATGGCGGCGTACAGGCTCGCGCGCGGGTCCCGCAGGTCGGGCAGCACCCCGGCGAACCGCGTCGGGAGGTAGTTGATCACGTGCACGGCCGTGCGAGCGCCGACGGCACGCACGCGCTCCAGCACGAAGCCCATGCCGTCGGCGGAGTCGCGTCCGACGACCGCGGCCGCCCACGACGGCAGCGGCTCGATGCCCGCGCGGAGGATCTCCGAGCTCAGGGCGCTGCGGCCGTCTTCGCTGTATTCGCCCAGCAGGCTGGGGGCCGAGGGCAGCGTCCAGGCGGAGGGGCCCTGCGCGCGCTCGACGAAGGCACCCTTGCCCTGCTGGCGGGAGATGATCCCGGCGGTCTCCAGTCGCGACAGCGCGTCGCGGACCGAGGTGCGGGAGGCGGCGAAGTGGGCGCGCAGCTCGTTCTCGCTGGGCAGGCGGTCGCCCGGACCCCAGGTGCCGTCGGCGATCTGCGCCTCGACGGCGCGCATGATCTGGAACCAGATGGGTGCCGTCGACGTGCGGTCGAGCGGCGGCAGGGTGAGCGGGGACATTCCGGCCTCTTCGGTGAGCGGGTGCGGAGACCTCGGCGTCTCCGAGCCGGACGACTCCTGTCCGGACATGTATCGATCATCGCGGAGCACATGTCTCCTCTGAAGAGACAAGTCAGAACTTCGCCGCCGCGATCCCCTCCCGGCTCTTTATACGGGCGCGATCAGGCTTTTCCTCGCGTCATCCGCCATCGACGACCGCGCTCGTCCCGCCCGGCCCCGCCCACTCGACCCTCCCCGTCGATACAAGTCCTCCCCCGTCCGCGTCTCGTCACCCCTCAGGGACCCCCGCCCCCTCCCGTGCGGCGGGGTGAGATCAGAGCGCGAGGTGAAGTCGCAGCGCCTCGTCGAGCGCGCCCATCAGCTCCGCAGGCACCCAGCCGACGGGGCGCACGATGCGGGCCACGGCGATGGTGCGCACCTGCTCGGCCTGCGCCTTGCTGTCTCGGTCGAGGCCCGTCGCGGCAGCGGGCAGCAGGACCTGGAAGGGCCACTCGCGCTCCGTCGCCGTGGTGAGCGGCACCACGGTGACCGTGGCGCCCGGGCGACGGATCGCCACCGCGTTGGCGGTGTTGTTGCTCACCACGACCGCCGGCCGCGTCTTGCGCGCCTCGGAACCGATGCCCGGGTCGAACGAGGCGAGGACGATCTGTCCGCGGCGGAGCAGCGCGACCGCGGTGTCACTCACGCCGAAGCCAGGCCATCGTCGGCGGCGGAGTCCCACTCCTCGTCGTACCCCTCGCCGTAGGCCTCGGCATAGGCGTCGGCGAGCCGGCTCTCGCGGAGGAGCCGAACCGCGTCCTGGATCGCCGCCGACCGGGACGGGTAGCGCCCTTCGAGCGTCTGCGCGTCGAGGAAGGCGAGGTCGCCGTCCGGCAGACTCAGGCTGATCTTCGCGGTGCTCACGCGGCCATCCTACCCCGGTAGCACCACGGGTACCACCGCCCCCATGCCCGGTGCGGGACGGAAAACGCACCCCCCGGCGCCTTCCGGGGCGCACTTTCGATCCCGGACGCGCACCCCCGGCCCGCCGCCCGGATGCGGGACGGAAAACGCACCCCCGAATGGCTCCGGAGGTGCGTTTTCGATCCCGCGCGGGGGCGCAGGCGGGCCGGGGGTGGGGTCAGCGCTTGCCGGCGATCTGACGGCCGACGATCTCGCGCATGATCTCGTTCGTCCCGCCGTAGATGCGGTGCACGCGCGCGTCGAGGAACGCCCGCGCGATGGGGTACTCGGTGATGTAGCCGTAGCCGCCGTGCAGCTGCACCCCGGCGTCGAGCACCTCCCACTCGCGCTCGGTCGCCCAGAACTTGACCTTCGCGGCCTCCTCGGCCGACAGCTTGCCGTCCTTGTAGGCCAGTAGCGCGCGGTCGATGTAGGCCCACAGCGCGTCGACCGTGGTGGCCATGTCGGCGATCTGGAAGCGGCTGTTCTGGAAGTCGATGATCCGCTCGCCGAACGCCTCGCGGTCGCGGGTGTACGCCACGGTCCAGTCGAGGGCGGCCTGCGCGGCCGCGGCACCGGCGACCCCGATCGACAGGCGCTCGAGCGGCAGGTTCATCATCAGCTGGATGAAGCCCTTGCCCTCGACGCCGCCGATGAGGTTCTCCTCCGGCACGAACACGTCGCTGAACGACAGCTCGGCGGTGTCGTGCCCGTGGAAGCCCATCTTGCTGAGCTTCTTGCCGTGCTCGAAGCCCTCCATGCCGTCTTCGATCAGCACGAGACTGAAGGCGTCGGGGCGGTTGCCCTCGCCGGTCTTGACGAACGTGACGACCAGGTCGGCCGTGGCGCCGGACGAGATGAACGTCTTCGCGCCGTTCACGAGGTACCCGCCGTCAACCTTCTTGGCGGTGGTCTTGATGCCGCGCAGGTCGGAGCCGGCGCCCGGCTCGGTCATGGCGAGCGCACCGACGACCTCGCCGGTGGCCATGCGCGGCAGCCACTTCTGCTTCTGCTCCTGCGTGCCCATGTGCACGAGGTACGGCACGGCCAGGTCGTCCTGGATGCCGAAGGCTCCCGCGAGCGAGCCGGCGCCGGCGGCGATGACCTCTTCGTTCACGATCGCGCGGAAGCGGTAGTCCTGCAGCATGCCCGCGCCGCCGAACTCCTCGGGGACCGACAGGCCGATGATGCCCGCCTCACCCGCGGCGCGCATGGTGTCGCGGTCGACCTCTCCCGCGGCGTCCCACTTCTCGATCGCCTCGCCCGTCACGTGGCGCTTGACGAAATCCTTGACGAGGTCCCGGAAAGCCTCGTGGTCCTCTTCGTAGATGTCGCGTTCCATGCCGTCCTCCCGAACGTGTCGTGCCTCATTGCTCCGGCGATTCTACGGCCGACGGCGGGCCCGGCAGGGGACATTGTGAGAATGCATCCCACGGATCGTGACACTCGGTACCGGGGTTGTGGGAAGCCTCAATCGGCTCATCGACGGCGCGCCGGGACGCGGCGGGATCGCCGGCCGGGAGACTCGGGGCATGCAGGAAGTCTGGCCGTACATCACCGCCCTGTGGTTCACCGTCGCGCTCCTCGCCGGAGGATTCGCCCGCACGCGGGGGCGCTCGGCGTGGGTGTGGTTCCTGCTGACGCTGTTCACCGGACCGATCGCGGCGTTCCTCCTCGTCGTCTGGCCATCCGTCGAGACGCGCAGCCCGCGCTGAGGGCAGCCGGGCGTCAGTGCGCGTAGTCGGGCGCCGCGGGAAGCCCGAAGAACTCCTCGAGCGTGTGATACCCGCCCTCGTGGTACGCCGCCGCGAGGTCGACGCCGACGTACCGCAGGTGCCACGGCTCGGGTGCGTAGCCGGTCACGGGCGTGCCAACCTCTTCGTAGCGCACGATGAAGCCGAACTCCCAGGCGTGCGCGGCGACCCAGTCGCTCTGGCCCGTGCCGCCGAACCCGTCGAGGCCGCCGCAGCCCGCATCGCACGCCACCACATCCAGCGCCAGGCCGGTCTGGTGCTCGCTGTGCCCGGGGCGCGCCGAGCCGGCGTCGGCCTCGGCCTGCCCCTGGGCACGGACGTGCGAGTCGTAGGTCGAGACCTGGAGCCCGTACGAGCGGTAGCCGTTGTTCGCGCCCAGCCGCCCGACGCCTGCCGTCTGAGCGGCATCGGCCATCGCGCCAACGGCGGCGGCCACGTCGGGGCGCACGAGGCCGGAGGGCGTGGTCATCTGCAGGGGCACGGCGTCGAGGAGCGCCGGCTCGTAGTCGGCCGGGGTCAGCGGAAGACCCTTGTTCACGACGACCCAGACGCGGGCGGGGTCGGTCAGCGAGATGCACGGCGCGTTGCCGGCGACCACCGCCTCGCGGAACGCCGCACCGCCACCGAACCCGGCGATCGTCGCCGCGTCGTCACCGTTCGCGATGGCCTGCTGCACCCCGGGCTCGGCGCACGGGTCGGCCGCGGGGATCGCCGCCGTCCGCACCGCCGGCACCTGCGCGACCGCGACGGGCCGCGGCATCGCGTCGGCCGCCGACGAGGGGAGCACGGGCGTCGAGGCGATCGAGAACAGCACGCCGAGCGCGGCGACGGCCAGCCCCACGGGCAGCGCGGGACCGGAGATCGGGGAGCGCGGAGCCGCATGCTGGGCAAGCGGCGGAACGGTCATTGCCTCATTCTCTCATTCGAAGATCTCTGCGATGCCCGCTTGTGCTTTCTTCGTCTTTCTGTTCGAATGAGGGGATGCGGTGGCAGGGGCAGAAGCTGGGCGACGTCGACGAGGCGGCGCTGCCCGGGCTGGAGGAGCGCCGCGGCGTGCTGCGCACCGTGAAGACCCCGGCGTTCGAGGGCATGACCTTCCATGAGGTGCTGTCGAAGTCGGCTCTCAACCACGTGCCCGGCGCCTCGCGCATGCCGTTCGCCTGGACCATCAACCCCTACCGCGGCTGCTCTCATGCCTGCACTTACTGTTTCGCCCGCGGCACGCACGAGTACCTCGACCTCGACGGCGGCGCCGACTTCGACTCGCAGATCGTGGTCAAGGTCAACGTGGTCGAGGTGCTGGAGCGAGAGCTGCGGCGGGGCAGCTGGAACCACGAGACCGTGGCGCTCGGCACGAACACCGATCCGTACCAGCGCGCGGAGGGCCGCTACGCTCTCATGCCCGGCATCATCCAGGCGCTCGCGACCTCGGGCACGCCGATCTCGATCCTCACCAAGGGCACGCTGATCCGCCGCGACATCCCCCTGCTGGTGAAGGCGGCCGAGCGGGTGCCGGTCGACGTGCAGATGTCGATCGCGATGTACGACGACGCCCTGCAGAAGGCGATCGAGCCGGGAGCACCCACCACCCAGGCGCGGCTCGACACGGTGCGCGCCCTGGCCGATGCCGGGTTCCCCGTGACCGTGTTCCTCATGCCGATCCTGCCGCACCTCACCGACTCGGTGGAGGCGATCGACACCGGCCTCCGCCGCATCAAGGAGTCGGGGGCACGCACCGTCATCTACGGGGCGCTGCATCTGCGGCCGGGGGTCAAGCCGTGGTTCTTCGAGTGGCTCGAGCGCACGCGCCCCGACCTCGTGTCGTCGTACCGCGGGCTGTATCCCGGCGCATCGGTCGAAGCCCCCAAGCCGTACCGCCAGTGGCTGGCACGGCGGGTGCGACCGCTCATCCGCCTGCACGGCCTCGACGCCCGGCACGAAGACGATTACCCCCGCCGCGGGTTGCGGCCGGGGCAGGGGCACACCGCGTCGAGCACGCCACCGGCCGGCACGGTCGCCTTCCGACAGACCGGGCCCGCCGCGACACCCCCGCAGCCGATGCTGTTCTGAGCCGTCCGGTCGGGAGGGCCTCCGGGGCCGCGTAGGCTCGGGGGTCATGGCGATCGGTTCCACCCTCCACACGTTCGACGTGCAGCTCGCCGACACCGATCGCGGGGTCTACAACGACTACTCGCTGCGGGTGGCGCGGCACCCCTCCGAGACCGACGCCTACATGCTCACGCGGGTGCTGGCGTACGGGCTCGAGTTCGGCGAGGGCATCGCGTTCGGCGGCAGCGTGTCCGACACCGAGGAGCCCGCGGTGCTCGTGCGCGACCTCACCGGGCGGATCGTCACCTGGATCGAGGTCGGCGCGCCCGACGCGGAGCGCCTGCACCACGCCAGCCGTCTCGCCGAGCGCACCGTGGTGTACACGCACCGCGACCCCGCGAAGGTGATGGCGCCGTGGGCGGACAAACGCATCCACCGCGCCGAGGACATCCGCGTCCACAGCTTCGACCCCGGGTTCATCGACACCGCGACGCCGCACCTGGAGCGCCGCAACACCCTGACCCTCACCGTGACGGAGCGCGTGCTCTACCTCGACCTCAACGGCACGAGCCTGGCGACCGCGCTGCACGAGCACGAGCTCGGCTGACACCCCGGGTGATACCGGGCTGCGAAGCGCGGAAAGGCCCCGGAGACCGAGGTCTCCGGGGCCTTTCCGATCCGAAGGCGATCAGGCGGTGAGGTCGGCCGTCGACGGCTGACGCCCGGCGATCTCCTCGATCACGTCGTCGTCCAGGCGGGCGTTCTCGAACGGCGCCTCGATCTCGGCACGCTCCAGCAGCTCGTTCATGCGACGCTGGCGCTGACGCGTGATCAGCGTCACCACGCGACCCGAGCGACCGGCGCGGCCCGTGCGACCCGACCGGTGCAGGTAGGTCTTGTACTCGTCGGGGGCGTCGGCCTGCACGACCAGGTCGATGTCGTCGACGTGGATGCCGCGCGCCGCGACGTCGGTCGCCACGAGCACGTTCACGCGACCCGAGGTGAGCTTCTCCAGGTTGCGCGTGCGCTTGGCCTGGTTCAGGTCGCCGTGCAGCGACACCGCGGGGATGCCGGCGTCGTCGAACTGCTCCGCCAGCATCTCGGCGTAGGCGCGGGTGCGGGCGAACACGAGCGTCTTGCCCTCGCGGTCGACGAGCGACGTGAGGATGTCGGCCTTGTCGCGGTGCTCGATCACCAGCACCCGGTGCTCGATCGTGCTCGACTCCTGGTCCTCCCCGGCGACCTCGTACACGGCCGGGTCCACGAGGAACTCGTCGACGAGCGCGGCGACCTCGCGGTCGAGCGTCGCGGAGAACAGCAGCTTCTGGCTGCCCTCGGCGGTGCGGCGGAGGATGCGCTGCACGGGCTCGACGAACCCGAGCTCGCACATGTGGTCGGCCTCGTCCAGCACCGCGATGCGGCAGTCGGACAGGTCGAGCTTGCCCTGGTTCATCAGATCCTCGACGCGTCCGGGCGTGCCGATCACGATGTCGACGCCCTTCTTGAGCGCACCCACCTGGCGGCCCTGCGGCACGCCGCCGTAGATCTGCGTGGTGAACAGTCCGACGCTGCGGGCGATCGGCTGGATCGTGCGGTCGATCTGCAGCGCGAGCTCGCGCGTAGGGGCGAGGATGATCGCGCGCGGGGCACGACCGAACTCGCGGCGCTTGCCCGCCTGCGACTGGAGCACGCGCTCCACGAGCGGCGCGCCGAACGCGATGGTCTTGCCGGAGCCGGTGCGACCGCGGGCGAGCACGTCGCGCCCCTCCAGCACGGCCGGGATGCTGGCCGCCTGGATCGGGAAGGGCGTCTCGGCGCCGAGGTTCTTCAGCGTCTCGGTGATGTTCGAGCCGAGCCCGAGGTCGGCGAAGGTCACGTTCTCGACCTCGACGGCCTGCACGGCCTGCGCTTCGAGGCGCTCGTGCACCACGTCGGCGCCCGGGGTGAAGGCGTCCTTGGGCTTGGCGTTCCAGTCGCTGCGGCTGGGGCGCTCCTCCCGGCGCGGACGCTCGGTGCGGTAGGCGCCACCGGTCGAGGCGCGGGGACGCTCCCGCTCCCCGTCGAACGCGCGCTGCGTGCGGTCGCGGTCGAAGGCCCGGCGGGCGCGGTCGGCGTCGTACGAGCGCTCGGGGCGCGAGGGACCGCGGTCGTTCGAGCGGCCCCGGTCGTCGCGGTCGTCGCGGCGCGGACGCTCGTCGCGGTCGAACCGCGCGCGGTCCGCACCCCGGTCGGCGTAGCGCGGACGGTCGCCGCGACGGTCGTCGAACCGCCCGGCGCCGCGGTCGTCACGGCGGTCGGTCGAGCGGGCCCGGTCGTCGCGGTCGTACCGGGGACGGTCGCCGCGGTCGGTCGAGCGGGCCCGGTCGTCGCGGTCGTACCGAGGACGGTCGCCGCGGCGGTCGTCGAACCGCGGGCGCCCGCCGTCACGGTGGTCGTTGTCGCGGAAGCCCTGACGCTGCTGGCCGCCGCGGTCGTCACGGCGGTCGTCGAAGCGGCCCGCACCGCGGTCGTCGCGGTAGGTGCCGGGACCGGTGGGGCGCTGGCCGCCGCGGTCGTCACGGCGATGCGGCGCCTCGCGGCGACCGGACTCGGCGCGGTTGCGGATTCCGCGGGCCTCGTCGCGGCCCGCGCGCTCCTGCGAGGTCCAGCGGCGCTTGGGCGCGCCCGACTCGGTCTCCTCCGGGCGGTAGCCGCGGTGGTTGGGGCTGCGGCTGCCGGGACGACGGTCGTAGCCGGCGGTCGAGCGGCGGTCGCTCGCGTCGGCCCTGGTACCGCGCTCGTCGCGCGCACCGTCACGCGCGGGCGCACCGCGGTGCCGCTCGTGGAAGGAGGTCTTCTTGGCGCCGTAGCGCGGCTCGAAGTTGGCGGCGGCGCGGCCGCCCTTGGGCTTCTTGTTCTTGGGCATGCGGGGGGGTGTCCTTCTGCGTTCTCGCACGAGAACAGCGCTGCGCACGCGCGCAAGCACTCCGACGGATGCGGAGTTCCGGACGATCTGCGGCCGGGGCCATTCCTGTGATGGTTGATTCACGTCGATCGACGTTCACCATCGGCCCCTGGACTCACACTTCACACACTGAAAAACGTCCGCGCCCTGCGCGGGTGTCCGAAGCCGACCATGCCAGTGTACCGGCCGACCCTGGGAGCGACCCGCGCCCCACTACGATGACGGGGTGACCCCCGTCTCCCCCACCGGCCTCCAGGTGCACCTCGGACTCGGCGAGGTGACAGCGCAGATCGCCCAGGTCGGCGCGTCGCTGCGCTCCCTCCGCATCGGCGAGGTCGACCTCGTGCCCCCGTACCCGCTCGACGCCCCCACCCCGTCGTGCTCCGGCGTCGTGCTCGTCCCCTGGCCCAACCGCATCCGCGACGGCCGCTGGGACGACGAGGGCACGGTCCGCCAGCTCACGGTCTCCGAGCCCAAGACGGCCAATGCCAGCCACGGCCTGCTCCGCTTCACGCCGTACGCGGTCGAGCAGACCGACGCCGCGGCGACCCTGCGCGCCACGGTGTATCCGCAGACGGGTTACCCGTATCTGCTCGAGACCTCGGTCGCCTACGTGCTCACCGCCGACGGCATCGAGGTCACGCACACCATCACGAACTGGTCGGAGTCCGCGGCGCCGGTCGCGCTCGGCACGCACCCGTTCGTCACGATCGGCGACGTCGACCCGCACGAGCTGGTGCTGCGGGTTCCCGCGCAGACCGCCTTCGAGACCGACGACCGCCTGCTGCCGGTCGGCACCCGGCCCGCCGATCCGGCGCTGCGCACGGGGCTGCGCCTGGGCGATGCGACGCTCGACACCGGGCTGACCGATCTCGACCGCGACGCCGACGGCCGCGTGCGCCACACCCTCACCGCGCCCGACGGCCGCACCGTCACGCTGTGGCAGGGCGAGGGCTTCGACGTCGCCCAGGTGTACACGGCGCGGAACTACCCCGGCACGCCGCTCGCCGTCGCGATCGAACCGATGACGGCCCCCGCCGACGCGTTCAACAGCGGGATCGGGCTGCGCCGCCTGGCTCAGGGCGAGACCTGGACGCTGGAGTGGGGCATCACGTTCGGCTGAGGCCGACGCACCTCCTCCGATCCGCGCGCGAAGGGCCCCGATCCCCATCGTCTGATGTGCATCGGGGCCCCTTCCGCGGAGTCGTGGCGCGCTCTACTCGCCGTGGTGGTCGCGCAGCTCCCGGCGACTGACCGGCGTGCCGTCCGCGTGGACCGTGGCTCCCGAGATGACGGGCTGCGCGGCCGCTCCGGTGGGCGCGACGGGTGACGCCGGGGCGTCCGGGCCGGAACCGTCGTCGCCCGTGCCGCCGTCGCCCCGCCGTGCGCGGCGCCGCTCCTTCGCGCCCTCGACGAGGTTGTACAGCGTCGGCAGCACGATGAGCGTGAGCACGGTCGAGGAGATGAGTCCGCCGATCACGACGATCGCGAGCGGCTGCGAGATGAACCCGCCGTGACCCGTGATGCCGAGCGCCATCGGCGTCAGCGCGAGGATCGTGGCGAGCGCGGTCATCAGGATGGGGCGCAGACGCTTCTCGCCTCCCGCCATCACCGCGTCAGCGGTCGACAGCCCCTTCTCTCGGTACTGGTTGACGAGGTCGACCAGCACGATCGCGTTCGTGACCACGATGCCGATCAGCATCAGCACGCCGATCAGCGAGGCCACGCCCAGGGGCACGCCCGTCACGATCTGCAGCAGGATGGCGCCGGTCGCCGCGAACGGCACCGACACGAGCAGCAGCAGCGGCTGGCGCAGCGACTTGAAGGTCGCGACCATCACCACGTACACGATCAGGATGGCCGCGAGCATCGCGAGACCCAGCTGCGAGAACGAGTCGGCCTGCTGCGAGGCGACACCGCCGACCTCGGCCGAAGCACCGTCGGGCAGGTCGACCGCGGCGATGGCGGCGCTCACCGACTGCGTGGCCACCGCGAGGTTGTCCGACGCGGGCGGGACCGTGACCGTCGCGGTCCGGCGGCCCTGCTCGGTCGTGATCGAGGTGGGGCCGTTGCGCTGCTCGACCGTCGCGATGTCCTGCAGGGGCACGATGCCCGCGGCGGTCGGGATGGCGAGCTGCTGCAGCGCCGCCACGGTCGTCGGCGGCGCGGGGTTCACGAGGTACACCGTGAGAGCGGTGTCGTCGATCTCGACCGACCCGATCTGCTGCGGGCGCATGGTGTTCGACACGATCGAGCCCACCGCGACCTCCGACAGCCCGACCTGGGCCGCGGCCTCCCGGTCGACCACGACCGCGATGTAGGGCAGCGCCTCGGCGAGGTTGTCGGTCACCTGGCCGATGCCGTCGCGCCCGTCGAGCTCCTCCACCAGCGCGGAGGTGGCGGTGGCGAGGTCGTCGCCGTTCGAGGCGGTGACGGTGATCTCGATGTCGCTGGAGCCGAAGCCGGCGGAGGAGGCCACGGTGACGTCTCCGACCTCGTCCCCGAGGCCGTCGATCGCGTCCTGCACCTCGGCGCGCAGCTTCTCCTGGTCGGCGTCGCCGTCGGTGAGCACCGAGTAGGTGATGCCGGCGCCGCCGGAGAAGGCGTCGCGCAGGGCGGAGCCGCTCGACCCGATCGAGGCCTGCACGTGCTCGATGCCGTCGATGTCGAGCAGCGCCTCCTCCACGGGCGCTGCCGCGTCGGACTTCGCCTCCAGGCTCGCGGTCGGCCCGAGATCCTGCGTCACCGTCATGGTGTTCTGCCCGGAGTCGCTGAGGAAGTTCACCTTCATGAGCGGGGCCGCGGCCAGCGTCGCGCCGAGCACGACCACCGCGAGGACCACCGTGAGTCCGGAATGCTTCAGCGTCCAGCCGAGGATCGGCCGGTAGCCGCGCTGCAGCGCCGTCGGCGGCGCGTCGGGGTGCTCGGGGTCGATCGCGTTCCCGTGCTCGTCGAGCAGCGGCTTGCCGGGCTTGAGGAACCAGTACGCGAGCACCGGCACGATCGTGAGCGCGACGAGCAGCGACGCCACCATCGCGATCGTCACGGTCATCGCGAACGGCCGGAACAGCTCGCCGACCATGTCGCCGACGAACACGATCGGCAGGAACACCGCCACGGTCGTGATCGTCGACGCGGTGATCGCCGCGGCGACCTCCCGCACCGCGAGCCGGATCGCATCGCCCTTGTCGGCGTCGCCGACGTAGTGCCTCTTGATGTTCTCGATCACCACGATCGAGTCGTCGACCACACGGCCGATCGCGATCGTCAGCGCCCCGAGGGTCAGCACGTTGAGCGAGTAGCCGAACGCCTGCAGCCCGATGAACGTGATGAGCACGGAGGTCGGGATCGAGATCGCCGTGACCAGGGTCGAGCGCACCGAGAGCAGGAACACGAGGATCACGAGCACGGCCATCACGAGGCCGAGCAGGCCCTCGGTGGCGAGCGTGTCGATGGACTGCACGATGAACGGCGCCTGGTCGAACACGACCGTGAACTCCGCGTCGGGCAGTGCCTTGCCGATCTCGTCGAGCGCGGCGATCACGCCCTGCGACACCTCGACCGTGTTGGCGGCGGGCAGCTTGGTGATCGAGATCGACAGCGCATCCTTCCCGTCCACGCGGGAGATCGAGGTGACCGGGTCGGACGCCTGGGTGACGGTCGCGACGTCGCCGATCGTGAGGGAGGTGCCGACGAGGGGCAGCGCGGCGATCTCGTCGACCGAGGTGATCTTGGCCCCGGTCTGCACGGTCAGCGTCTCGCCGTTCTCGGTGATGTCACCACCGGGGAACAGCGTGCCGTTCTGCTGCAGGGCCGAGCTGATCGCCTGCGTGCTCTGCCCCTCCGCGGCCAGGCGGCCCACGTCGGGTGTGATGGTGATGCGCTGGCCGACCCCGCCGACGATCTCGGCCGCGTTGACGCCGTCCACGTCCTCCAGGTCGGGGATGGCGACGCTCTCGAGCTGGGCCTGCGCGTTGTCGGCGTCGTCGAAGCCGGTCACGGCCACCTGGATCACCGGGAAGTCGTCGATCGACACCGACAGCACCTGCGGCGTGACGTCCTCCGGCAGCTGCGAGGAGATGCGGTTGATCGCCTGCTGGATCTTCTGTTCGGCCGTGGCGAGGTTCGTCCCGTACGCGAACATCGCCTGCACGATCGACGCATTGGTCGTGCTGGTCGCGGTGGTCGACTCCAGGTCGGGCACGCCCTGGATCGCGGACTCGATCGGGGTGGAGACGTCGTTCTCGACCACCTCGGGCGAGGCGCCGGGGTACGTCGTCATGACCACGAGCGCGGGCAGCTCGAGCGAGGGGATCAGCTCCTGCTTGAGGTTGGTGAGCGCGAGCCCGCCGAACACGGCCGCGACGATCGTCACGAGCGCGATGAGGGCGCGGTTCTTCAGGCTGAGGATGGCGAGTTTCGACAAGGCGTGTTCCTCGGTGTCAGGGGGTGGCTGTCGCAGCGGAGGGGGTGGAGAGGGGATCTCCGAGGATCCGCGCCAGTGCGGTCTCGAGGAAGGACTGATCGAGGCGGTCGTCGCGGATGTGCGTGCTCCACATGACCCCGTCGATGAAGATCATCGCCGCTTTGGCGCGGTCGGCGCCATAGGTCGGCTCGAGCAGGTCGACCAGGCGGTCCGACAGGTGGCGGGCGAGTTCGCGCAGTCGCGGGTCGTGCACGGCCGCGGTGACCACGGCGCGGTCGGCCTGCACGGCGTGGCCGTCTTCGGCGCTCCGGCACACGAGGGCCGCGATCACCCCGGGCCCCGCTCCCTGCTCGGCGAGGGTCTGCCGCACGCCGTCGAGCCGGGACTCGATCTCGTCGGCGAGGGCGCGGAACGCGGCGCCGCGGAGGTCGTCGAGCGTGGCGAAGTACTGCGTCGTGGCGCCGAGCGGCACCCCCGCCCTGGCGGCGACCATGCGGTGCGTGATGGCCTCGGCGCCGACCTCGACGATCAGCTCGGCTGCGGCGGTCACGATCTCCCGGCGGCGCGCTTCGGGGTCGCGCCGTCGACGCCCGGTCTCCGCCATCCCGCACCTCCCGCACACCCGTACATGTACGTTTGTACATTCGCTCCGGTGTGAGGAGCCTGAGAGCCGCGGCTCCGCGTCGGCTCAGGCCGCGGCGGTCTCGACCTGTCCGCGCTCGAAGTAGGCCACGAGGTCGGGGTCGAGCGGCGGCACCGCGATCGCCGAGCCGTCTCCGCGCAGCGACGCGGTCGCGAGGATCCCGGCCGCCACGGCCTCGCGCGCTGCAACCGGCGAGGTCGCGGTGAGCCCGCCGTGTCGCACGAACCGGAGGAACTCGGCGACGAGCAGGGCGTCCGCCCCGTCGTGGCCCGCGTCCGGCACCTCCGGCACGATGAAGGTCTCGTCGGCCGGGGCCGCTCCCGCGTGCCGCCGGTTCCACAGCCGCACCTCGCTGCCGGCCACGTCGCCGAGGTTCTCGATGCGGCCCTCGGTGCCGATCACCGTGTAGTTGCGCCAGTAGTCCGGCGTGAAGTGGCACTGCTGGTACGACGCGAGGATCCCGCCCTCGAGCTGCAGGTTCACCATCGAGATGTCCTCCACGTCGACCACGGGGTGCAGCCCGGTGAGCGCCGTGGGCGGCCAGTTGTCCATGCTGAACCAGTCGGGCATCCGCTCCCCCGTGCGGTCACGGCGGTCGGCGATGTCGCCGTACACGCTCAGCCCGCCCATCGCCGCGACCCGCTCCGTGTAGGCGCCGGCGAGCCAGTGGATGATGTCGAGGTCGTGGGCGCCCTTCTGCAGCAGCAGCCCGGTGGTGCGGCTGCGGTCGGCGTGCCAGTCCTTGAAGTAGAAGTCCCCGCCGTGGCCGACGAAGTGCCGCACCCACACGGCCTTGACCTGGCCGATGCGCCCCTGCCGGATCAGGTCGCGCATCAGGGTGATCACGGGCATGTGACGCATGTTGTGCCCGATGTAGAGACGGGTGCCGGTGCGCCGCGCGGTGGCGAGCATGCGGTCGGCGTCGGCGAGGTCGATCGCGAGCGGCTTCTCGCAGAACACGGGCACCCCGGCCTCCAGCGCCCGGATCGTCAGGGCGGCGTGGGTGTCGTCCGGCGTGAGCACCATGACCGCGTCGACGCCCGAGGCGAGCAGGTCGTCGAGCGAGTCGGTGATGAGGGCGTCGGGCACGAGCGCGCGGGCGTCGTCCCTGGCGCGGGGCGAGAGGTCGCACACCGCTGTGATGCGGGAGCCGTGACCCGGGCGGTGCACCTCCTCGTGGAGGGTGGAGCGCGCGCCGAAGCCGATGATGCCGATGTGGAGGTCCAACAGAAGTCCTTCGTGAAAGTCGATGCAGAGAGGGGTCGCGGTTCAGCGGGCGCGCGGGGCGGGGGCGTCGAGGTCGGTCGAGCCGCCGGGGACGAGCGACCACGGGAACTCGTGCAGGGTTCCCGGCGACGGATCGCTCTCGAGGGCGCGGTCGACGATGATGCGCGCCTGCCGCTCGTAGAAGTCGGTGGGGCCGACCGTGGTCAGCGTCGGGGCGATGAGCCGGGCGTCGGGGGTGTTGCCGACGCCGATCACCGCGACGTCGTGCGGCACCCGCAGCCCGAGCATGTGGGCGGCGTTGATCGCGGCGATCGCGGCGAAGTCGGTCGTGGCGTAGACGGCGTCCGGGCGATCGTCCCGCGACAGCAGCTCGATGGCCGCGGTGAACGCGCTCGCCTGGGTCTCCGCGTAGGTCACGGTCCACTCCGGCGTGCGCTCGATCCCGGCCGCCGCGAGCTTCTCGACGTAGGGCGTGTACCGCGTCACCTGCGTCCCCGCGAGGCGCACGGCTCCCTCCGCGGCGATGCAGCCGATGGCGGTGTGCCGTTCCAGGAGGTGGTCCATCGCGAGCTCGCACCCGGGGATCGCGTCGGAGCGGATCACGTCGAAGCCGTCCGGCTCCAGGTGCTCCGAGAACACGACGAGCCGCTGTCCGCGCTTGACGAGGTCGCCCAGCCGCCGGGCGTCCTCCTCGTCCAGGCCCACCCCGTCGAGGTAGGCCACGTCGCTCTCCACGCGGTCGAGCGCGGCGTGCCAGTCGCCGTCCGCGAGGATCAGCGTGGTCAGGCCGTGCTTGTTGGCCTCGGCGTTCACGGCGTCGGCCACCGCGAGCGACCACGGGTCGCTGAGCATGTGCAGGGAGAGCTGCACCATGCCGCTGCGCCCGGTGCGGATGGCCCGCGCCGCGGTGTTCGGGCGGTAGTTCAGCTCCTCCGCCGCGGCGAGCACCCGGGCGGCCGTGGCCTCGGCGACACCGGCGCCGCTGGCACCCGCCCGTCCGGAGAACACGTACGACACGGTCGCGGTCGACACCCCGGCGCGCTCGGCGACCATCCGCAGGGTCGGGCGGCGGGCCGGGACGTGTTCACGCTGTGCCATGACTCAGCCCTTCGTCCCGCTGAACGCGATGCCCTGGATGAACTGCCGCTGCAGGATCATGAAGGTCACCAGCATGGGCAGCGTCGCGAGCAGGGCGCCCGCCATCAGCACCGGGTAGTCGGTGCCGTGGATGCCGACGAGCTGGGAGAGCCCCACCGACAGCGGCATCTTCGCGGGGTCGGTGGTCACGATCAGCGGCCACAGCAGATCGTTCCAGGACCACAGCACGGTGAACACCACAAGTGCGATGATGCCAGGCTTCGCGAGCGGAACCATGATCCGCCAGAAGGTCTGCCACGGATTCGCGCCGTCGATGCGCGCCGCCTCCTCCAGCTCGGCGGGCATCGACAGGAAGAACTGCCGCATCAGGAAGGTGCCGAAGGCGCTGAAGATGCCGGGCACGATGAGCGCCTGGAGCGTGTTGAGCCAGCCGAGCGACTGGATGATCTCGTACTGCGGCAGCAGGTAGAGCTGCGACGGCACCATCAGCACCGACAGGAACACGACGAACAGCGCGTTGCGGCCGGGGAACGGGATGCGCGCGAAGGCGTAGCCGGCCATGGTGCACAGCGCGACCTGCCCCACGGTGCGGCCGACCGTCAGCAGCACCGAGTTGAGGAACATCTGGCCGAACGGGATCGAGTCGAACACCTCGGCGAAGTTCGTGAAGACCCACTCGCGCGGCAGGAACGAGGGCGGCACCTGCACCGAGTCGGACAGCGTCTTGAACGACGTCAGCAGCTGCCAGACGAACGGGAACACCATGAGCACGGCGCCGAGGATCAGCACCACGTGCACGATCCACAGCCCGCGGTTGCGGGGGCGTCCGGCGCCGCGCGAGCGCGTGGACGGGGCGCCGACCACGGCCCGGGTGTCGAGGGAGACGTCACTCATAGTGCACCCACTTCTTCTGGAGCCGGAACTGCACGATGGTCAGCACGAGGATGATGAGCAGCAGCAGGAACGCGACGGCGGCCGCGTAGCCGCGGTCGTTGTCGAGGAATCCCGCTTCGTAGAACAGGTAGACGACCGTGCGGGTGTTCGGCATCGCGGGGTTGCTGCGGCCGAGCATCATGTAGACGAGGTCGAACACCTGGAGCGCGCCGATCACGCTGATCACGCTCACGAAGAAGATCGACGGCGACAGCAGCGGGATGGTGATCGAGAAGAACTTCCGCACGGGTCCGGCGCCGTCGAGGTCGGCCGCCTCCATGATCGTGTCGGGGATGCCCTGCAGCCCGGCGAGGAAGATGACGATGTTGGTTCCGAGTCCGGCCCAGATGCCGACCACGGCGATCGCGACGAGCGCGGTGTTCGGGTCGGTCAGCCAGCTGCGTCCCTCGATGCCCACCGCGGCGAGCGCGGCGTTGAGCACGCCATAGTCGCCGTTGTAGATCATGCGCCACACCAGCGCGATGGCGGCGGGCATGGTCACGACGGGGATGAAGTAGAGCGTGCGGTAGGCGCTGCGTCCCTTCAGGCCGGTGGTGTTGAGCAGGGCGGCGATGCCGACGGCGATCGGGATGCCGATCAGGGCGATCACGGTGTAGACGGCGGTGTTGCGCAGCGCGCCGAGCAGCTCGGGGTCCTGGAGGAGTCGCGCGTAGTTGTCGAAGCCGATCCACTCGGAGCCGCCGAACGGGCCCGACTTGGTGAACGAGATGATGAGCGTGCGCACGGTCGGCCACAGATAGAACACGGCCAGGCCGAGGGCGGTGGGGCCGAGGAACACCAGGGCCCACCAGGGCGAGGCGCCGGGGGTGCGGCGCCGGCGGCGGACACCGGAGGGGCGGGCCTCCGGCGTCCGCTCGGCCGTCGGCGCGACCGCGCGGGGCGCGATGACGGTCATGCGCTCACTCCTGCTCGGCGTCCAGCGCGGTCTGCATCTGTGCGGCGAGGTCCTTCAGGCCGTCCTTCGGGGTGACGGCACCCGACCACACCTGCGACAGCACCTCGCTCTCGATGCTGGTCCACGCCGAGGTGTTCTTCGACACGGGGTAGGGCACGGCGGTGTCGAGCGCGTCGATGTACACCTGGAGGTCGTACTGCGGGAGGGCGTCGACCCAGGCCTGCTGGGTGCCGTTGAACGCGGGGATCACGGTGCCGGTCTCGGCCTGGATCTTCGCGGCCTGCTCCCCGCTGGCGAAGGCGGCGAAGTCCTGGGCGGCGGCGAGGTGCGGGCTCTTGGCGTTGGCGACGTTGCCGACGCCGTGGATCACGCTCTGGTTGCCCTCGGGCCCGGCCGGCAGCGGGGCGACGTCGACCGTGCCGCCGATGTCGGCGTTGTCGGCGTAGGCGATGGCGGCCCAGGAGCCGTTCTGGAACATGGCGACCTTGCCGGAGAGGAAGAAGTCCTCCGGGTTGGTGTCGGTCATCTGCTGCGCGGTGGGTGAGGACCCGTCCGCGATGAGGTTCGTCCACAGCTCGATGCCCTCCAGCGCCTCGGGCGAGCCGTAGCCGCTCTCGGTCCCGTCGGCGGAGATGACCTCGCCGCCGGCCTGGGCGATCGAGTTGTAGAAGTTCTCCTGGCCATACTGGCTGGCGGCGATGCCGTACTGGCCCGTGGCGGGGTCGGTGAGCTTCGCGGCCGCGGCGGTGAAGTCGTCCCACGTCCAGCCGGCGCTCGGGTACTCCACGCCCGCGGCGTCGAAGAGCGCCTTGTTGTACCAGAGGGCGACGGTGTCGAAGTCCTTCGGGGCGCCGTAGAGCTTTCCGTCGTAGGTGTACAGGTCGACGAGACCCTGCGGGTAGTCGGAGGCGTCGACGCCGTCGAGCGGCGCGAGCTGGCCGTTGGAGGCGTAGAGCTGGAAGTTGGGGCCGTTCATCCAGAAGACGTCGGCGGCGGATCCTCCGGTGACGGCGGTCTGGAGCTTGGTGAAGTACTCCTTGTAGGGCGTGACCTGGATCTCGATCGAGACGTTCGGATGCTCCTCGGTGTAGGCGGCGGCGATGTCCTCCATGGCCGGCTTCTGGTTCTCGTCCCAGATGGCGTAGCTGAGGGTGATGTCGCCGTCGGACGACTCCCCGGTGGCGGAGGAGGAGCAGGCCGACAGCGCGAGGACGGCGGCCGCCGAGGCGGCGATGGCGCCGAGGGCGCGACGGGTGGTGCGGGGCATCGAGGTCTCCTTTGACGGGTGCACGAGCGGGTGGAAAGCAGTGTTAACCGTTTAGCGTTAAACGATTAGCACGAGAGTAGCGGCGCCCACCGACACTCCGCAAGGGCGGATCAGAGAAGCGCGCCGAGGCCCAGGCCGAGCACGGCCGCGAGCAGCCCGAGCAGCAGCATGCCGACCGCGTCGAACACCGCCGCGGGCTTCGCGCCGTCGCGCCACAGGGCCACCGCGTCGAGCATGGCCGTGCTGAACGTGGTGTAGCCGCCCAGCAGCCCCGCCCCCAGCACGAACGCCTGCTCGGGCAGCGCGGCCGTCACGAGGCCGAGCGCGAACGACCCGCTCAGATTCACCGCCAGGATGCCCCACGGGAAGCGGCGCCCCGCGAGCCGTGCCACCCCGAGGTCGAGCAGGTAGCGCAGCACCGCGCCGACGCCGCCCGCAAGCGCCGCCGCGAGGAACAGCAGCGGGCTCACGACGCCCCTCCCCGCCGGGGCCGTCCGAGCCGCAGGCCGAGCGCGGCAGCAGCGAGCCCGAGCACCAGGCTCCCGGCGGCGTAGGCGGCCGCGAGCAGCGGGGCCGTGTCCCACAGCGCGACCGTCCCGGTCATGAAGGCGCTGTAGGTCGTGAAGCCGCCCAGCACCCCGGTGCCGAGCAGCAGCCGCAGGTCGGCCGAGGCGGGGAGCCGTGCCGCCACCACCCCGATCAGCAGCGCCCCGAGGAGATTGGCGAGCAGCACCGCGAGTGGGAATCCCCCGGGGTCGGGCAGCGCGAGGCCGAGCGCCAGCCGCGCCGCCGTGCCGACCGTGCCGCCCAGGGCGACGAGCAGCACGCGGCGGAGGTTCACGTTGGCCACTGTACTGCCGCATGACAGCGCGACCGTCCGTTGTCAAGCCGCTGGGAGCCCGGCCGCCGCCGTCGTTCACTGGTCGCATGATGCCTCTCTGGAAGGTCGACCAGGCCGCGCCCCTCGGCACCCCCTTCGACCCGGGTGCACGGCACGACGTGATCATCGTCGGCGCGGGACTCACCGGGCTCTCCACCGCGGTCATGCTCACGCGCGCCGGTCTCGATGTCGCGGTGCTCGAGTCGGGCGCGATCGCCGAACTGGCGTCCGGCGGGAACACCGGCAAGCTGTCGCTGCTGCAGGGGAAACAGCTCGCCACGATCCGGCAGCGCCACAGCGCCTCGCTCGTGCAGGCCTACGTCGACGCGAACCGCGCCGGCATGGACTGGCTCACGGGCTTCGCCGACAGCGCCGGGGTGTCGTACACGCAGCGCACCGACCACACGTACGCGCAGAGCGCCGAGGGCATGGAGTCGGTACGCGACCAGCACGCCGCAGCGCGCGAGGCCGGGCTGCCGACGCGGCTGCTCACACCGCACGAGCTGTCGACGCCGTTCCCGGTCGCGGGCGCGGTCGCTCTCGATCACCAGGTCACGATCGACCCGGTCGCCGTGGCCGACGCCCTGGCGAAGGAGTTCGTGGCGAACGGCGGCACCCTCCACACGGGCGTCCGGGTCACCGGGGCGCATGCCCTCCCCGACCCGCGGGTCGAGACCGCCGCCGGGCCGATGTTCGCGGAGCACATCGTCCTCGCCACCGGAACCCCGATCCTGGACCGCGGTCTGTACTTCTCCAAGGTGGCCGGGATGCGCTCGTACTGCGTGTCGTTCCGGGTCTCCGGGGGCGTGCCGGAGGGCACGTTCATCTCGGCGGACAGTCCCACGCGGTCGATCCGGCCGGTATCGCACGCCGACGGCCCCGGGGACACGGCGCAGCTCGTCGTGGGCGGCAACGGCCACCCGGTGGGGCGCTCGCACGGCGAGACCGCGGCCATCGACGACCTCGTGTCGTGGACGCGGCTGCACTTCCCCGACGCGGAGGAGACGCATCGCTGGTCGGCGCAGGACTACCAGTCGCACAACCTCATCCCGTTCGTGGGGGCGCTGCCCCGCGGACTCGGCCGCATCCGGTTCGCGACGGGGTACGCCAAGTGGGGGCTGTCGAACGCCCCGGCCGCAGCGCTGCGGCTCACCGAGGAGGTCATCGGCACGAAGCGCAGCGAGCGCCCGTCGTGGATGATCCGCATCGGCACGCGGCTGACCGTTCCCGCCGACCTGGCGCGGGGCGCGGTCGAGGGCGCCAAGGTGGCCGCGGCGGCGACCAAGGGCTGGGTGGATGCGGAGGCCACGCCCGTGCCGGTGCCGCAGCCGGCGGAGGGCGAGGGCGTCGTGGCGAACCGGGGCGGGCGACCCGTGGCGATCTCGACGGTCGACGGCGTCACCCGTGCAGTGAGCGCCGTGTGCACGCACCTCGGCGGGGTGCTCGACTGGAACGACGCGGAGTGCACGTGGGACTGCCCGCTGCACGCCTCCCGCTTCGCCGCGGACGGCACGCGCATCGAGGGGCCGGCGCTGGAGGACCTGCGGTCGTTCCCGCGCACGACAGAGCCCTGAGCGTCAGCGCAGCGAACTTCTCCCCTCGTCGCCTCGCACCCGCGAATGGCATCAGGCGTGAGCCACGGGTCGTAACGCCCATCGGCTTGTGGCTGGTGCACCGTCTCCACGCGACGAAGAACCGCCGAAAACGGTGCTGCCATCCTTCCGGCGCGATTCGGTTTCGGCAGGGGGTTTCGGCGGAACATTCTTGCGTGTCGTGCACCTGGTCGTCGACGTCGATGAGGCTGCCGGAAACGATCGTTTACGGCAGGCCGATCGAGCGGGATTCCGAGGCCTCAGGCCGAGTCAATACGTCGCTCTAGAGTTGGCCCAGCAACTGCACGAACTCATCGGCCATGGCGAGCTGTTCCGTGAGCTTCTGACGGCGCTGGTCGGCGCCGTCGCGGATGTCGTCGATCCGGGCGCGCAGCGCGATATCGCTCGGGGCAATGGTGAGTGCGTCGACAACGTCGAGGAGTTCGCGCATCTCGTCGAGGGTGTAACCCAACGGTTTCATTCTGCGGATGATGAGGATGCGTTCGACGTCTTTCTCGGTGTACAGCCGAAACCCGCCCTCCGTGCGTGCGGACGGCTGCACGAGCCCCACGTCGTCCCAGTGTCGAAGTGAGCGGAATGAGAGCGCCGTACGCTCGGCCACCTCGCCGATCCGCATCGTTTCGACGGTCACGTGTTCGTCTTCCACTGATTTCCCCACAACACTCACGTTACGTTAGAGTCTAGATCGGCGCGGCTCTCGCGCCCGCTCCCTCATCTTCCCGTGTCGGCCTGACCGACGCCTGCGCGCCGCTGCGCTCCCATTCGTTTCCCGTGCTCTCACGAGAGAGCCCAACACCCGGAGGGCACATGACTGCCGTCACTCCCACCCGCGACTCCGCGTCGCGCTACCGCATCGAACCCACCGTCATGCAGGCGCTGCGCAGCCCGCGCCTGCTCACTCGTGAAGTCCTCGCCGGCCTCGTCGTCGCACTTGCCCTGATCCCGGAGGCCATCGCGTTCTCGATCATCGCGGGCGTGGACCCCCGGGTCGGGCTGTTCTCGTCCTTCATCATGGCCGTCGCGATCGCCTTCCTCGGCGGACGGCCTGCCATGATCACCGCGGCCACCGGAGCAATCGCGCTCGTCATCGCGCCCGTCGCTCGCGAGTACGGCATGGACTACTTCATCGCCACGGTCCTGCTCGGCGGACTCATCCAGATCGTCCTCTCGTTGCTCGGTGTCGCCAAGCTGATGCGGTTCATCCCGCGGTCGGTGATGGTCGGCTTCGTGAACGCCCTGGCGATCTTGATCTTCACTTCGCAGTTCCCTCAGCTCATCGGCGTTCCCTGGTTGGTCTACCCGCTCGTCGCGGGCGGCCTGCTGGTGATGTATCTGATGCCGCGGATCACGAAGGTGATCCCGGCACCACTCGTCGCGATCGTGCTGCTCACCGCGGCAGTCGTGGTCTTCGCATGGAACGTGCCGAACGTCGGCGATCAGGGAGAGCTCCCCGAGAGCTTGCCAGCGCTGTTCATTCCGAACGTGCCGCTCACCTTCGAGACGCTGCAGATCATCGCTCCCTACGCGCTGGCTATGGCCGTGGTCGGCCTACTCGAGTCGCTCATGACCGCGAAGCTCGTCGACGACATCACCGACACCCACTCCCGCAAGACCCGCGAGGCGCTCGGCCAGGGCGCCGCGAACGTCCTCTCTGGCGCGTTCGGCGGCATGGGTGGCTGCGCGATGATCGGCCAGACGATGATCAACGTCAAAGCCTCCGGTGCGCGCACCCGGATCTCGACCTTCCTCGCCGGTGTCTTCCTGCTGATCCTCGTGCTTGCACTCGGCGACGTGGTCGCGATCATCCCCATGGCAGCACTCGTCGCCGTGATGATCCTCGTCTCGATCGCGACCTTCGATTGGCACAGCATCCGCTGGAGCACACTCAAGCGCATGCCGAAGAGTGAGACGGCGGTCATGCTCATCACCGTCATCGCCACCGTCTGGACCCACAACCTCGCAGTCGGCGTCATCCTCGGCGTCATTGCCGCGATGATCATGTTCGCCCGCCGCGTCGCGCACTTCGTCAGCGTCACCCGCTCCGTCAACGCTGATACCGCCACAGCGCACTACGCCGTCGACGGAGAACTCTTCTTCGCCTCCAGCAACGACCTCACCACCCAGTTCGAGTACGCCGACGACCCCGACACCGTGATCATCGACATGAGCCACTCCCACGTCTGGGATGCCTCCACCGTCGCTGCCCTCGATGCCATCGTCACCAAGTACGAAAACCATGGCAAGACCGTCACCATCGAGGGCCTGAACGACACCGCGGCAGCGTTCCACGGTCGCCTCACCGGCAACCTTGGCGCCGGGCACTAGCACCAATAGAGAAGAGGTAGGGAGCGCGGTGAGCGCTGGCTCCTACCTCTTCTTCCCTGCGTCAGTGGCGATCAGGTGAGTTCGCTCACCAGTTGCGCGATGCGGGCGCGGATGTCGTCACGGATCGGACGGACGGCCTCGATGCCCTGCCCGGCCGGGTCGTCGAGCTTCCAGTCCTCGTACCGCTTGCCTGGGAAGAACGGGCACGCGTCGCCGCAGCCCATCGTGATCACCACGTCGGATGCCTGCACCGCTTCGGACGTGAGTACCTTGGGCTGCTCGGCGGTGATATCGATACCGAGCTCACCCATCGCCTCGACCGCCGTCGGGTTGATCTGATCGGCGGGCATTGAGCCGGCCGAGCGGACCTCGATGCGGTCGCCCGCGATGTCGCGCAGGAATCCGGCGGCCATCTGGGAGCGTCCGGCGTTGTGCACGCAGACGAAGAGGACGGAGGGCTTGGTGATCGTGTCGGTCATGGTTGCTCCTGAGAGTGAGATGTCGGTCAGTTGAGGAGGTCGTCGACGAGGGCCCGCACACGTTCGGCGATGTCGTCACGGATGGCTTCGACGCCTTCGCGTGAGGCGAGGGCCGGGTCTCCGACGGCCCAGTCGTCGTAGCGCACGCCGGGGATGATCGGGCAGACGTCGCCGCAGCCCATCGTGATGACAATGTCGGCCGCGCGCACGGCGTCGTCGGTGAGCGGCTTCGGGAAGCGCTCTGCTGCCTGATTGCCTTCGATCTCGGCGAGGATCGAGCGCACATGCGGATGGATGACGTCCGCCGGAGTGGATCCTGCCGAGCGAGCGACAACCTTGCCGGCGGCGAGCTTGTTGACGAGCGCTGCGGCGAGCTGCGAACGCCCAGCGTTCGCGACGCAGACGAACAGCACCTGAGGCACCGACGCGTCACGGTCACGGGTGAGGTCGGCGAGACGTTGACGGGCAAAGCGCTCGGTGAGAGGCACCAGAGCCGAGGTGACGCGGGCCGACCGGGCAAGCGACGTGTACGACTCGCGGACGATCGACAGCACGACATCCTCATCGAGTTCAGGAACCTCACCTGCCAGCTCCTCAGCGAGACGCGTCACCCGCGCATCGAAGTCGGGGCGAAGCTCCTCGTCCCCCGCGTCAGTGCCGTCCGGATGGGCGATGGACGCGGGAGCGAAGGAGTCCAGGAGTGCGGTTACCGCGGCGCGGCGGTTCGGATTGATCCGGTACCAGACCCATGTTCCCCGTCGCTCGGAGGTGAGCACATCGACGTCCTTGAGCACCTTGAGGTGGTGAGACACCGTCGGCTGGGCAACGTCGGCGAGCTCGGCGAGATCGCACACGCACGACTCGCCGCGCGGGTCGGACGCGATGGCCGACAGCATCCGCAGCCGTAGCGGATCCGACAGAGCCTTCAACGTCGCCGCCACCGCGGAAGCTGCTTCCAGCCCGATCGCATGAGTGGCGACGGGACTGCAGGTGTCGTCTGCGGTTGCCAGGGTGACGTTCATGACGAAATCCTCTCAGCGGTGTACGGGTCGGTGTGGAACCAGCGGCGGGCCGCCCAGAGTGAGACGTAGACGAGCCCGACCAGGACCGGCACCTCGATCAGGGGGCCGACGACTCCGGCGAGGGCCTGACCGGACGTCGCACCGAAGGTGCCGATGGCGACGGCAATGGCGAGTTCGAAGTTGTTGCCGGCGGCAGTGAATGCCAGTGTCGACGATCGTGCGTATCCGAGCCCAAGGGCCTTGCCGGTGAAGAGGCCTATGAACCACATGACGCCGAAGTACACCAGCAACGGGAGCGCGATCCGGGCGACATCCCACGGTCGGCTCGTGACCTGCTCACCCTGCAGGGCGAACAGCAGCACGATCGTGAACAGCAGACCGTAGAGCGCCCAGGGGCCGATCTTCGACAGGAAGCTGTCTTCGTACCAGTCGCGTCCCTTGGCGCGTTCACCGATGAAGCGGGAGGCGAATCCCGCGACGAGGGGGATCCCGAGGAAGATCAGCACGTTCAACGCGATCTGCCAGACCGAGATATCGAGGCCCTGGGAATCGAGGCCGAGCCAGCCAGGGAGGACCGTGAGGTAGAACCAGCCGAGCAGCGAGAAGGCGATGACCTGGAAGACGGAGTTGATGGCCACGAGCACCGCTGCGGCTTCGCGGTCGCCGCAGGCGAGATCGTTCCAGATGACGACCATGGCGATGCAGCGCGCGAGCCCCACGATGATGAGGCCGGTGCGGTACTCGGGCAGGTCGGGTAGGAACGCCCACGCGAGGGCAAACATCAGCGCCGGCCCGACGAGCCAGTTGAGGACCAGCGACGAGATCAGGAGTCTCTTATCGCCGGTGACGGCGGCGACCTTGTCGTAGCGGACCTTCGCGAGGACCGGGTACATCATCACCAGTAGGCCGAGGGCGATCGGGATCGATACCCCGCCGACCTCGAGGCTGGCCAGGACGCCGGAGACACCGGGGATGAAGCGGCCGATGACGATGCCGCCGACCATAGCCAGGCCGATCCAGAGTGGCAGCCAGCGGTCGAGGGTCGACAGGCGGCGCGTGGCCGGGGCTGTGGTGGGTACGGTTGCGGTGCTCATGCGAGAAGCGCATCCATCTTCTCGGCGATGGCGGGCTTCGGGTGGGCGCCGATGAGCATGTCCACTCGTTCGCCTCCCGTGTAGAAGCCGAGGGTGGGGATGGAGGTGACGCCGATTGCGGTGACGGTCTCGGGGTTCTGGTCGGCGTCGAGCTTGACGATCTTCACGCGGCCGTCGTATTCGACGGCGAGTTGGTCCAGGATGGGCGCGACCTGCTTGCAGGGCCCACACCAGGTGGCCCAGATATCGACGACGACGGGGATCTCGGAATTGAGGACCTCGGCCTGGAAGGTGGCGTCGGTGGCGGTGATGGGTGCGCTCATGCGTAGACCTCCTCAGTCTCGATTGATACTGGTGCGGTCTCGTCGAGCGCAGCGAGGTAGTGCTGGGCGTCTTGTGCTGCGGCGCATCCAGTACCGGCGGCGGTGATTGCCTGGCGGTACGTGTGGTCGACGAGATCGCCGGCAGCGAAGACGCCCGCCAGGTTCGTGCGGGTTGAAGGGTGCTCAACGAGCACGTAGCCATCGGCATCCGTCTCGACGAGCCCGGTGACGATCTCGGACCGCGGATCATGACCGATCGCGACGAAGACTCCTGTGGCCGGCAGCTGCCGCTCGGCGCCGGCGACGGTATCGCGCAGTGTGACCGCCTCCACCTTCTCCGCGCCGATGAGGCCCACGACCTCGCTGTTCCAGACGACCTCGATCTTGGGATGGTCGAGCACCCGCTGCGCCATGATTTTCGAGGCCCGGAACTCACCGCGATGGTGCACCACGGTGACTTTCGATGCGAAGCGGGTCAGGAACAGTGCCTCTTCCATCGCGGAGTCCCCACCGCCGACGACGACGATCTCTTGGTCGCGGAAGAAGAACCCGTCGCAGGTGGCGCACCAGGAGATGCCGCGGCCGGTGAGTCTCTCCTCATCGGGAATACCGAGCTTGCGGTAGGCGGACCCCATCGTCAGGATCACCGCGCGGGCAAGGAAAGTCTCACCAGAGCCTGTCTCGATCGTCTTAATGGAGCCGTCAAGGTCGACGCGGACGGCGTCGTCGAGGAGAATACGGGCACCGAAGCGTTCGGCCTGCGCGCGCATGGCCTCCATGAGCTCGGGGCCCTGCACGCCCTCGACGAAACCAGGGAAGTTCTCCACCTCGGTCGTGGTCATCAGTGCGCCGCCAGCAGTCACCGAACCGGCAATCACTACCGGAGCGAGACCAGCACGCGCGGCATAGACGGCCGCCGTGTACCCCGCAGGGCCGGAACCGACGATGACTAGCTCAACCTCTTGTATCGACATGCGTCTATATTGACGCACCTCGATATGAAAGGGCAAGCCGCGGCGCGGTTGTTCACCGATGTGTCATGAGAGCGATCGCCCCGACAGGGACACACGTCAGCGATGCCCCGCACCTCGATCACCGACACCGCCGGCAACTCCCGCCAGAAACGTCCGCCGGATCCGCGTTTCGGTAAGCCTTTGCGGCAGGACAAATCTGCTCACTTCGCAAAGCTGCCGCAAACGATCGTTTCCGGCAAGCCCGCTTAGAGCCCGGAGAGGAACGCGTCGACTGTGTCGGCGAAGCCTGAATGATCCTGCGGTCTGTGATTCGTGCCGGAGAGCTGAACGTGTCTCGCACCCTCTCCTACCAAAACGCCCGCTATCGCCTCGTACTCCGCGTTCCATCCTCCCGTGATGACAAGGGTGGGCACTCCGTTGATCGCGGAGCTTGTCACTCCGAATCCCCACGGGGGCTGCTTCGCTTCAAATCTCGCGGCGACCTCCCGCTCCGCGTCCCAGCGAGAACGGTCGGCGGGGCCTCCGAACATGAGCGGCCGGACGATGGACCAGTAACCGAACAGGTCGCCTCTGCGAGAGAGGGTTCTGGCGCGAGTCATCGCGTCGATGTGGCGTTCGATCGCCGCATCGCCCCTGGCGACGTCATACAGTCCAGGCTCCAGCAGAACGAGTGCGCATGGAGCAATCTGATGCGCCTGCAGAGCGAGGAACACGGGCACGGCGCCGGCGGAGTGCGCAAGAACGACCGCATCGCGCGGTGTGAGCGCAGAGAGAGAAGCAACGTTCGCGTCCATCGGTCCAGTGAAGTCAAGACACGCGAACTGCGACCCCTGGGTGGGGATTGAAGGCCAGGCATCAGTGCCCTGGCGACCCGCGCCGTGTACATACACTCGCATCCGCCCAGGGTACTCGCGGCCTCCGAACATCCCTGCCACAACCGGCTTACGGCAATCGGTAGTGGTGCGCCAACCAGGCGCATGGGAGCTCTACGCCCGAAACGAGCGTTTTCGGAAACCGGCTTCTCGAGCCGCGTGCAGGCTCGGTCTCGGGCCACCGACTGGGTAGCCCCTGGCCACCTTCGATCAAGCCCTGTTTGTTTCCCCTACGAGACGACTCTCGGTCGCCATTGCGGCTCGCGCCGCATCTTCACGCCGCGCGGCCATGCTTTGACCCTGCGGCCGGGGCCGGGGGCCGGGAACGTCACTGTCGTCCGGGGCGCGTTCGGCCTTGACGGCCACCGTGCCGATGAGGATCGTCCATCCAGAGAACAAGCGGATGCCTACCCCGCTTTGGCGTCGCGCAGCGGCTCGTCCCACCCCTGCTGCGGGGTGTCGCAGCTCTCGCGGAACACGTACTGCGACGCGAGCTTGCGCTGGCTGCTCGACCAGTCGATCGCCGGGCGCCGCTGCTCGGGCGGCAGGTACCCCAGCCGGTACACGGCCATGAGCTCCAGGTCGTCGGGCACGCGCAGCAGTGACACGATCTCGTCCCAGCGCCCGGGCACCTCCATCGGGAAGGAGATGAACTGGATGCCCATCCCGAGCTCGACCGTGGTGAGCCACACGTTCTCCATCGCGGCCCCCATGCTGAACACGGAGTAGAACGACGACAGCTGTCCCGGCCGGTATTCGCTGCGGTCGAGCATTACCCCGAGCAGCAGCGGCGACCCTGCCACGAGCTTGCGGTTCTCCGAGCCGAGCGTCTTCGGCACCCCGAACGTGTTCATGAGCGTCTGGCCCCGCTTCGTGAACACCTGCGAGGTGAACGGCCGCAGCGGAGCGGGGAGCTTGTCGAACAGCATCCCGCTGCGCTTCTGCTCCATCTCCTCCTCGCTGAACCGGAAGTACGGCTTGTAGCGCTCGAAGAAGGTGCCGTTCGACATCGCCTCGGTCATGCTCTCGCCCGAGATGCGCGCGATCTGCTCGATGGTGTCGCGGTTCTCGATCACCACGAAGCGCCACGGCTGGCTGTTCAGCTGCGACGGCGCCCGCCCTGCCGCCTCCAGCAGGATGCGCTGGTGCTCCTCCGACACGGGGTCGGGCAGGAACGGGCCGTTGGTGGTCTTGCGGCGGCGGATGGCGTCGAGGAGTTCCATGCGTTCACTTCCGGTCGGCGGAGCGGGAGAGCAGCAGTCCCGCGAGGACGAAGGGCGCGGCGGCCAGCGCCACGAGCGGGTGGCGGCGCGTGTGCGTGCCGAGGTACGGGATCGCGGCGAGCGGCGCGGCCGCGGGGAGCAGGGCGAGGGCGGCGCGGCGGCTGGGGCGACGCGGCTCGCCCCACAGCCCGGCGCTGGCGGCGAGCGCCGCGGTCGCGCAGGTGGCGATGTAGAGCGCGTGGTGCAGCCACCGGAAGTTCCGGGTGTCGACCAGGCGGAGGGCGACCGAGGCGCCGAGGGCGCAGTTCGCCGTGTAGGCGGCGGCCGCGGCGACGAACAGCGGCGCGGCGTTCGAGCGCCGACGTCGGTGGACCATGACCCGACCCTACGCCCGGGCGTCGCCGCGGAGCGCCCCCTTGCGCGCCGCCGTCCGGATTCGGTACGGCGGCCGCCCTCGACCGCGCGGTAGCCTGGGATCCCGTGCCCGAGGCGAGGAGGTGGTGTCCGTGTTCACAACGACGTCGGTGCTCCTCCGAGGAGTCGCGGTCGGGCGATAGGTCGCCCGGGAGTGCCGCAGTTCTGCCGCATTCCCGAAAGGTACGACCATGACCATGCACTTCACCTCGGCGCCGCATCTCAGCGACGGCGTCATCGAACGGGAGTTCGTCCTCGGGGGCGTCCCCGGCGTGCTCTGGACCCCCGTCTCCGCCTCTCCCGACACCCCCGTTCCGCTCGTCCTGCTGGGCCAGCCCGGCGGCTTCGGCCTGCAGCGAATGCGCTCCCGTCTCGCCGGCCGGGCGCGGGCGTGTGCCGCGCAGGGGTTCGCCGCCGTCGCGATCGAGCTTCCCGGTGCGGGCGAGCGCACACCGCTCGCCGGTGCCGCCGAGGCCCGCGCAGACCTGGTCCGCGCACTCGACGAAGCGCGCGCGCCAGGCGACGAGCTGATCGATCGGCTGATCCTGCCGCTCGTCGACGCGGCGGTGCCCGAGTGGCAGCGGACCATGGACGCGGTGCTCGCGCTGCCGGAGATCGGCGAGCGCGTCGGGATCTCGGGCGGGGTGATCGCGGTCGCGACGCGCCTGGCCGCTGTCGACCCGCGGATCGTCGCCGCGGGCCTGTTCGCCGGGAGCTACGTGCCGCGCGCGACCTTCGCCGAGGCCCGACGGATCACGATCCCGGTGCACGTGCTGCTGCAGTGGGACGACGAGGGTAACGACCGCGCGATGGCGCTCGAGCTGTTCGACGCGTTCGCCTCCTCGGAGAAGACGCTGCAGGCCAACCTGGGCGGCCACACCGGGGTGCCGGCCTTCGCTGCGGACGACGCCGCTCGCTTCTTCGCCCGTCACCTCGGCGCGGCGTCCGGCTGAGCCTGTGCCCGGCGCCCCGCTCCCGGTGACAGGAGCGGGGCGACGGGCCGGACCCGCTAGAGGTTGCCGTCCGCGTAGATGCGGAGGGCGTCGCGCACGAACTCGGCGCCGCGGGTGCCGCCGTCCGAGGTCGCGTAGTTCGCGCCGAAGCGCGGGTCGGCGACGTACATCTCGCCGAGCCCGGTCACGTACGCCTTCACGTCGCCGCCGGGCGCCGCGGCGGGTGTGCCGGGGATGCCCGTGAGCCACTCGACGTGACGTCGCGCGAGCTCCTGCGCCTCGGGGGACTCGGGGTCGGCACCGCTCTCGGCCGTGGCGACCCAGTCGCGTCCGAGGTCGGACACGCGCTGCTGCCAGTCGGCGCGCTCGGCGTCGGTCATCCCGCGCCACCAGCGGTCGCTGTCGGCGTAGGCCTGACGACCCCAGCGCTCCTCGACCTCCTCCTTGTACTGGGTGTGGTCGAAGCCGTCGAACATGTTCTCTGCCATGAGGTTCTCACCTCCTCTCAATGCCGTGATGGTGGATTCGACCGACGCGATCTGCCGCGCCAGCCGGTTCTGCTCCGCGCGCAGCAGCGCGAGGTGGGTCTCGAGGGCTGCGGCCTCGGTCGGTGCGGCGTCGGCGCGCAGCACGTCGGCGATCTGCGGCAGTCCGAGTCCGAGCTCGCGCAGCAGCAGGATGCGCTGCAGCCGCACGAGCGCCTCGCCGTCGTAGTGCCGGTAGCCGTTCGCGGCGATGCGCGAGGGCGGGAGCAGGCCGATGTCGTCGTAGTGACGCAGCGTCCTGCTCGTGGTGCCCGCGAGCCGTGCGATCTCCTGGATCGACCAGTCCGCCTTCGTCATGTCTCCTCCTCTCGGTGTGATGTCTCCACGGTAGAAGTTGACGCAACGTCAATGTCAAGCGGTCGTGGCGGTCACCCTTGACACATCGAGATATATCGTGTTCACTGAGGGACACACGATATATCGTGATTCCGACTCAAGGAGAAGCACATGACCGAGAAGTGGCTCATCGCCCCCGGCGAGGAACGCGTCATCGACATCGAGTCGGCCACCCGGCTCAAGATCGGCCTGGTCGGCGGACAGGTCGACGTCATCGCCCACGACGAACCGGGCATCCGCATCGAGGTGCACGGCGTCACCACGAAGGACCTCCGCATCGAGTCCCACGACGGCGAGGTCGAGATCGACCACCCGCAGCTCGGCTGGGACAACTTCCTCGAGGTGTTCCGCAACTTCGGCTCGGGCGGCCCGCGCGCCGAGGTCAGCGTCGCCGTCCCCCGGTCGATCGCCCTCACCCTCGGCGTCGTCAGCGCCGGCGCCCTCGTCTCCGGCATCCGCAACGACGCCCGCCTCAACACCGTCTCGGGCGACATCATCGTCGACACCCTCATCGGCGACCTCAGCGTCAACTCCGTCTCCGGCGACGTGCAGGTGCGCGGCCTCACCGGCTCCATCAACGCCAACAGCGTCTCGGGCGACGTCGCGGTGACCGGCACCGTGCGCAAGGCGGTCGTCGACATCGTCTCCGGCTCCACGACGATCGACGCCGCGGGCGACGTGAACACCATCACCGTCAACTCGGTGTCGGGCGGCACCACCGTGCGCCTCGACGAGTCGCTCGCCGCGAACTACGTGATCCGCTCGCTCAGCGGCCGCCTCCTGATCGACGGCGTCGAGCGCAGCTCGTCCGGTCCGAGCAACTACACCGGCACCACGGGCGAGCTCGCCGGGCGCTTCGTCGACCTGCGCGCCAACTCCGTCTCCGGCGGGGTCACGGTGCTGCGCCGCACTCCGGCCTCGATCGCCGACGACCCCGAATGGGAGGAAGCATGACTCCCGCGGTCTTCTCGCACGGCGACCTGCGGCTGTACCTGCTGTCACTGCTGGCCGAGTCGCCGCAGCACGGCTACGGCATCATCCAGTCGCTCACCGATCGCACGGGCGGCACCTATACGCCCAGCGCCGGGACCATCTACCCGCGCCTCGCGAAGCTGGAGGAGGAGGGCCTCGTGACCAAGTCCGTCGACGGCCGCACCACGATCTACGCGATCACCGAGGCCGGACGCGCCGAGCTCGCCTCGCGCGAGGCCGACCTCGCGGGTATCGAGGCGGGCATCACCGACTCGGTGCGCCTGATCGCCAACGAGGTGCGCCAGAGCGTGCAGGAGGCGATGAAGAGCCTGCGGGCCGACCTCGCGACCGCGGCGAAGGACGACAGGGCCGCGGCGAAGAGCCGCCCCCGGACGGAGACCGACGACGCGCGCCTCACGAGCCGCGACGAGCTCCACCGCGCGGATGCGATCATCAACGCGTTCCGGGCACGCGTCCGCACCGACCTGCGCACGCACGTGGCGAAGGGCGGGCTGCTCCCCGCGACGATCGTCACCGAGCTCGAGAACGCCCTCGACGAGGCCGCGCGCGGCGTCACCGCGGGCCTGAGCCGGTCGGGATCGTGAACACCCCGCCGCCGGTGGACCCGCCCGCGCGTCCGACACCGGCGGCGGATCGGTCCGCTCCGCAGCTCCCGGCGCCCACGACCGCGGCAACGGCATCCCCGCCGGAGCGCCCCCTCGCACCGGCACGCGGCATCGTCATCCACACGGGCTGACGCGAGAGGGCCCCGTCGACAACGGTCGACGGGGCCCTCTCGCGTCTGTCCGACTACTCGGGCCAGATCTCCTTCTGGTCGTCGGGCACGAGCTCGCCCAGCGGCACCACGAGCACCGAGCGATGCTGGCGATGCGTGAGACGTGCCGCCACCGAGCCGGTGAAGAACTCCCGGATGGACTCGCCGAGGCCGCGCTTGCGCGTGCCGACCACGATCAACTGCGCATCGAGCTTGTTCGCGAGCTGCTTGATCGCCAGCGCCGGATCGCCGACGAGCTGACGGGCGGTCCAGGTGATGCCGCGGTCGCGCAGCTGGGTGGCAGCGGCAGCCTCGACCGCTTCGAACTCCGCCGCTCCCGCGTCGAAGTTGATGTCGATCGGCGCCGAGTGCACGTAGCCGTCGGGGTCCTCGTAGGTCACGAAGCGGGTGACGTCGACGTGCGCGACCACCAGCGGCGCGTTCAGCAGGCGGGCGAAGCGGACGGCCTCGTCGAGCACGCGCGGATCCTGATCCACCTGGATGCCCACGATCACCGCCTTCTGCAGCGCTGCGTTCTGCGTGGCCTCATCGGAGGGGTTCGAGGTGCTGTCGGTCATGAAGATCGCTCCCTTCGGCGGCCCGGCACCGGCCAGGGCGTGTTCCCCGCATGCTATTCTGAATGCTACTCTTACCGGCCGCGAGCCGGTGTCGTGAATGACTCGGGCGCCCGTCTGCCCGCAGCTTAACTCGTGAGGGGGTCTCAGGCATGGGCCGTGGCCGTCAGAAGGCGAAACACACAAAGATCGCCCGCGAACTCAAGGCGTACAGTCCGTCGGTGAACTACTCGGCGCTGGAGCGCGAGCTCGGGCATTCGAGCGACTCCGACGAAGACGCCTACGTCGACAAGTGGGCCGATGAGTACGCGGACGAAGACGAAGACGAACTAGAGAAGGCCTAGCCTCCCGGTTCGAAACACCCGCACCTCGTGCGGGTGTTTCGTCGTGTCCGGGCGGTTACGGGTGCAGGAGTGCGGTCAACGTGCCGGTGAGCACGAGCACCGCCAGCAGCAGGACCCAGCCGAACAGCACGACGAGGTTGAGCGCGATGCCCCACGCCGCGATCGCGTGCCCCCGTGGCTCGCGCTGCCGACCGAGGAGCCCGGCGATCACACCGACCAGTGGCGGGAACAGCGCGAAGCCGCACACGAGCGAGACGACCGCGATGACGACGCTGGAGATGCCGAGGAAGCGCTCACCGGGTTCGTCCGGCTGCGGGGTCGCCGCACCGGTCCTGACTCGGGATGGTGATGTCATGTCCATCGGGCACACTGCTTTCCGGCGGCCACAGACCGCGCTGCACAACGAGAGGTAACACGTTAGGTTACCCCTTCGCCCCGCTCCTCCGCTTCCCAGTGCTGACGCCGGTTCGCGCAGACCAGCCGACGCGTCAGAGCCCCGCGGTTTTCCCAGGGCGGGGACGAGGACTCACGAGCAGTAAAGTTTTACATCATGGAGCGCGCGCGATTGCACTGGTGGATCTTGGCCTTGGCGGCGGCTGGCGCTCTTCTCGGCCTCTTCAGCCCCTGGGCCTTTCTCATCGAAGGCGCCTTGCTCATCCTGGTGATCCATCGCCTCACACGGCGGCCGCCTCGATCAGAAGCGGTCGTCCTCATCGCAGCCGGCGTCATTCTCGCCCTCGTCCTGGTGACGTTCGCGGCGATCGGCATCGCTACCTACTTCTACGAGGGGGTCTCCCACGGGACCTCGGTGCCGATCCGCTAGCGGCGTCACCAGTGGCCGTGCCGGCGCTCCCACTCGTCTTCGATCGTGCGGCGGCGACCGGCGACGATGCCCGCGGGGATCGACACCACGAGCACCGCGGCGACGACCAGCAGCGGCACCTGCCACCCGCCGGTCGTCTCGTGCAGCAGCCCCACCAGCAGCGGGAAGACAGCCGCGATCGCATAGCCGATGCTCTGCACGAACCCGCTCAGCGCGACGGCGCTCTCCGGCGTGCGGGCACGGATGCTCAGCAGCACCAGACTCAGCGGGAACATGATGGCCGTGAGGCCGAAGATCGCCACCCACAGCGGCAGCGCCACGGTCGGCAGGAGCAGCAGCCCGAGCAGCCCCACCAGTCCCGCCGCGACCGCCACCAGGAACAGCGGCCGCGTCGCCTGGAACCGCACCACGAGCACGGGCACCAGCATCGAGCAGGGCAGCCCGACCAGAGCGAACAGCGACAGCAGGAAGCCCGCGGTAGCCGGGCTGACGCCACCCAGGTCGACCAGGATCGTCGGCAGCCACGCGAACGCCACGTACGCCATGGTCGACGAGGTGCCGAACACGAGCGCGAGGGCCCACGCCAGCGGCAGCCGCCAGAGCCGCCCGAACACGCGCGGGCTCGCCGACTGGGTCGTGATCGGTCCGGTCGAGGCGGCGACCGCGTCACGCACATCGTCCACGCCGTCGGTCGGGTCGGGCGTCAGGAGCTCGGTGGGCATCGGACGATCGCGCTCCCCGCGCGTGCGCACCAGCAGCGTGACCCAGGGCACCAGCGCCAGCGCCGCCACCACGCCCCACATGCCGAGGGAGATGCGCCAGCCGAGCGAGTCGGCCACGGGCACCGCGACCAGCGGCGGCAGGAACGTGGAGACCGCGAGCGTGGTCGAGTACGCGGTCATCATGACGCCGAGACGGTCGGCGAAGTACTTCTTCACCAGCGGCGGCAGCAGCACGTTGCCCGAACCGACGCCCGCGAACACCACGGCCGTCGCCGCGAGCAGGCTCCACGAGTCCGGGGCCAGACCACGCAGCAGCATCCCGGCCGCCATCAGCACGATCGCCACGACGGCCATCCGCTCCAGGCCGAACCGACGCTCGAACAGCGGCGTCAGCAGGCCGAACAGCGCGAAGCACACCGGCGGCGCCGCCCCGATCAGCCCCACGATCACGGACGAGACCGGGAAGTCCTCCGCGACGTGGTCGAGCACGGGAGACAGCGAGGCGACCGCGGACCGCAGCGAGAACGCGACCAGCACGATCCCGACCAGCGCGAGAGCCCGACCCTGCCAGAGCGGCCGCGCGCTCGGCGCCGTCATGAGGTCTGCGACCCCTCCACCCAGGCGAGGTATTCGTCGGTGACGGTGCCGGTGACGTATCGGCCGTCGAAGCAGCTCATGTCGAGATCCTCCAGCACGGAGCCCTCGGTGATCGCGGCCTTCAGGTCGTCGACCTCCTGGTACACCAGGTGGTCGCAGCCCAGCTCCTCCGCGATCTCGGGGATCGTGCGGCCGTGCGCGATCAGCTCGTGCCGCGACGGCATGTTGATGCCGTACACGTGCGGGTGCCGCACGGGCGGGGCCGCCGAGGCGAAGGTCACCGAGGAGGCGCCGGCGTCGCGGGCCATCTGGATGATCTCCTTCGACGTGGTGCCGCGCACGATCGAGTCGTCGATCAGCAGCACGTTCTTGCCCTGGAACTCGGCCGACATCGCGTTGAGCTTCTGGCGCACGCTCTTCTTGCGCACCGCCTGCCCCGGCATGATGAACGTGCGGCCCACATAGCGGTTCTTGTAGAAGCCCTCGCGGTACTCGATGCCGAGCTTGCGGGCCACCTCCATCGCGGCCGGGCGCGAGGAGTCGGGGATGGGCATGACCACGTCGATCTTGTCCATCGGCACGTGCTTGGCGATCGTGTCGGCCAGCTTGTCGCCCATGCGCAGGCGCGACTCGTAGACCGAGATGCCGTTCATGATCGAGTCGGGGCGGGCGAGGTACACGTACTCGAACGCGCACGGCGCGAGATGCGTCTCCGTGGCGCACTGCCGCGTGAACAGCTCGCCGTCGTTCGTGATGAACACGGCCTCGCCGGGCTCGACCTCGCGCACGACCTCGTAGTCGGCGTTCTCCAGCACCAGCGACTCGCTCGCGACGACCCACTCGTCGCGTCCCTCCGCGCCGGGCACGGTCGACGGACGGCGGCCCAGGATCAGCGGCCGGATGCCGAACGGGTCGCGGAACGCCAGCAGACCGTAGCCCGCGATCACCGCGATCACCGCATACGCGCCCTCGATGCGCTCGTGGGTGCGGGCGACCGCCTCGAAGATGCGCTCCGGGTCGAGGTCGACCGTCGACGTGGTGGCCTGCAGCTCGCCCGCGAGCACATTGAGCAGCAGCTCGGTGTCGCTCGACGAGTTCAGGTGACGGCGGTCGCGCTTCGCCATCTCCGCCGTGAGCTCACGGGTGTTCGTGAGGTTGCCGTTGTGGATGAGGATGATGCCGTACGGCGCGTTCACGTAGAACGGCTGCATCTCCTCCTCGCTCGACGCGGTGCCCTTGGTGGCGTAGCGCACGTGGCCGAGGCCGACGTTGCCGAGCAGCGCGCGCATGTCGCGGGTGCGGAACGCCTCGCGCACCATGCCCTGCGCCTTCGCGTTGTGCATCACGCCGTTGGCCTCCGCCGTGGCGATGCCCGTCGCGTCCTGCCCGCGATGCTGCAGCAGCAGGAGCGCGTCGTAGATGTCCTGATTGACCGGGGCTGTCCCCACCATTCCGACGATGCCGCACATGGGGTGTTACTTCGCTCCGTCCGCGTAGGCGCCCATCAGGCGCACCGCTCCACCGTCGACGCCCTTGGCGCCCTGCTCGAACTCGCCGGTCGGCCGCGGGCCGAAGCCGACGGTGCCGACCTGCCACGCGGGCATGCCCTCGGCGTCCAGCGCCGCGATCGCCGCGTCTTTCTTGTCGCCGGCGACCACCGCGAGGAAGCCGACGCCCAGGTTCCAGGTGCCCTCGGCCGACTCCAGCGTCGACCCGGCGATGTCGCTCAGCACGCGGAACACCGGGCTGGGCGACCACGTGCCGCGGTCGACCTCGGCCCAGCTGCCCTGCGGGAGCACGCGCGCGAGGTTCGCCGCGATGCCGCCGCCGGTCACGTGACTCAGGGCGTGCACGCCGCCCGCGAGCTGCTCGATCAGGCGCAGCAGCGGCAGCGTGTACAGGCGGGTGGGCTCCAGCAGGGCCTCGCCCCACGTGGTGCCGAAGTCGGCGGCGGTGTCGGCGTACGAGATGCCGGCGCCCGTGATGATGTGACGCACGAGCGAGTAGCCATTGGAGTGCAGGCCGCTGGAGGCGACCGCGATCACCGCATCGCCGTCCTGCACGCGCTCGGCGCCGAGGATCGCATCCGCCTCGACCACGCCGGTCGCGGCTCCCGCCACGTCGTAGTCGCGCGGTCCGAGAAGTCCGGGGTGCTCGGCCGTCTCGCCACCGACCAGCGCGGTGCCGGTGGCCGCGCACGCCCCGGCGATGCCGCGGACGATGTCGGCGATGCGCTCGGGCACGACCTTGCCGCACGCGATGTAGTCGGTCATGAAGAGGGGCTTCGCACCCACCACGACGATGTCGTCGACGACCATGCCGACCAGGTCCTGCCCGATCGTGTCGTGCTTGTCGATCGCCTGGGCGATCGCGACCTTGGTGCCGACGCCGTCGGTGCTGGTCGCCAGCAGCGGACGCCGGAAGTCGCGCAGCGCGCTCGCGTCGAAGAGGCCGGCGAAACCGCCGACGCCGCCGAGCACTTCGGGTCCGTGCGTCGCGCGCACGGACGACTTCATCAGCTCGACCGCGAGATCGCCGGCAGCAGTATCGACACCGGCTTCGGAATAGGGGTTGGTGGGGGAGGCAGCCACTCGAACAGCCTACCGCCCGCAGCCCTACCGGATCTCCAGAGCCTCGGCCCGCTGCGCGGCCTGCCGCACGCGGAACCACATCGTGAGCTCCATGAGCGCCCGGCCGATCATGTCGTGGTCGCCGACGCGCAGATCGTCGAACGAGTCGCGGTACCCCTCGGCCAGGCGCGGCTCGGCGGCCACCATCGGCTGATACCCCATCGTCCAGTCCGCGAACCGGCGCTCGTGCAGCGGTTCGCGCAGGAGCACCCGCACGTCGTGGTGACGCGGATCCTCGGCGATGCGGGTCATGAGCGCCTCGACCACGCCCTCCTCGCCCTCGAGGATCTGCACGAACTCGCCCTCGCGGTACAGGAGGAGACCGGTGATCTCGCGCGCCTGGTTCGCCGCGCGGCTCGAGGCGAGCAGGGCCTCGAGCTCGTCGTCGTCGAACGCGCGGGTGGCGGTGCTGCAGTAGACGAGCGAGAGCAGCGCGTGGTCGGTCGTCATCCGAGGTGTCCCCCTGCGGCGGTGTCGTCCGTCATGGCCTCGGTCACCGCGGCGATGGCCGTGTGATGGTCGGTGAAGTCGCCGATGATCTGTGAGGCGGAGTCGAAGGCGCGCCACAGGCCCCCGGGCTGGCGGTCGACGTAGCCGAGGAAGGTCCCGGCGTGGCTGCCCACGTAGAACCCGTCCGCGACCGACGCCCACAGCGCCTTCGACGGTGTGTGCGCGGCGCCCTCCTCGGGCACGTCGAGCGTCTGCGGATGCGACACGTCAGACTCCGCGGTCCAGGTCGAGGTCGATCGCCGGCAGTCCGTCGTCGTCGACATCCCCGTCCTCGGCCGTCGGCTTCGGGTAGAAACGGTGCTCGCGCAGGGCTGCCGCGTCCGCGGAGAAGTCCGGGTCGTCGCCGTTCGACGACTGCGGACCGACCAGGAGGTCGTTCCCGACGCCGACGATCAGGTCGGCGCTGTCCTTCTCCCCGTCCACGTGGATCGGGATCTGCACGGCCGCGGACTCGCCCTCGCTGGCGAGGGAGGCGGCCAGGGTGACCAGGGCGTCCGCCACGTCGTCCGTCGTGACGACCTGCTGCCCGGCGTAGGAGACGAGTTTCATGATCATGACCCTGTCATGAGGGAGCCGGTCGGAGAACGGGCTTGCGCCCGGAGCCCCCGACCGGCTACAGAGCCCGGGGGTCCGGTGCCGTGCCGCGGCATCGGACCCCGGGGGAGCGCTCGCCGATCAGCTTCCGGTGACGGTGTCGCGGGCGTCCTGCGCACTGCCCTTGACCTCGTCCACCGCGTGGGTCGCGTCATCGCGGATGTGCTCGGCGGCACCGGCGGCCTCGTCTTTCACGGCCGCGAACGCCTCCTGCGCCGGCTCCTTGAGATCCTCGCCCACGGTCTTCGCGACCTCGGTGACCTCGTCGACCAGCGGCTGGGCCTTCTCCTTCAGCTCGCCCGCCAGCTCCTTCTCCTTCGTGGAGGACGGGATGACGGCGGCGACGACGAGCCCGGCGGCGAAGGCCATGAGCCCCACCGCGAGCGGGTTGCCCTGCGCCTTCCCCACGGCGTGCCGGCCGGCATCCGCCACCGAGGACGACGCGTCGCCCACGTGACCGCCCGCGTCGTCGGCCACGCCCATGACGCGGTCGACCACGGAGCGCGCGGCACCCTTCATCTTCTGCGTCTGCCGGTGCACGACCTTCGAGGGGGTGACCTTGTCGGCGAGCGCGTCGACGTCCCTGCCGAACTCCGCCCTGGTCCGCTCGATGTCCGCGCGGATCGCGTCGGGTGAATCGCTCATTTGTTCTCCTCATTCCTCTTCACGGCATCGGGGATCCGCTTGAGGCTGTCCACCGTGCGCGGCGCCCCCTCGATGCTCTTCAACTGCGTGCGTCCCGCCAGGAACAGGACCAGGGCGACCAGCGCCCAGATGACCGCGACGATCACGGCCGACCAGCCGAGACCGGTCACGTAGTAGCCGAGACCCCACCACAGCGCGACGGAGAGGAAGAAGACGGCCATCATCGCGCCGTAGCCCGCCCCGCCGAGCATGCCCGCTCCGCGGCCGGCCCGCGTCGCGGACTGCTTGAGTTCCGCCTTCGCGAGTTCCAGCTCCTGTCGCATCAGCGTGGACAGGTCGCTCGTGACCTCGCTGAGCAGGTCGCCCAGCGAGGTGGTCTCCGCCTTCTGCTCCGAAGGCGTCGGGGTGGCGTCGGTCATGGTCGCTCCTCGTCACCCGGTGCGCGGTTGGCCGCGTCCGTCCTGTCGTAGAGCGGGGTGTCGCCGCGGTCCTCGTCACGGGTCACACCCCAGGGCGCGGTACCCGCATCGATGCCGCTCATCCCATCGGGGGCACCCGGCACGGTGCCGTCGGTCGGCAGTGGCGGCTGGCCGAGCGTGGTGCTGCCGCCCGTGTCCGAGGCTCCGGCCGCACCGACACCGGCACCCGCGCCCGCGCTCGTCGCGGAACCGGGAACCGTCGCCGGCGTCGTCGCCGCGGGGTCGAGGTTCGGGGTGGCTCCCGCTCCCGAGAGGCCAGAGGCGGTCGCCCCCGGCACCGCGGTGGTGGAGGCGGCGCCGGCGGTCGGCGTCGACGTGTCGGAACCCGACTCCGCCGCCCCCTCGGACAGCGCCCGGGTCAGGCGTCCCACGACGAGTCCGGCCACGGCGGCGACCGCGATGAACGTGCCCGGCTTGGCCCGCGCGTACGACTTCACCTCGGTCAGCAGCGACCCAGGGTCACGGTCGCCGATCCAGCCGGCGATGCCCTGGATGCGGGTGGAGGCCTGACGGACCAGATCCGCCGCGACCCCGCCCTCGGCGTTCTGCGCCATCGAGCCGAGCTCTCCGCCGACCGACCGCAGCCCGTCCGCGACGCGACGCTGCTGGATCGCCGCCTGCTCCGACAGCTCGGCCGTGGTCTGGTGGTACAGGTCGCGGATCTGGTCCTTCGCCTCGTGCGCGACAGCGCCGGCCTCGGCCTTCGCGGTCTCGACGACCCCCGCCGCCTCGTCCTTCGCGGTACCGGCGACCCCGGCCGCCTCGTGCGCGGCGGTCTTCACGGTCCCCGGCGACTCGTCCGTGCCGCCGCCGGCGACACCCTGTGCATTGCTCTGCGACATCGTTCTTCCTCTCGACTCCGCGCCGACGGCCGCCGACGTGCAGGCAGGTCTACTCCCCCCTCCGGGTATCACGGCGAGGGTTGACGCGGCTCGTCCAGGGGTTTACCTTGCGAGGACGCCGAGCCCGGTGCACCGCCCCCTACGATGGGCGCATGGCCGACAAGCCGCAGTGGCTCATCCGCGAGGACGCGAGCGTCCCCGTGCTGGTCGCGCTCGCCCTGCGGCAGCTGCTGGGCATCCGCGCGCCGGAGGACCTGCCCACCCTCCGGGAGCTCCCCGTGCGAGCGCCGGATGCCGTGGACGCCTCGCCCGCCATCGAGGCGCAGTGGCGCGACTACTGGGACATGACGGTCGAGCCGCGGGCGCATCACTCCGGGGTGCCGCTCGAGCTCATCGACGGGTTCGAGACGCTCGTCGCGCTGCCCGCGACCGGGGCCGACGAGCTCGCCGCGGCGATCCGGCCGCACGCCGCGACCGCCCTGCGCTTCGCCCACGCGGCGCACGACCGCTACGTCGGCGCCATGACCAGCCACACGGGCGGCGACGCGTACCGCGCCTATGCGAGCGCGATCGCGGAGTTCGAGCGGGAGATCGGCCGGCGCGCCCACTCGTTCGAGCTGAACGTGCAGGTGCTCCCGCTGTCACAGCGGGGCATCTGGTGGATCGGGGCACTGTCGGTCGCGGTGACCGACGGCCTGCGGCGTGACGTGGTGGCGTTCGACGCGGCCATCCGGCCCGTGATCGCCGAGCTGGCCTGAGCTCAGTCCTCGCCGTCGACGACGGTCTCGCGGTCGACCTTCACCACGCGGTCGTGGCGCCGCGCGACCCGCTCCAGCACGAGCCCAGCGACCCCGCCGAGCGCGAGACCGATCGGCACGGTCCACAGCAGCAGGAACCCGAACACCTGACCGGGGGGATACACCACGTCGAGCGCCTGCGACTCGTCGTAGCTGCCCATCATCGTGAGGATGCCCGCGACGACGACCCCGAGCACGACCCCGATGCCCATGAGCACGCCGTACCGCGGCACACGGCGCACGGTCACTTCGACGGTCTGGTGGGAATCCTGGGGGGCCATGTCTCCATTGTCCCACCGTCCGGGCGGGTCGGGCACCCGGCCCCCTGCGCTCCCGCCCTCCCCCGGTCGTCCGGGAGAGGGCGGGTGCGTCCGCGGCTCAGCCCTCGGTGGTCTCCGGCGCGGCCTGTGCCGTGCGGCTGCGGCGGGCGATCAGCACGCCTCCCCCGGCGGCGAGCGCCACGACGACGAGGCCGCCGACGATCCACGGCCAGACCGGTGCACCCTCCGTGTCGGCCGGCTCCGTCACCGCGGTGACCGCCGCGCTCGCCTCCGCGTCCGCCTCCGGCTCCTCCGCCACGGCCGTGCCGCACGCGGTGTCGACGGGGATCACGGCGGTCACCGGGTCGAGCTGCTCCCCCGCCTGATACGTGCCGAAGGCCGCGGCCCCCGCCTCGGTGAGCGTCGTGGCCACCGCGTCCAGCCGGAGCGCGCCGTCGACGACCGCGGCGTCCGCGAGCGGGAACTCCGCGAGTCGCACGCCCTGCTGGTCGACGCTCTCCCCGGCCTGCGTGGTGCCGGTCACGTCGAACACCAGGTAGCCGGTGTCGCCCGCGAGCTCGACCCTGGCGTTCCCGAGCGTCGTGTTCAGCGCACCGTCGTGACCCGTGAACGCGATGCTGCCGCCGTAGGTGACGAGCCCGGTGAGCGCGGTGCCGTCGAGCGAGCCCGCACCGTTCTCCCACACGAAGTCGGGGTAACGGTACGCCACGTCGGTCAGGGTCCAGCCACCCTTCGCAATGCCCTCGATGTAGGTGCGGAACGACTCCTTGTACCCCCAGTTCAGCGTCGCCGCCTCGACCGTGCACGCGCCGATGGCGGCGGTCGCGCGAGCGAGGGTGAACGCGAGACCGCGGTCGACCGACCCCTGGAACGTGAGCGTGTGCGCGCCGTCCTCGAGCGCGGCGGGCAGGGCGCCCGACCAGGTCGCGACACCCGAGGCATCGGCGGTCACGGTGTCGAGCAGCACGGGCGTGGAGTACACCACGACCTTGATGCCCTCCTCGTTGGGGCGGAACCCGGAGGCGGTGACGGTGGCCGGCTGCCCGGACGCGAGCGCGGCGAGGTTCTGCTCGTCGACGTCGATGCCCTCGCTCGCCGGCGGGGTCGCGGGGAGCGCTGCCCGCTTCACGACCGCGGCGGCGGCGACGGTGCCGGTCGACCCCGAGGGTGCCGCGGCGGCCGAGCCGATCGTGAACGTGACCGGGTCGAGCGTGGTGGAGTAGCCCGAGAGCACGCGGTCACGACCGGCAGCCGTCAGCGTGGCGGGGGCGCCCGAGTAGGTCACGGCTCCGTTCGCCGTGATCCGGGCCGCGCGCGTCAGGTCGAGCGTCGCGAACGGCACCTGCGCGCCGCCGCTGCTCACGTACACCGTCGCTGCTCCCGCCGAGGTCGCCCGCACCACGGGGTCGGAGACCGTGACGTCGAGCACGCCGTGGTGACCGGTGAAGCGCACGGCGCCGCGGTAGACCACGCTGCCGAGGCCGGTGCTCGCGTCGTAGTCGCCGCCGACGGTCTGCCCGAACTGGAACTGTCCGCCGGAGCGCGTCGCGCCGCCGGACACCTGGATGGCGCCCTGCGCGATGGGACCGGCGACGTAGTTCGCGAACGACGTGGAGATGGCCCAGCGCAGCGAGCCGCCCGGCACGCTCACCGGCGGCGTCGTCGGCGTCACGGGCGGCTTCGGCTCCGCCGGCTCCTCCGGCTCGTCGCCGAGCAGCGCCGTCCACTGCGCGTCGGTGATCGTGACCGCGGCGCGCGCGTGGATCGTGGCGTCGTTCGGCATCGTGTGCTGCTTCCACACGATCACCTCGTAGGTCTGGGTGCGGTCGAGGTTCTTCGCGGCGGTGTTCAGGTCGACCGTGAACGCACCGGCGTCGATGTTCCGCACGTACTGCATCGCGAGGAAGCCGCCGCCGGCCGTGACGTCGGCCTCGGTCCCCGCCTCGATGAGCGCCACGTAGGCGCCGGTGACCGCGCCGAGCTTCGCCGCGGCTGCCGTGACGGTCAGGCCGTCCTTCGCGGTGGCGGACTCCACCGACGCGGTGAGCGTGGGGGCGATGCGGTAGTCCAGGGCGACGCTGCGCTCCTGGTCGGCGTTGCGCACACCGCCTGCCGCATAGGTGTAGACGCCGTAGGAGCCGGGGGTCGCGGGCGTGTCCTTCAGGGTGAGCGTCACCTGGAACGAGCCGTCGGTGGAGATGTCGACCCACTGCGCACGGATCGCGCCCTGATACTGCGCGGGCACCTGGTCCAGCACACCCTCGGCGAGCGCCCAGGCCTGGGCACCGACGGAGCGTGTCGACGATGCGGCGCCCGTGGACGGCTGCCAGTCCGCACCGAAGTTGCCGAACACCACGTAGGTGCCCTGCGGCAGGTGCGCGGGGATGGGCACGCCGCGCCCGCCGACGTTCGCGGTCGGGTCGTAGCCGCTGCCCTTCACGACGATCCGGTCACCGGCCCTGAGCGCGACGCCGGTCGCGGGGGTCACGCCGTCGGCGAGGAACACCTCGATCGCCGCGGACGGCTCGCCCTCTCCGGGATCGGTACCCGGATCGGTACCCGGATCCGTCTCGCCCGGGTCGGTCTCGCCCGGGTCGGTCTCCCCGGGATCGGTGCCCGGGTCGGTCTCACCGGGGTCCGTCTCTCCCGGGTCGGTCTCACCGGGATCGGTGCCCGGGTCGGTCTCCCCGGGATCGGTGCCCGGGTCGGTCTCGCCGGGATCGGTCGGCGTGGTGCCGAACAGGGCATCCCACTGTGCCGCCGAGATCGCCACGTCGCCGCGGCCGTAGATGGTCGTCTCGTTCGGGTTGGAGTGCTGCTGCCATACGAGCACCTCGTACGCCTTCGTGCGGTCGAGCGATCCCACGGCGGCGGTGAGGGCGAAGCTGCTCGCGCCGCCCTCCACGCGCGGGAACGGCAGCGCGAACGCGGCGTAGCCGCCGGACCCGGTCAGACCGCTCTCGGTGCCCTTCACGATGAGCGCGGCGTAGGCGCCGGTCACGTCGGGCAGACCGCTCGCCTGCACCTGCACGGTGAGACCGGCGGTGTCTGCGGAGGTGACGGTGGGGGTCACGGTTCCGCCGGCGGCGTGCGCGGGTGGGACGATCACCGCCCCGGCGGCGATGAGGAGGACGGAGATCAGGGCGGCGAGCAGGGCGCGCAGGCGCGGGCTCCCGGGGGATGCGATGGCTGTGTCGTTCACGATTCTCCACGGCCGCCGGGCGCTCGGGAGCGCTCCGGCGAGGCCGCACGGGCAGTCGGGCGAGGATGGGATGTTGGTTAGGCTCAGCTAAGTAAGCCGTCGATCCCGAGCGTAGGGCGCTCGCCACGACAGCGTCAAGTTTTAGGATAGCCTTGCCTAATGCGACGCCTCTCCGCCCTCGTCCTGGCTGCCGCTCTCGCCGTCGGACTCGCCGCCTGCGCCGACCCCGACGCCACCGCCGCGGCCCCGCCCGCCGTCGACGACACCTGCCCTCAGGCCTCGGTCCCCCTCACCGAGCTCGACCTCGTGGACGACGTCCGCACCGCCACGGGTCCCGCGACCGCCTGCCTCGCCAGCCACGCGATCACCCCGGTCGACGACCGCACCGCGCCCCAGCTGCCCGTGACGGTGACCGACAGCGAGGGTCGGACGGTCGAGGTGACCGACGTCGACCGCATCCTCCCGATCGACATCTCCGGCACGATCGCGTCCACGGTGTTCGCGCTCGGCCTCGGCGACCAGGTGGTCGGCCGTGACTCCTCGACGCTGTTCCCCGGCACCGAGGAGCTGCCCGTGGTCACGAAGACCGGCCACACGCTCAACCCCGAGGCGATCCTCGGGCTCGCTCCCACCGTCATCCTCACCGACACCACGATCGGCCCGAAGGAAGTCCGCCAGCAGCTCCGGGACGCCGGGATCGCGGTCGTCGTCATCTCGGGCGACCGTCGCCTCGACACCACCGATGCGCTCGTCACCGAGATCGCCGCCGCGCTCGGGGTGCCCAGCCGCGGCGCCGAGCTGATCGAGCGCCTCGATGCGCGGGTGGCGTCCGTGCTCGGCGAGATCGCGCAGGTGACCCCGGCCACACCGGAGGACCGCGCCCGCATGCTGTTCCTCTACGTGCGCGGCAGCGCCAACGTCTACTACATCTTCGGCGCGGACTCGGGGGCGGACTCGCTCATCGATGCGGTCGGCGGTGTCGACGTCGCCTCCGAGATCGGCTGGGAGGGCATGAAGCCGATGACCGCGGAGGCCCTGGTCGCCGCGCAGCCGGACGTGCTCGTCATGATGACCGACGGCCTGGAGTCCGTGGGAGGCATCGACGGGCTGATCGAACGGATCCCCGCCGTGGGACAGACCCCCGCCGGGGCGAACCGCCGGGTGATCGACATGGCCGACGCGGAGATCCTGAGCTTCGGTCCCCGGTCGGCCGACGTGATCGGCGCCCTCGCCCGCGCGCTGTACACCGCCGAGCCGCCCCAGTGAGCGGCGAGGTCGTCACCCCTACGCCGGCGCGGCACCGCGGACTGCGCTTCGGGCTGGTCGTCACGGGGCTCCTCGTCGCCCTCGCCGTCACGTGCGTCGTCTCGATCACCAGCGGTCAGTACGACCTGTCGCCCACGGCGTTGCTGGGCGTGCTGCTGCGGGGCCTCGGCATCGACACCGCCTGGGTGCCGGACGCCGCCACGGACTACGGCGTGATCTACACGCTGCGACTGCCGCGCCTGGTGCTCGGCCTGCTCGTGGGCGCCGCGCTCGCGGTGTCCGGCGTGCTCATGCAGGCGGTCTTCGGCAACCCCCTCGCCGACGCGGGCGTGGTGGGCGTCTCGTCGGGCGCGGCGCTCGGTGCGGCGGCCAGCATCACGTTCGGCCTCGCCACGTTCGGCATGTGGACCACCCCCGCGTTCGCGTTCCTGGGCGGGCTGGTCGCGGTCTTCTCCGTGTACCTCCTCAGCCGCTCGGGCGGCCGCACCGAGGTCGTGACCCTGCTGCTCACCGGCATCGCCATCAACGCGATCGCCGGGGCGGGCATGGCGTTCTTCACCTTCCTCGGCACCACGTCGACGCGCGAGCAGATCGTGTTCTGGCAGCTCGGGTCGCTCAACGGGGCCCTCTGGTCGAACATCCAGCTCGTGGCGCCGCTCGTCGCGATCGGCGTCGTGGTCGCCCTGATCGTCGCGCCGAGCCTCGACCTCTTCGCCCTCGGCGAGCGCACCGCCCGGCACCTCGGCGTGCGCGTGGAGCTGCTGCGCCTCGTGGTCATCGTGACCGTCGCACTGCTGGTGTGCGCCGCGGTCGCATTCGCCGGGATCATCGGTTTCGCCGGCCTCGTCGTGCCGCACCTCATGCGCATGATGATCGGACCCGCACACCTGCCCCTCGTGATCGCCTCGGCCCTCGGCGGCGCGCTGCTCATCGCGGTCGCCGACCTCGTCGCCCGCACGGCCGTCCCCCTGGCCGACCTCCCGATCGGCATGATCACCTCCCTCGTGGGCGGGCCGTTCTTCCTCTGGCTGCTGGTGCGCACGCGCCGTCGCTCGGGAGGGTGGGCATGATGCCGCGGCTGCAGGGCACCGGGCTCACGGTGCGCGTGGGCGAGGGACGCACCATCCTCCACGACGCCTCGATCGACGTGCACGCGGGCGAGGTGCACGCGCTCGTCGGACCGAACGGCGCGGGCAAGTCCACCCTGTTCGGCGTGCTGGCGGGCGACGTCGCCCCGGCCTCCGGGGTGGTGCTCCTCGACGGCCGCCCGCTGCGAGACCTGCGGCCGCGTGCCCTCGCGCAGCAGCGGGCCGTGCTGCTGCAGGAGAACACGGTCACCTTTCCGTTCACCGCGGAACAGGTCGTGCGCATGGGCCGCACCCCGTGGGCACGCACCCCCGCGGCCGACGACGACGACCGGATCGTCGCGGACGCCATGACGCAGACCGAGGTCACGGCGCTCGGGCCCCGCGCGGTGCCCTCCCTCTCCGGCGGCGAGCGCGCCCGCGTGGCCCTGGCCCGGGTGATCGCCCAGAGCACCGGCGTGCTGCTGCTGGACGAGCCCACCGCGGCCCTCGACCTCAAGCACCACGAAGACGTCATGCGGCTCCTCCGCGCCCGCGCCGCCGAGGGGGCCGCGGTGGCCATCGTGCTGCACGACCTGAATGCCGCGCTCGCGCACGCCGACCGCGTGACCCTGCTCGCGGACGGCCGCGTCACC